>CAYFPX010000107.1:0-26231 GCA_964344945.1 uncultured Enterobacterales bacterium
GCTGGACCCGGGCGGGTTCGTGCGCTCCCTGTCCTCCCGGGGGCACCTGGGCGGCCTCTGCCGGGCGGCGGGACAGGTCGTCGACCTGCTCGACGCGGCGGGCTTCGACCTGGTGCTGGTGGAGACCGTGGGGGTGGGCCAGTCCGAGCTGTCGATCATCGAGGTCGCGGACACGGCGGTGGTGGTGCTGACCCCGGAGAGCGGGGACACAGTGCAGACCATGAAGGCCGGCCTGCTGGAGATCGCCGACGTCTTCGTGGTCAACAAGGCCGATCGGGAGGGAGCGACCCGCCTGGCCCGGGATCTCGAAGAGGCCGTGGCCCTCGACGCGGCCGACGGCTGGCAGGCCCCCGTGCTGCTGGCGTCGGCCGTGCGCGGCGAGGGCGTGGCCGAGGTGCTCGCCCAGGTCCAGGCCCACGGCGCCTGGTGTGCTGGCGAGGGCACCGCGACCTGGCAGGCTCGCCGCTCTCGCGGGCGGGTGCGCACCTTCCTGGACCTGGTGGCCGAGGAGGCCCGGTCCACGGCCCGAGTGGCCCTGGACGCCCAGCCCGACGGGCTGCTCGCCGAGCTCCGCTCCGGTGCGATGAACCCCTACGTCGCGGCGGCTTCGTGGCCCCGGACCTGAGATCCCGGCTCCGGGCCCTTGGGGGTCCCGGCGAGGTGCGCCTGGACCTCACCGGTCCAGGCGCCGTGCTCACCCTCGACCAGCCCGCCCGTCGCAACGCGCTCTCCGGCAAGATGCTCGCTGAGCTGGCCGACGCGGTCGACGCCCTCGAGGCCTGGGACGGCGCCACCCTCATCGTCACGGGCGAGGGCGGCTTCTTCTGTGCCGGCGCCGACCTCAACATGCTCGCCGCCCACGTCCACACCGCCGCCGACGCCGAGGCCCTGGGCGCCTTCGTGCGGGGGACCCTGACCCGGCTGCGGCGCCTGCCGGTGATCAGCGTGGCCGCGGTCGAAGGCGGTGCCCTGGGCGGCGGCGCGGAGCTCACCACCGCCTGCGACCACCGGGTCCTGGCCCGCGACGCCAGGGTGCGCTTCGTCCAGGTGACCCTCGGGGTCTGCACCGGGTGGGGTGGGGGACCGCGCCTGGTGCGCCTGGTGGGACGCGGACGCGCCCTGGACCTGCTCGCCTCGGCGCGGCAGCTGGGAGCCCAGGAGGCCCTGCAGCTCGGACTCGCCGAGCGCCTCGCGCCGCCGGGGGACGCCCTCCGCGTGGCTTCGGAGCTGCTCGCCCCCTACCGCGCCCACGCCGCGCCGGCGGTCAAGGCCATGAAGGCGGTCGTCGCCGAGGCCGACGACGCCCCCCTCGACGACGCCCTGGCCGTCGAGGCTCGCCGCTTCGCCGATCTGTGGGGTGGCCCCACGAACCAGCAGGCGCTGGCCTCCCGGCGCAACAAGCCCTGATCAGGGCCGTCGGCGCAGCAGGGTGAGCCCCAGCGGCACCATCAGCAGCCACAGAGTCCGCGCTGGGGCCTGGCCCGACGCGCAGCCGCTCGAGCAGCCGCCGCCCTCGTCGCACCCGCCGGCCTCGTAGGTGACCACGCCGACTCCGGCGATCATCGCCAGCCAGTCCTGCTCGGTGCCGGTGGACGCGAAGTCCAGGTCCGTGAGGCCCAGGCCCTCGACCGCCGGCATGGCGAAGGAGAGACTCTCGCCGATCAGCGGTCCGAGGAAGGACTCCAGCACGCTCTCGAAGGCTGTGCCGACCGTTGCGGCCAGCTCGTCGTCGGGCACGGTGGTCAGCTCGTTCGCGGCGATGGTCGCGGTCATGTCCTCGGCGCCCAGGTCGAGCTCGATGAGCAGCTCGCCGGTGGTGCTGTCGAAGGGCAGGTCCACCCCGGCCTGGGCGTCGATGTCGATGCCCAGGACGCGGGTCATGCGGTCGTCGACCATCGAGTACATGTCCAGGCCCAGGTCCTGGATGTCCACGTCGAGGTCGTGGGGGCCGTCGAGCACGGCCTCCAGCGGGACCATCGGCCGCGTCGCGATGTTGAGCGGGGCGCCCTCCTCGACGATGCCGTCGAAGGCCTCGCCGGCGAGCAGGCTCAGCAGCGAGCTGCTGATGAGCTCGTTGTCCTCGGCGGTGAGCTCGTAGCAGAGCAGGCCGCCCTGCCACAGGGCGTAGAGCGCCTGGTTGGCGAAGTCGTCGCTGACGAGCAGGCCCATGTCGGTGCTGGCCGGCAGCTTGTCGATGCCTGGCACCGCGCTCTCGGTGCGGGGCGACACGCCCGGGTCCCACTCGGCGATGCACTGGGCCGCGGCCTGGGCGCCCATGGAGCCCTCCATCTGGAGGTCCAGGCCGTCGGGGGTGATGGTCAGGTCGTGGGGCTGGAGCAGCATGTCGACCAGGGCGTCGTTGACGTCGAGGGTGTCCTGGATCACCAGCCCGTTGAAGGTGTCCTCGATGGTGGTCTCGAGCTCGGGGCCCAGGTCGTCGACGGCGCTCTCGAGCTCCGGCGCCAGGGCGTCGAGGATCAGCGTGTACAGCGAGATACCGAACAGGTTCAGCACGTCCTCGACGTCGCCGATGGCGCAGTCCTCGAGGTTGATGTCGCTCTCGCTGAGGGCATAGTCCACGACGATGTCGCCCACCGTGGCGTCCATCAGGGCGTTGCCGTCGGCGTCCTCCACCACCTCCATGGCGATGTCGGCGGTGAAGTTGACCTCGAAGGGGTTCACGTAGCCGTGGCACGTGTCGCCCAGGCAGGCCAGCTCGATGTAGAGATCGAAGGTGTCCCAGGGATCGTTGATCTGGACGTCGAAGACGCCGTCGAGCTTCAGCACGCCGTAGTCGGGCGTGATGTCGACGCTCTTGAAGGTGATCGCGACCCAGGCACCGCTCAGGCTGTACTCGTACCCGAGCAGGCAGGTCCAGTCGTCGTACTTGTCGCTGACGTCGTCGATGGGGATGTCGGTCGGGATCAGGCCCGGCACGACGCTGCCGAGGCTGTCCAGGCCGTCGTCGGTCACCTGGATCGAGGCGGCTTCCTCGATCAAGGCGCCGGCAGGCCAGGAGTCCTGGGCGAAGGCAGGGGCGGACGTCAGGGCGATGAGCAGGGTCACGAGGACCTCCACGCAGAGGAGCGGAGAGGCAGCGTAGTCCGGCCTTTTGGGATGATCCAGGCGCACGGTGGCCAGGAAATCGTCAGTCCAGCCCGAATTGCTCCTGGGCGCTCTTCAGCTCCAGCTCGGGCTGCTGGTCCTTCAGCAGCAGGAACGGACCCATCGCCATCGCGTCCATGTGGGTCCGCATGAAGCACAGGAAGGCGTCCTCGGGCGTGTTCACGATGGGCTCGCCCCGCACGTTCATCGAGGTGTTGATGACCACCGGGCACCCGGTGCGGTCGTGGAAGGCCTTGATCAGGTCGTAGTACAGGGCGTCCTGGTCCCGGTTGATGGTCTGGACCCGGGCCGTGCCGTCCACGTGGGTGATGGCGTGCAGGTCCTTGTGTTCCTCGCGCACCGGCGCGACCAGGAGCATGTAGGGCGAGGGCCGGTCGAGCTCGAAGAACTCGCTGCAGTGCTCCTCGAGGACCGTGGGCGCAAAGGGTCGGAATCCTTCCCGGAACTTGATCTTCATGTTGATGATCGAGCGCATCTCCGGGTGGCGGGCATCGCCCAGGATCGAGCGGTGGCCGAGGGCCCTGGGGCCCCACTCGAGCCGCCCCTGGTACCAGCCGACCACGTGGGCGGTGTCGATGAGCTCGGCGACCGTGCCCAGCAGCTCCTCGCGCTCGAGCCGCCGGTAGACCGCCCCGTAGCGGTCCAGGTCCTCTCGAATGCGCTCCTCGTCGTACTCGGGGCCCAGGTACGGACTCACGAGCCGTGGGACGCGGTCCTTCTTGAGCAGCTGGTTCCACAGGACATAGGCGGCGCCCATCGCCCCACCGGCGTCGCCCGCAGCCGGCTGGACGTAGAGATCGTCGATGGGGCACTCCCGCAGGATCTTGCCGTTCGCCACGCAGTTGAGCGCCACGCCGCCGGCCATGCAGAGCTTCTTCTGCCCGGTGGTCTCCACCACGTGGGTGGCCATCTTGACCATGACCTCTTCGGTCACCCACTGGATGCTGCGAGCGACGTCCTTGTAGTGCTCGTGCATCTCCGGGTCTTCGAGCTCGCGCTTCGGTCGTCCCATGAGCTGCTCGAAGCGCTCGTTGAACATGGCCTGGCCCTTGTCGTAGTCGAAGTAGTCCATGTCCAGGCGGAAGCTGCCGTCGTCGCGGATCGTGATCAGCTCCTTGATGGCGTCCACGTGCTTGGGGTCGCCGTAGGGCGCGAGGCCCATGAGCTTGTACTCGGCGGAGTTGACCTTGAAGCCGCAGTAGTAGGTGAAGGCCGAGTACAGCAGCCCCAGGGAGTGGGGGAAGCGGATCTCGCCCTTGAGGGCCAGGTCGGTCCCCCGACCCACGCCCCAGGAAGCCGTCGCCCACTCGCCGACGCCGTCGACGGTCAGCACCGCGGCCTCGTCCCAGCCGGAGGTGTAGAAGCTGCTCGCCGCGTGGGAGAGGTGGTGCTCGGAGTAGAGCAGGGGACCGGTGTAGCCGAGCTCGCCCTTCAGCACCTTGGGCAGCCGGAGCTTGGTGGCCACCCAGGGGGCCATGCCGGTCACGAACTGCCGCATCGAGGCGGGGAAGTTGTGGAGCTGGCTGCGCAGCAGCCGGTCGAATTTCAGGATGGGCTTGTCGTAGAAGATGACCGCGTCGAGCTTCGACGCCTCGGTCCGGCCTTCCGTGAGGCAGTAGCGAATGGCGTCGGAGGGGAAGCGGGAGTCCGCTTTCTTCCGCGTGAAGCGCTCTTCCGAGGCCGCCGCGACGACCTGGCCGTCGCGGAGCAGGCAGGCTGCGCTGTCGTGGTAGAAGCAGGACAGGCCGAGGATGTCCATGGGGCAGATCTTAGCGCTGGGGCTCGATGCACGAGGGTGACCGCCCGCCCGGACACGGGGCGATGCCCACGTCGCCGGTCGGCCAGGTGCGGCGAGTGGAGCTGGATCACCGGGTCCTCGCGGCCGCTCGGGCGGATCTGGCGCCGGACGAGTGGGCGCGGCTGTTGAAGGACAGCGGCGTGCTGCGGGTGCCGCTGGCCGAGGCGGCACCGGGGGCCGCGGGGCGCGCGGTCGACGACGCCCGAGAGGCGCGGCGACTGTCCGAGTCCATGCGGGAGACGGCACTGGACACCCGCACCCCCGCCCAGGCCGCGATGCCCGCCCTGCCCGTGGCCGTGGTGGGTGTGGTGGGTGCGGTGGCCTTCGGATCCCTGGCCGTGGGCGTGCTCGGCATGATCGGCGCGGCGGGCGCCTGGGCCTGGAGCCAGAAGCGCGAGGCCGAGCGGCAGCAGGACCGCACGGCGGCGCTCCTGCGACACCGCCGGGCGCTCCAGGGCCGCGTCCGCAAGCTCGCCGGCCGGACCTTCGTCGCCCTGCTCGGCGAGGACACCCTGGTCATCAACACCCCTCACCTGACCTTCCTCGAGGCCCGCATCCACGACGTCGACCGCGCCTGGGGACGCATGCTCGATCGGGATCGCGCGCTGGAGCGCCTGCGGGGCGAGATGATCGAGAGCAACCGCAGCCTGGGGCGCGAGGAGATCGACGCCGAGGTCCGAGCGATCGACGAGGAGCGCGAGCGGATCGAGGTGAGCGAGCCGAGGTTCAAGGTCCTGCGCGACCAGCTCGAAGCCCGGCTCCACAAGGCCCAGGAGAACGTCGAGTACCTCGCCGAGGTCGGTCGCCGCCAGGCCCTGTCCCGCCAGCTGGGCGGTGTGCTGGATCACACCGCCCGGGACTCCCTGGCCGAGCTCGCGGCGAGCCTGGAGGTGGACGTGGCGGGGGTCGAGGCCGAGCTCCAGCGACTCGACGTCTCCCTGGGCGACGCCGACGCCTCCCTGCGGGCGCTCCTGGAGGTCGAAGCCCTCGGGCGGGGGCAATAGGTCCCAGCCGGGCACGTAGTGAGCGCTGGGCCCCGAGGAGGGGCCAGCACATGGAGACGAGAGTGGCTTCCCGAGATCGCGACCCCGGCCTGGCGGCCGTCCTGTCCCTCATCTACCCCGGCCTCGGCCAGATCTACGCAGGTCACTGGATCTGGGGCATCGTCTGGATCCTCTTCACCGGTGGGATCTGGCTGGTGACCGGGCCCTTCGGGCTGCTGCTCCACGTCTTTGCCGCGGTGCAGGCCTCCGGGATGGCCAGGCGCGCCTGAGCTCAGGGACGCCCGCCGTCCAGCCACGCCAGCCATCCCCGAGCCCGCGCGTGGGCCTCGGAGCCGACCGGCGCGCGGACTGCCAGCGCCTCGGCCCAGGCCCTGCGCTGGGACGCCAGGGCCTCCACCAGCGGGTCGTCCTCGACCAGGGGGCCGAACCAGAGCCGGTGGCCCCGGTGGGGCTCCTCGCCGCACACCGCCCGCAGGACCTCGGAGATGCGCTCACCCTCCGGGGCCAGGGCCTCGGCTTCGATCCGCCAGCCACGGTCCGCGAGGCCCTGTCTCAGCACCTCCATGCCCCCCGGGCAGTGGGCCACCAGGGTCGCTGGTCGGGGCCCGCGATCGAGGATGCCCAGCAGGGTGGCCGGCCCCATGCCCGCGATCACCGCGGTGTCCACCCGAGCGAAGGGGGCGAGGCCGTCCGCCACGAGGAAGCGCCCGGGCCGACGAGGGACCCGGTGGGGCTCCCGCTCGACCCCGATCGCGCCCAGGTGAGCGGTCAGGTGTCCGTGATCACAGCCCACGTCGACGATCACGCCGCCGTCCGGCACCAGGCGGGCGAGCTGTGCCAGGCGCGGTGAGAGGCCCCGCTCAGGCACGCTCGGTGGTGGGCGGCGGTCGGCGGTCGGCCTCGGTCTCCAGGTCCTCCAGCTCGGCCGCGGCGTGGCGCAAGGCCTGGACCTGACCGAGCAGGCGCTGGCTGTCCGCGTCCAGGGTGCTGGCCGCTGGGGCCACGGCGCTCTCGGCCTGGGCCAGGGTGGCGTCGAGGGCGTCGAGGGCGGCGTCGCTGCGGGCGTGTCCGCGGTCCAGGTCCGCGAGCCGGGTCTGGAGACCGCGCCATGTGTCGACGGCCTCCTGGCGGAGGGCGATGGCCGCGGGGTCGCCACCGGCCTGGGCCTCGGCGAGGGCGGCTTCGAGGGCTGGGCCGTCCAGGGATGCCAGGGACCTCGCCACGCTCGCCCTGGCCGCGGTCTCACGCTCCCGGGCGGCGGCCAGGCTCGCCAGGGCCGTCTTGAGCTCCCGGTCCGCGGCCTCGGGCAGGTCCGCGGCCGCCAGGCGAGCGGTCAGGCGAGCGATGCGGTCGCCCTCGGCGCTGGCGGCCCTGGGGACTTCGACCGCCCGAGCGACGAGCACGAACGTGACCACCAGGCCGATCAGGAGCGCTGCGGCCGCCACGGGCCAGGTGCCCAGCAGCAGGGTCACCACCGCGGCCAGGGAGGTGAAGGTCAGGCCGAGCCCCAGGATCTGACCGCGCTCGGCCGCGCCGGCGCCCTTCTCCGGCGCGGGCGTCACGGGCTGCGCCCGCTGGGTGGTCACCACCTCCTTGCGGGCCCGACTGGTGTCCAGCTGACGGAGCTCGGGAGGTCCTTCGCCGCTCATGGTGCGCCCCAGGGCAGGTTCGAGGAGGGGTGGACGTGTGGTGCACCTACTTCACCCCACCCGCCCGAGCCAGCGCCTGCCGGGCGCCGCTCGGCCGGCACCGGTGGCATCCTGCATCCATGGGGACCTGGCTGCTCGCGGGGCTGATCCGACTGCTCGCCAGCACCTGGCGGGTCGAAGGGGAGGGCCGTGCCCCCCTGGAGCAGCTGCTCGAGCGGGGGCCGGTGGTCATCGCGCTCCTGCACGGCCAGCTCCTGCCCCTGGCCGCCCTCCACCGGGGCCTCCCGCTGGTGGGGCTGGTCAGCAGGTCTCGGGACGGTCAGCTCGCCACGGACCTGGCCCGGCGCCTCGGGTACGGGACCATCCGGGGCAGCACCTCCCGGGGCGCCCTGGGGGCCGCGCGAGAGGCCGGTCGCACCGTGGGGGAGGGCCTCTCCCCGGTCTTCGCGGTCGACGGCCCTCGTGGACCGGCCGGGGTGCCCCAGGGGGGAGCTCTGCTGGTCGCCAGGGCTCGGGGCGTCCCTGTGGTCTGGGCTCGCGCTGAGGCCCGACCCGCCTGGCGGCTGCGCTCCTGGGACCGCTTCAGTGTGCCTCTCCCCTTCGCCCGGGTCACCCTGCGCTACGGCGAGCTGGCGCCACCGGCCCCAGGCCGCGAGGCCCTGGAGCAGGCACGGCAGGGCCTCGCCACGGCGCTCCAGGGTTAGCATCCGCCCATGGAAGAGACCCCCTGGTGGGCCGTGCGCTACGAGCTCCTAGCGGAGTCCGCCCCGCGCTTCGCCGGCGACCTGGACTTCACCGCCGAGGCCCAGGTCGACTTCGTGGTCGGGGTCGCCGCGCTCGGGCCTGGCAGCCGGGTGCTGGACCTGGGCTGCGGCGCGGGTCGCCACACGATCCTGCTGGCCGAGCGCGGGCTCCAGGTCACGGGCGTCGACCTCAGCCCGCGCCTGCTCAAGCTGGCCCGGGAGCGCTGGGCGGCCCGCAACCCCGGCCGTCCCGGTCCGCTCTTCGCTCCCGGCGACATGCGCTGGCCGTCGGTGACCGGGCCCTTCGACGCGGTGGTGATGCTCGACGTCACCCTGGGCGTCTTCGACGACGACACCGACCACGTGCGCACCCTGGCGGCGATCCACGAGCGCCTCCGGCCCGGCGGCCGCCTGGTGCTGGAGCTCTTCAACCCGTACTTCTGGGTCCAGCACCAGGTCACCCAGCACTTCCCACCGGGAACGGCGGCCCCGGGTGCCGACGTCGTGCGGAGCTACCGCTTCGACGCCCTCGAAGGCCGGGTCGTGGACCAGGTGACCCTGTTCGACAGCACCGGGCGCCACCGGCTGCCGGACCAGCGCCTGCGGGCGTGGACCCCGCCGGAGCTCACGACCATGCTCGCGGCCGCGGGCTTCCAGACCGTCCAGATCGGCGGGTCGGCGGGCTGGGACGTGCCCGAGGAGCCGCTGCCGCTCTCGGCCAAGGAGAGCGCCTTCATGTGGGTCGTCGCGACGACCTGAGCGAGCCTGGCTCAGTCCTTGGGCGCCCGCTTCTTGTCCCGCGGACGGACCAGCTTCGCCCGAACCACCTCGCCCTGATCCTCGGGGTCGACGTTGCGCTCGAAGGGCTTGATCTCCTCGGGCGCGGCCGCCGAGTACTCGCCGGACAGGCGGTCAACCATCTTGCGGAGCTTGTTCCTGAGACCCATCGCGGATGTCCTCTGCGGGAGCGATCGTACCGCTGGGGCTGTCCGGCTGCAATCGCAGCAGGTGAAGCGCCGAGGTCTCCTCACGGACCCACCCGGCTTCGAGCAACGCGGCGGCCAGCGCATCGTCGCCAGTGAGCACGGTGTCCACCGCCCAGTGCTCCAGGACCTCCTGCCAGCGCTCGAGCTGGTAGGCCACCCTCAGGCCGTCCTCGACCACGCCCACCGGGTAGCAGTCGTTGCGGCTGTCCCAGAAGACCTCGTGGCCGTGCCAGCCCAGCCATCCGCCCAGCGTGAAGTCTGCCCACAGGCGGCTCTCGGTCCCGAGCTGCGCGGGGACCTCCGCCGGAAAGCGGTCTGGGTCCGGGCCGCTCCTGGGCAGGCCCACGGCGACCACGGCCAGGGCCCCGCCGAGGATCCAGTCCGGTCGCCCCAGGGCTCGGGCCGGCAGGAGCTCGTCGAGGCGGCGGGCCACGAAGGGCAGCAGGGCGATGCCCGCGGGGTCGCAGTACCGCCAGTGGCGCACGGCCAGCGCCGTCACACCCAGCCAGATCAGCCTTGGCCGCCAGTCCCGGTCCGTCCAGACCAGCACGCCGGCGAAGATCAGGCAGCCGATGCGCACGATCTGGGGGAGGTCGGAAGGTGTCAGCCAGCCCCACTCCTCCACGAAGTGGTGGACGAGGCCGCGGGCCCCCTCGCCGGTCCCGTAGCCGAGCACCAGTCCCCACAGGGCCAGTCCGTGGGGGTTCAGCACGGTGAGGGCGGCGGCGAGCAGGGCCCAGGGGCCCCGCAGCACCGCCAGGATCGCCAGGCCCAGCACGAAGGACCCGTGCACCCAGGCCCACAGCCAGACCACGCCGACCGCGGCCAGGGTGCGCACCCGACTCGGTGGACCCAGCAACAGGACCAGCTCCACGGCCAGCAGCAGGTCGCCCCAGGCCAGGGCCCGCTCGGAGATGCCGATCGCGGCCAGGGGCCCGACCCAGAGCAGCGCCAGGATGGTGGCCCACGCACCCTGGGGGACCATCGCCAGCCGCACGAGCAGGACCCCCGTGGTGCTCACGACCAGGCCCCGCAGCCAGGGCACGCCCTCCACGCCGACGGCGGCATAGGCCAGGGCGACCACCGACTCGTGGCTGATCCAGGGGTGGTCGGGGGCCGTGTAGGACAGGCCGTTCACCCGGGGCACGGTCCCGTCGAGCAGCTGCTCGCCCGCCCACAGCAGCCACCACAGGTCCGGGTCGATCAAGGGGCGGGTCCAGGCGGAACCCACGAGCAACAGGGCCACGAAGGCGGCGACCCAGCCGTGAGGGGACCTCACCGCCGACCCATGCCGTACACCGCGACGCTGGTCGCAGCGCTGCCGGCCAGGAGCAGCAGCAGGGCCGGGGTGTCCTCGGGCTGGCCCCGGGTCGCCCAGGTGAGCAGGACCCCGTTGTGGAGGGCATGCATGATCACCGGCACCCACAGGCTGCGGCTGCGAAGGGCCGCGAAGGCCAGCAGCACGCCGAAGGTGCCGGTGGGCAACACCCGGTAGATCGACAGGTGCAGCAGGCCGAACCCCAGGCCGACCACCAGGCAGCGGGCGACCGGGGGCAGGCTGTTGCGCAGCAGGCCCAGGAGCGACCCACGGAAGAGCAGCTCCTCGGCCAGCGCGGGCAGCACGGCGAAGGCCAGCAGCAGCACCGGTAGGGGCAGCTGGGTGAGGAATTCCGCCTGGCCGGCGGCCTCCAGCAGCTCGGGGGGGAGCGGCAGCAGGGGGGCCTGGACCGTCTCGACCAGCAGGGAGAGCGCGGGGGCGGAGGCGCCGGCGAGGAGCGCCAGCCCCAGGTCCGCACCGGACGGCCGGCGGAGCTGCAGGGTCCGTCCCAGGGGCTGACCGAGCCACCAGACGAGCGCCACCGCCGGCGTGGCCAGCAGGGCCACCTGGGTGGCGACGTGCCCGGCGATCGGCCCCAGGGACGACATCGCCTGGCCCAGGAACCACACCCCGAGCAGGACCGCGCAGGCCGTGCCGAAGACTTCGGGCCCGAACCGCTCGTGGGCGCGGCGGGCCTTGGTGCCGCCGCCCAGGATCACGCCCTCGCGCCCGAGCATGCGGGCTGCCACGACGCCCGCCAGCCAGGCGTGCAGGCCCGTGGCCGAGGCCACCAGCAGCAGCGGGCCCATCGTGGCGCGACCGGCGAGGATGTCGCGGGCGGCCAGGGTGAGGTTGCCGATGGGGACCAGGGCCGTGGTCGGGGTCAGCTCGACCCCGGGCACCGCCCCCAGCGAGGCGGGGACCATCGACACCAGGAGCAGGGGGATGGCCAGGGCCTGGCCGGTGCGCACGTCGGGCGCCCAGGCGGCGGCCACGGCGAGCAGGGAGGTCAGCTCGGCGGCCAGGGGGATGAGCATCAGGCCCAGCAGCAGGATCGAGGTGGCCGACACCACCAGCCCGTCTACCGGAGCCTGGACCAGTCCCAGGCCGACGGTGGCCCACAGTGAGCCCAGGGCCAGCCACCCGGTGAGCAGGCTGAAGGCCAGCACCGCGAGGCTCTTGGCCAGCAACACCGCGCCCCGGTCCACCCGGGTCGTCAGCAGGGTCTCCAGGGTGCCCCGCTCCTTCTCCCCGGCGAACAGGTCGAGGGCGGTGTAGAGACCGCCGGAGACGACCAGGAACACCAGCACCAGCGGCACCAGGCGGCCGAGCAGGCGGCCCGAGCGCTCTTCGTCCGTCGCCAGGTCCACCCAGCGCACGTCGAGGGCCTCGCCGGGTCCATGAGACAGCCCGGCGGCCCGCACGGCTTCGGCCTGATCCTGTTGGTGGACCCTGGCCAGGTGCGCCCGCACCCGCGCCAGAGCCTGGGTGCTGCGCTGGCGGGTGCCCTGGTAGCGCAGGACCACCTCGCCGGTCTCGGGGAAGGGGCCCACCACCTCCAGGTCCAGGGTCCCGGCGGCGAAGGAGCCCTCCTCGACGAAGCGCAGGCCCTGGGCCCCCGACAGGCGCTCGACCAGAGGAGGGGCCGCGGCCACCCGGAGATCCGTGGCGTCCAGGGCGGCCTGCTGGCGCCCCTGGTAGTTCGCGAAGCCGGCCAGCAGCACCGGCAGGACCACCACCGGCAGCAGGACCATCAGCAGCAGGGCCACGGGGTCCCGCAGGTGGTAGCGCAGGTCACCGCGGAGCACGACGCCGACCTGGCGCCGGGTCACGTGCCGTCCACCAGGGAGATGAAGATGCGCTCCAGGTAGTGCTCCCCGGTCTGCTGCCGGAGCTCGTCCAGGCTGCCCACCGCCCTGAGCCGGCCCCGGTGCACCACCGCGATGCGGTCACACAGTCGCTCGGCCTCGCTCATGATGTGGGTGGAGAAGATCACGCACCGCCCGTCGTCCCGGGCCTCCTCGATGAACCCCAGGAAGGTCTGGGCCACCAGCACGTCGAGGCCCGTGGTGGGCTCGTCGAGGATCAAGACCGGCGGGTCGTGCACGATGGCCCGGGCGATGGAGACCTTCTGCTTCATGCCCGTGCTGAGGTTGCCGCAGGGCACGTCGGCGAAGCGCCCGATGTCCAGGCGCTCGATGAGCGCCTCGGTGCGTGGACCGGGATCCTCCACGCCCTGCAGGCGGCCGAAGTAGGCGATGAGCTCCCGGGCCGTCAGCCGGTCGTAGAGGCCAGTCGTCGTCGACAGGTACCCGATGCTCGACCTCACCCCTGCGGGCTGGCCGAGCAGGTCGTGTCCCGCGACGCTCGCGGTGCCTTCGTCCGGCGAGATCAGGGTCGAGAGCATGCGCAGGGTCGTGGTCTTGCCGGCCCCGTTCGGGCCCAACAGGCCGAAGACCTGGCCCGCCTCCGCCTCGAAGGAGAGCTCCGAGACCGCCTCGAAGGTCTCCCGGGTGCTCGGGTGGAGGTAGCGCTTCGTGAGGCCGTGGACGGAGATCATCGACCCAGCAGGGTGTCTTGGCGGGACAGGGTACGCCCGGCGAGGCGCAGGACCAGCCAGGTGAGCGCCAGCAGCTCCGCCAGAGCCAGCCAGGCCAGTGCGGGCGGCAGGCTGCCGACCAGCGCGCTGCGCAGCACGAGCACCGAATTCGCCAGGGGCACGAAGGCCGTCACGGGCGTGAGCTGGGTGAGCGGCAGCATGCCCACCACCACCAGCACCGCGCCGGCGGTGACCACCAGGTTGCCGGCACCCTGGCCTTCCTTGAAGGAACGCGCCGGCGTGACCACCAGGGTCATCACCCCGACGACCAGCCCCGTCGCCCCCAGGCACACCAGTCCAGCCAGGGCCAGGGGCCCCCAGGACAGGCCCAGGTCCACCCCCTCGCTGGCTCCCTGGAGCGAGAGCAGGTGCGCCAGGGTGGCGCCCATGGCCCCTGCGTTGGCGACCACGGCACCCAGGGTCAGGCTCAGGACCGCCAGGAGCTTGCCCAGCACCACGGGACTCCGCGGTGCCCCGGTCACCAGCAGGGTCTCCGCCGTGCCCCGGACCCGCTCGCCGACCACCACGTCGACCGTGGGGTAGAGCGCGGCCAGGAGCATGACCAGGTGGAGCATGCCCGGCAGGGCCAGGGAGACCACGTAGGCGAGCATGCGGCGGGCTGGATCCAGGTTCTCGTCGACCAGGGGCGCCGGCTCGAGCGGGGGCAGGGTCACCCCGGCCGCGCGCGCGCGGTCCGCCAGCCAGGCCTGCTCGACCTGTTGCAGCCGCTCTTCGACGTGGGCCCGAGCCCGGTCCGAGCGCGGACGGGTCGACTGGTAGCTCACCTCCACGGACAGACGCTCCCCCACCGGCGTCAGGGTCACGTGGGCGTCGAGCTGGTCGCGGGTGATGTCGCCGACCGCCGTGACGGCCGGTGCGCCGATCAGGGGACCGGCCAGGGAGGTCTCCCCGACCACCTCGACCCGCGGCGCCTCGCTGCGGGCGTGGCCGGCCTTGACCTGGGCGACCTGGACCAGCCCCCAGAGCAGCAGCGGATAGAACAGCACCGGGAAGCCCACGATGTAGGCCAGGGCGTGCGAGTCGCGCAGGACCTCCTTGAGCTCCTTCGACCACACCGCCAAGACCACCGGCCCGCTCCGGGGTCCTGTCATCGACGTCTCCCGCTCAGCAGGCCGATCAAGGCCTTCACCTCGCGCACCTCTACGGCCGGAGCGAGCACCCTCAGCAGCTCTTCTGCGTCCTCGATCCAGTAGCGGCCCTGGGCACCGCGGGTCAGGACCAGGCTGTTGCGCTCCTCCCAAGGGGTCTCGATCCAGTAGCTCCCGTCCCGCATCCGCCGGTGCACGGCCCGGATCTGACCCACCGGCACCGCGTAGTCGGTGTCCGTGCCCTGCAGGGTCAGCAGCCCGTCGTGGAGCTCGAACCAGCCGCCCCAGAGGGTGAGGCGGCGCAGGTACCGGGCCCCGAGCAGGCAGAGCCCCCCCGCGAGCACGGCGGAGAGGCCGATGCCGGGCCGGTCCAGGGTCGCCAGCTGCCAGACGGCCCAGGCGAAGAGCGCGAGACCGAGCGCCGCGGCGTGCACCGGGGTGTAGGGCCAGCGGGGCACGACCCGATGGCGACCCCGGGCCTTCATGGCCACCGGGATCCAGAACACGGTCACCAACAGGTGCTCGGCGATGAGGGACAGCACCAGCGCCGTGAGGCCGTGCAGGGGAGGCGGCCGACCCTCGGTGGGTTGGAGGGCGGTGAGCAGCAGCAAGAGCGGCGCCCAGAGGATCAACAGGGTGATCCCACGCGCGATCCAGTGGCCGGCCGACGGCATGCCCAGGGGTCCTCCTGCGGGCATCGTACCCCTGGAGGGCGTGCCGCTCGGGGGGTGATAGACTGCCGCCCCCTCCAGGAGCGTCGATGGGGCTCGTTCGATCCACAGCACGGCGTGTCGCGGAGCGCGTGGCCCGGGTCGTCGCGCGGAACGACCTCTTCGAGAAGCCCGGTGAGCGCGCGGCCACACCGCCGCTGCCCAGCACCGCCGAGCCGGCCGAGGCGTCCAGCGAGGCCGAGGAGGAGGAGCCGGGTCCTCCAAGGGTCGCCATCGAGGCGCCGCCGACCCTCGACCGACAGCGACCTCGCGGCCGTCGTGGCCTTGCGCGAGGAGGCCTCCCCGTGCCCCTGTTGATCTGGCTGCTGGGGGCCTGTCAGAAGCCCGCCGAGGTCCCGGAGCCGCCGGCGGGGCTGGACCCGGGGCAGCTGATCCTGCTCCACACCAACGACATGCACGGCCACTTTCAGCCGGACCGGGCCAAGTGGCTCGACGGCCAGCCGGAGATCGGGGGCATGCTCGAGCTGGATGCCTGGGTGGAGGCCCTGGAGGCCGAGCACACCGCCGAGGACATCCTGCTGCTCGATGGCGGCGACATCCTCTCGGGCACGCCTCTGACCGACCTGGTCGTGCGCGGCAGCCAGGGCGGCGCCATGCTCGAGCTGATGGAGGAGGTCGGCTACGACGCCGTGGTCGTCGGAAACCACGAATTCGACAAGGGCTACGACAACCTGGCCGCCTTCGTGGCCGAGGCGGACTTCCCGGTGCTGAGCGCCAACCTGGACGCCCCCGACGGCAGCGGCCCGGCCGTCCCCGGGCTGCGGGACTCGGTGGTGCGGCTGACCAACGGCCTCCAGGTGGGCATCATCGGCGCCACGACCGAAGGCCTGAGCCACCTGGCCTCGACGGACACCATGGCCCGGATCACGCTGCGGCCGGTGGTCGAGAGCGTCGCCGCCGAAGCCGAGCGGCTGCGCCCAGAGGTCGACCTGCTCGTCGCCCTGACCCACATCGGGCTCGACGCCGACCGGGCCCTGGCCCTGGCCGTGCCGGAGCTGGACCTCATCGTTGGTGGCCACTCCCACACCCGGCTCGAAGAGGCCGTGCGCGAGGGCGACACCTTCATCGTCCAGGCCGGGGACTACTGCAAGGCCCTGGGCATGATCCACCTGACTCTGGGCGACGACGGCCTGGCCGCCTTCGACTATGGGCTGGTGGACATGGTGCCGGGCACGGCCCCAGGCCCGCCCTCGGCGGAGATGCAGGCCCTGGTCCAGAGCTACCAGGACCAGGTGGAGGCCGAGTTCGGCCAGGCTCTCAGCGAGGCCCCGGAGGCCCTGGGCCGCGCCTACTCGGCCGAGTCCGACCTGGGCAACTGGTCGGCGGACCTGGTGCGCCACGCCACGGGCGCCGAAGTGGGGCTGTACAACACCGGCGGCATCCGCGCGGACCTCGCCGCAGGGCCGGTCACCAAGATGGACCTGTTCGAGATCTTCCCCTTCGGCAACCAGGTCACGACCTTCGAGCTCACGGGGGCTGAGCTGATGGCCGTGCTGCTGGGCAACGCCATCGTGACCTCCGAGGAGAAGGGCGGGCTCGTCCCCGTCTCCGGCGCCACGGTCAAGTGGCGCGAAGTGCTCGGGGCGCCCGAGCTGGTCGAGGTGACCGTGGCCGGGGAGCCCCTGGATCCGGACCGGGTCTATCGCTGCGCCAGCAACAGCTTCGTGGTGGAGCACGCGGCCCGCTACCTGCGCGGCGCCGAGCCGAAGAACGCCGAGCCCTTCGGCAAGACCGTGTTCGAGGTCGCTGTGGAGGCCGCGGCCACCGGACCGGTGGTGGCCCCCGACGACCCGCGCATCCAGAAGGTGGACTGAGACAAGGCCCCCCGCGGATGCGCGTTATGGAGCGCTGCCTTCCCGCGGACCCCGGAGTCCACCATGCCCGAATGGATGGAGCAGTTCGCTCCCATCGCCCTGCTGCTCGTGGTCGTGGCCATCGTCATCGCACGACTGCCCAGGGTCGAGGGACTCACTCACAGCGAGGCCTTCCGCAAGCGCCGGGTGATGAACTGGCTGCCCCTCGGCCTGACCTACGCGTTCCTCTACATGGGCCGCTACAACATCAAGGTCAGCCAGCATGCCTTCGGGGACATCGACTTCGGCGGCGTGCCGCTGATGACCAACCAGGACTTCAGCCTCATCTTCCTCGCTGGCGTCTGGGTCTATGGCTGCTCCTTCCTGGTCAACGGTCCCTTGACGGACCGCATGGGCGGCAAGTTCTCCATCCTGATGGGCGCGGGCGGCTCGTCGGTCATGAACCTGCTGATGGGCCTGGCTACCTGGTCGGTGCTCAACGACGGTCCGGGCGCCCAGGCCATCGGCGAGAACCTCACGGTGCTGTTCAGCGTGCTCTACGGCGTGAACATGTACTTCCAGTCCTTCGGCGCCGTGGCCATCGTCAAGGCCAACGCGCCCTGGTTCCACGTGCGGGAGCGCGGGGTCTTCGGCGCCATCTTCGGCATCCTGATCAGCCTCGGCGTCTACTTCGCCTTCGACTGGGGCTACATGATCATCGAGAACCTCGCCCTCGAGATGGTGTTCCTCATCCCGACGGTGCTGCTGGCCATCTTCTGGTGCCTCGATCTGGCCATCGTGAAGAACACCCCCGGAGAGGCCGGCTTCGAGGACTTCCACACCGGCGATGCCTCGGCGGGCGACGACGACGAGCGGCTGCCAGCCCTCGACGTCTTCAAGCTCATGTTCCGCAACCCGGTCATCGTGACCATCGCCTGCGTGGAGTTCTGCAGCGGCTTTCTGCGGCAGGCGATCATGCAGTGGTTCCGGAGCTACGCGAAGCAGACCGACGTCGCCCTGGGCCTGAAGGACTCCTTCGTCTACGAGAACTGGGGCATGCTGCTCTGCTGCGCCGGCATCATGGGCGGTGTCTTCGCCGGCGTCATCAGCGACCGGGTCTTCCAGTCCCGGCGCGGTCCGGTGGCGGGCATCCTCTACGGCGGCATGCTGGTCGGCGCCATCGTGATGGTCTTCACCTACCAGACCCCGTTCCTGCCCTGGCTGGTGGTCATCATGTCCATGTTCGTCATCGGCGTACACGGCATGCTGTCGGGCACCGCGAGCATGGACTTCGGCGGCACCAAGAACGTCGGCGTCGCGGTCGGCATCATCGACGGCTTCGTCTACGCCGGCACCGGCGTGATGAGCCTGACCTACTTCTTCATCCTGCCGAACGACGCTGACAAGGCCATCGCCGGCGACCCGAACAACTGGCTCAGCTGGCCGATCTCGATGATCCCGGTCTCGCTGATCGGCCTCTTCTTGGCGCTCAAGGTCTGGAACGCCAAGCCCAAGCCCAAGGGCGGCGCGGAGAAGCCTGCCGAGGAGGAGGACGCGGCCTGAGTCGCTCCGACTCCGGAGCTCGCGCCTGCGGCCGGCTCGGGGCGGAGGGCCTCGGCGCTGTCGACGGACCGCTGATGGCCCGCCAGCGGCCCCGAATTCGTCGCCGAATTTCGGGCTCGACCCACTAGCCGTCCATCTTCAGCGGACCCTGGGGCAGGTCCTCGATGGCGGTCTCACCCGGGGTGTAGACCGTCGCCTGGAACTGCCGGTGCACCACCTTGCTCTCCCGGGCATCCGGGTCGAGGTTCAGGGGGCGGTCGGCCACGGCCGCGGCGATGCCCTGGGAGAACGGGGTCACCGGCACGCCGATGGCGTCGATGATCGGACCCATCTCGGACCGGAAGTTCTCGGTCAGCAGGACCCTCTGCTGGTTGAGGAAGTGCTTCCAGCGGCGGCCGAGCACCAGGGAGATGCCCTGGGCCGCCAGGGAGGCGCCGGTGCCACCGAGCCAGGTGATCTCGTCGGGGTCGGCGTCGCCGGCCGCGCAGGCCTGGGCCATCGCGTCGCCGACGGTCAGGGTCTCGACGCCAGAGACGGGGATGACCTGGTTCGCCATGGCGGGGTGGTCCAGGGCGGCGATGGCGAAGTTCGCGGCGTCGCCCTTGAAGATGGGGGTGACCTCGCTGTCCTGGTCGCTGCAGAGCACGGCCCGACCGCCGGTCTCCAGGCCGTGGACCCAGGTGGCGAATTCGTCGCCGAAGAGGCTGTAGCGCAGGATGGTGTGGCTGAGGCCCGAGGCCTGGAGGTGCTCCTCCACCTGGCGCAGGGCGTGGAAGACCGGCACCGGGTAGTCGCCGCCGGCCCCCATGCAGCTCGCCATCACGAAGCGCTGCACCCCGGCCTCGGCCGCGAAGTCGATCAGGGCCTTGCTGCCCTCGAGGGTGGCGACCGTGTGGTGGTTGTCCGTGGTCTCGCGCCGGATGTTGGTGGCGTGGATGACGTGGGAGCAGCCCCGCACCGCACGGCGCAGGCTGGTGGGGTTGCGCAGGTCCCCGAAGAAGTAGGTGCAGCCCGTGTCGTTGAGCCAGAAGTACTCGGAGCCCATGCGCACCAGGGCTCGCACGTCGGCGCCGCCCCGGCGGAGGGTCCGGACGATCTGGCTACCGAGCAGGCCGGTCGCACCGGTCACGAGAATCATGGACACTCCCCTGAAGGGGGCGCAGGTTATCCCGCGCTGACGGAACCTGCCCACCGACGGAGCACCCATGCGCGACGAAGACGGGACCCCCACCGAGGGGGCCGACGCGGGCCCCTCGCCAGAGGCCATCGCCCCCATCGTCGCCGAAGCCGCCGGACGCATCCTGGACATCGTGCGCAACCAGGGCCGGACCCGCCTGGAGGACGCCGCCCGCTGGACCCGCCGCAAGCTCGAGCTGGCCCAGGCCACCCGGGACATCGACGCCCTCTACAGCAAGCTCGGCCACGAGCTGGTGTGCCTGGTCGAAGCCGGCGAGGTGACCCATCCGGGCCTGGTGAAGCGGGCCCAGCGCATCCGCTCGGAAGAGGCCCGCCTGGCGGCGGTCCGGGCCGACGCCGCCGAGAGCCTGCGGCCCGGCGAGGGCGAGGAGTAGCTGCGCCACTGGGGCCCAAAACCGCAGAAGCCGCCAGCGGTGCTGACGGCTTCTGATGGTGGAGCTGAGGGGACTCGAACCCCTGACCCCTAGAATGCCATTCTAGTGCTCTCCCAGCTGAGCTACAGCCCCAGGAGCGGCAGCCATATAGCGCCGGTCCCCGGGTAGGGCAAGGAAGTTGCCCCACCCCGGAATCACCGCGGCGAGCGCTGAGGTTGGTGCCGGATCGCGCCGCAATCCGCCTGCCTGCTGCCGTGACCGATTCGAGGTCGTGGCCGAGTCACCCCGAGAGGAGGGCGCGGCGACCCGCAGGTGGAGGGCAAGCGAGGCGGGGTCAACCTCGGTGCTCGCCGCGATCGTCAATGCATCTGGGCGTCTCCGCCGGTCTTCTCGACGAGGTGGGCCATGAAGCGGCTCAGGTAGACGCTGAGGTCGTCCAGGTTGGACTTGTCGGCGCTCTTCACCAGCGCCATCCGGCCCCGCTTCAGGGCCTGCTCCAGCTCGAAGATGTCCTTCTTGTGGAGGAAGCCTCGGTTGTCCCGCAGGAAGTTCTCCAGGGCCACGAGCTGCTTCTCGATCGAGTGACGCAGCTCCTTGACCTCCTGGGTGGCCTCTTCCTTGTTCCAGTAGGACTGGGCTTCGTCCCGCAGGCGATCGATCTCGACCTGGGACAGTCCCGTCGGCGCCTGGATGGTGAGGTTCTCCGCGGAGCCGGTGGAGGTGTCCTTGGCGGAGATGTTCATGATGCCGTTGCTGTCGATGGCGAAGCGCACCTCGATGCGCGGCACGCCGCGGGGGGCGGCCTGGATGCCGGACAGCTCGAACTCGCCCAGGGAGACGTTGTCACGGGCGTTGGGACTCTCGCCCTGGAGCACGTGGATCTTGACCACGCGCTGGTTGTCCACGACCGAGCTGACCAGCTGGGTGCGCTGGGTCGGGATGTTCGTGCCCTTGGGGATGAGCTTGGCGAAGCGCCGGCCCTCGACCTCGATGCCCAGGGAGAAGTTCGTGACGTCCAGCAGGGTGACGGCCTTGACGTCGCCCTCGAGGATGCCCGCCTGGACCGCGGCGCCGATGGCGACGACCTCGTCCGGGTTGAAGCTCTTGTTCAGGGGCCGGCCGAAGAGATCCTTCACCAGTTCCTGCACCCGGGGGATGCGGCTGGAGCCGCCGACCATGATGACCTCGTCGATCTCCGACGGGCCGCGCGGCACTCCTCGAGGGTGCGGTCGAACAGGTCCGACGCCAGGGACTCGAGGGTCGCCCGGGTCAGGGTGCACTGGAGGTGCTTGGGGCCCGAGGCGTCGGCCAGCAGGAAGGGCAGGTGGATGTCGGTCTCCAGGGCCGTGGAGAGCGCGACCTTGGCACGCTCCGCGGCGTCTCGGAGGCGCTGCATGACCACGCGGTCCTCGGAGACGTCGAGCTGGTGCTGGGCGTGGAACTGCTCCAGCAGCCACTCCACGACCTTGTAGTCGATGTCCGCGCCGCCCAGGGTGTTGTTCCCGCGGGTGGCCCGGACCTCGGCGACGTCGCGGTCGACCTCGAGGATGGAGATGTCGAAGGTACCGCCGCCGAAGTCGTAGACGGCGATCATCGAGCTGCGGCGCCGGTCGTGCACGTAGGCGAGGGCGGCGGCCGTGGGCTCGTTGATGATGCGCAGGACGTTGAGGCCGGCGATGGTCCCGGCGTCCTTGGTGGCCTGGCGCTGGCGGTCCGTGAAGCACGCCGGGACGGTGATGACCGCCTCGGTGACCGACTCCAGGAAGTCCTCGGCGGACTTGCGGAGCTTCTGCAGGATCATCGCGGCGATCTCCTGCGGGGTGTAGGTCCGCCCCTCGATCTCCACGCCCGCGTCGCTGTTGCTGCACTCGACGACCTGGTAGGTGGCGAGCGCCGCGTCCTGGCTGGCGGCCTTGTAGCTCTTGCCCATGACGCGCTTGATCGAGTGGACCGTCGACTCCGGGTTGATCAACAGCTGTCGCTTCGCGATGTCCCCGACGAAGCGCTCGCCGGTCTTGGAGATGCCCACCACCGAAGGGGTGACGCGACCGCCCTCTTCGTTGATGATGATCTGCGGCTCTCTCCTGTCGATGTAGGCGCAGACGGAGTTCGTCGTGCCCAGATCGATGCCGATGACCTTACCCATGAAACCCCTTGCCCATGCAGCGAGAGACACGCGGCCCCAGATGGGGCACGGCGCAGGCGCGAGGGTAGAGAACGCGTGGTCTCAAGTCAACGCGGCGGGGTGCCCGGGGCGGGGGTCGAACCCGCACGCCCACTGGGGCCGGGGCTTTTAAGGCCCCTGTGTCTGCCATTCCACCACCCGGGCGGGCCGCGCACGGGCCCTATCGCGGGGCATCGGTCGGGGCTCGACCCGTCCCTGATACGATGTCGCGCCCACTGCTTCCCGGGCTTTCCCCGGGCCTCTGGAGGATCGGAGCGATGCGATGGCTGGCACTCACCGCCGTGCTGTTCACCCTGGCTTGCCAGAGCGAGCCCGTGGCCGAGCCCCAAGCCGGCGGCCCCGGTGACGGCCCGGCCGGCCCCCCGCCCACCGAGGGAGACCCCGGACCGGACGGCGGTGGACCCGACCGGGACGCGGCGGTCCGCGCCACCCTGCAGGGGACCCTGGTCCACGAGGCCTTCGCGGGTGGCGTGCTCCAGGTCGACGTGGTCGCCGAGCGCGACGGCAGTCCCCAGGTGGTCGGCATGGAGCGCTACGAGCAGCCCGGTCCGTTCCGCATCGCCGTGCGGGGTGACTTCGAGAGCGTCGAGCTCATCGTCTACGTCGACGCCGATGGCGACGGCCCTTCGGCCGGGGATCTGCGGGTCAGCTACAGCGGCAACCCCATCTCCCTGGTGGACACCGAGGCGGTCGAGGGGCTGACGGTCGACCTGGCCGAGGCCGAGGCCCAGGACGGCACGCCCAAGGACGCCGAGGGGGAGGGCGAGGGAGGCGAAGGCGCCGGCGAAGCCGCCCCCGAGGCGGCCGACGGGGCGGCCGAAGGCTCCGAGAGCGCCCCGGGCGCCGCCGAGGGCGGGGAAGAGGCCCCGAGCGAGCCCGAGCCCGCCCCGCCCGAGCCCGAGTCCGCCGGGGAGGTGCCCGCCGAGGCTTCCCCTGCAGAGGACGCCGCCGCCGAGTGAGTGCCCTGGCGATGGGGGTGCTGCTGGCCTGCAGTGGCCGGGCGCTCGACGCGCCCGATCCGATCGACGACGCCCGTCTCCAGCTCGTGGAGGCCCTCGCCGAGCGGGTCGACCCGGAGCGACTGGAGCGGGCCATCGCTCTGGGCTGGGCTGCCCTGGACGATCACGGCGATGACCCGCGCCTGCTCGAGCCCCTGGCCCGGGCCTACGTGGCCAAGGGGTACGCGTCCGCCGACGACACGGCCCTCGCGGACCTGGCCCAGGCGTACGCGCTCGGCCATCGCTGCCTGGCCCGGAATCCTGGCTGGCGCTCGCGGCTGTCGGTGGCCGGGGGGCGCGTGGTCGAAGACGTCACGGCGCGCCTCGTGGTCGAGGACGGCCCGTGCCTCGCTGCGACCCTGCTGGCGCTGGGCCTGGGCATCCAGGCCCGTGGCCCAGCGGCCTGGGTCGATCTGCGGGAGCTCGCCGTCCTCTCCGACGCCGCGGAGGCCCTGGACACCGAGCAGGTGGACTGGGTCGGGCCCTGGGCCCGTGGGGTGGCGCTCACCGTCAGCCCCCAGGCCGACGAGTCGGCGCTCGACGCTGGCGCAGACGCCTTCCGGGAGGCGACCCGCAGAGAGCCGGAGCTGATGACAGCCTCGGTCGACCGCCTGGCCTGGGTGGGGCGGCGGAGCCAGGAGCGCAGCGCGCTCGTGCGCGCGATCAACGCGGTCCGCCAGAGGTACTCACCGGTCCTCGTGGACCACGAGTGGGCCCTGGAGAACCGGCGGGGGCAGGAGCGGCTGGCCGCGCTCCTGGAGGAGCTGGTGCGCTAGCGGATGCCCGCGCGACGCCGGCGCTGGGCCCGGCGCATGGCCTTGCGGCGGCGCTTCTCGGCGAGGCGCTGCTTGAGCCGGCGCTTCTCGCCGGGCTTCAGGTAGAAGCTGTGCTTCTTGATGTCCTTGCGGATGCCTTCGCGCTCCACCTTGCGGCGGAAGCGCCGCAGGGCTTTCTCGAAGGGCTCGTTCTCACGCACGGTGACGAGGATCAAGGGATCACCTACCAGGAATGCTTGGGGCACCGGCCCCGGACCCCGCGCGTTTATGGGGTCCGCCCTGCCGGCGCAAGTCCCGGCGGGCTCAGAAGACCACCCCGGCCGCGGTGCCCACGTAGAACATGTTGTGGAAGCCGGCCTCGACGCGAAGGTTGGCGCGGTCGGCGAAGTGGAAGCGCATGCCGATGTTGATGTCCAGGATCGGCAGCACCGGCGGGGTGTCCAGGACCTCGCTCTCACCGACCGGGTTGCCGTTGGCGTCGACCCGGTCCCAGTGCACGATCTCACCGCGCTTGATGGCCAGACCCAGGCCCGCGCCGGCGAAGAAGGACCAGAACGGCACCGGCCGGACCTCGTAGGCGTAGTTGGCGCCCAGGTTGATCAGCGCCAGGTCCTTCATGGTGACGTAGTCGCCGTCGCTGAAGTTGTCCTGGTCGCTCTCGCGGTCGTCCCAGTAGCCGTCCTCGACCAGCGCCGGCATGTACTCGAAGTAGAAGATGCCGTTGGCGTTGTCCTTGCGGATCGCGAACTCGATGCCCGCCGCGGCCGCGCGGACCTTGGGCCGCTCCGGGTGGATGGCGCCGGTGGTCTCGTGGACGTCGTCGCCGTTGTAGGAGCCGATGTCCAGGATGACGTCCGGGATCGCCAGGTAGCGGGCCCGCAGGTTGACCTCCATCAGCGCGGCCCGCTTGCGGGCGCCTGGGGTCGCCGCCTCGGTGGCGGTCTCGGCGGGGGGGTCGGTGGACTCCTGACGGGGGATGTCCAGCGGGGTGGCTGCGATGGCGGGGGGGAGCAGGGCCAGCCAGGACATGGGACCTCCGCGGTCGCGAGCCGGCGACCGGTCCGATAGGGCAGGCGTATCTTGAGGGCCCCCCGACGGCCTGTCAACGCGAGGAGGCCCGGTGCCCGCAGCCAGTCAAGCAGGTCGGTGCCTCCTGGGCGTGGGAGTGCTGGCCCTGACCGGCTGTGGACTGCAGGTGGGCCGGGCACCGCTGGCCGTCCCGGCGGTCCAGCTCGGCGAGGTCCAGGTGGGCGTGCCGGAGCCGCGGCTCCAGGAGGACCTCCAGCGGGCCCTGGCGGCCGAGCTCCAGCGCCGAACCGCCCTGGGACCGGGTCCCGTGTTGAACGCCCGGGTGGTCTCGGCCCAGGTGGCGCCGGTGGCCGCGAACCACGGACTCTGGGAGGCGCGACTGGCCGTCGAGCTGGTGCTGGGGAGCACCGAGCCGCGGTCGCTGACCCTGCGTGGGGAGCGCCTCTTCGAGGGCACCGGCGACGGCTGGGAGCCGACCAACGCCGCGCGGGCGGCGGCCTTCGGCCTGCTCGCCGAGCAGCTGGTGGCCGAGGGTGTTCCGCTGCTCCTGGGCGCGGGGGGGCCGGCCCCGTGACTCTGAAGGGACTCGAAGCCGACCTCACCGCCGGCCTGGCGCCCGTCTACGTCTTCATCGGGGACGAGGAGCTCCTGGTGCAGAAGGCCGCGGCCCTGGTGGTGTCCCAGGCCCTGGCCGGGGGCCTGGCGGCCTTCAACCACACCGTCTTCGCGGGCGCCGCCGAGGACGCCACCCAGGCCTTCGCCGTCGCCCGGACCCTGCCCATGATGGGACCCCGGCGGGTGGTGGAGCTCCGCCATGTCCACGAGGCCCGTGGCCCGACCCTGGAGGCCCTGCTGGCCTACTGCCAGGGGCCCTGTGACAGCGCCGTGCTGGTGGTGTCCGGACGCAAGTGGCCCGACGCCGTCAAGCCCTCCGGCGGGGGCAAGGCCGTGGACTTCGGCAAGCGCGCGGAGAACGCGGCCAAGAAGGTCGGCAAGGTCCAGCGCTTCCGGGCCCGGGACCAGGACCCGGTCCGCTTCGCCACCGAGGAGGCCGAGCGGCTGGGCATGCGCCTCGATCGGGGTGCGGCTCGCATCCTGGTGGAGCTGGTGGGCAAGGACCTGGGGCGCGTTCGCCAGGAGCTGGCCAAGGCGGCCGACTACGTGGGTGAGCCCGGGGGGCTGATCGACGAAGATGTGCTGCGCGAGGTCTGCAGCCTGCTGGCCGAGGCGGAGATCTGGGACCTCACCGATGC
>CAYFPX010000108.1:0-543 GCA_964344945.1 uncultured Enterobacterales bacterium
CTCCTCGCGGCGGGCGCCGCCGCTGGGGCCGGGATCGCCGCCGCCCGGGCCGCGGGGTGGGTTGGCCCCGCCGTCGCGCAGGCGCTTCTCCAGGCGCTCGAGCCGCGCCAGCAAGTGGTCCACCGGCTGAACGCGGCGGACCGTCGACAACCGAGCGACGGCCATCTCCAGCACCAGCCGGGGACGGCTGGAGCGGGAGACCTGGTCGTGGACTTCGAGCATCACCTGGAACCAGCGGCTGAACACGCTCACGTCGAGCTGGCCGCAGGCTTGTTGGAGGCGGGCCTTCTCCTCCTCGGGCAGGTCCAGGTACTGGCGGCTCTCCTCGCTCAGCACCACCAGAGCGGCGTTGCGGAGGAGCTCCAGGAACTCGCTGGTGAACTGGGGCAGGTCGTAGCCGTACTCGTAGACCTGGTGGATGGCCGCGAGGCAGCGGTCCGGCTCGCCGGCCAGCAGGCCTTCGAGCATGTCGAACAGCAGGCTCCGGTCGACCAGGCCCAACAGCCCGGCGACGTCGTCGTCGGGGATCGCGTTGCCGCCGAA
>CAYFPX010000108.1:553-1447 GCA_964344945.1 uncultured Enterobacterales bacterium
GATGACCTGGTCGAGCAGGGACTCGGAGTCCCGCATCGAGCCTTCCCCGCTGCGGGCGATCATGCGCAGGGCGTTGTCGGAGATCTGCACGCCCTCGGCGTCGACGATGGTGCGCAGCCGCGCGACCACCACCCCGGCCGGGATCCGCTTGAAGTCGAAGCGCTGGACCCGGGACAGCACCGTGTCCGGGATCTTCTGGGGCTCGGTGGTCGCAAACAGGAAGACCACGTGGGGTGGCGGCTCCTCGAGGGTCTTCAACAGCGCGTTGAAGGCCCCGGTGGAGAGCATGTGGACCTCGTCGATGAGGTAGATGCGGTAGCGGCCCCGGGCCGGCAGGTAGCCGACGGTCTCCCGGAGCTTGCGCACGTCGTCGACGCTGTTGTTGGAGGCGCCGTCGATCTCCACCACGTCGGGGGCGCTGCCGGCGAGCACCTCCTGGCAGTTCTGGCAGGTGCCGCAGGGCTCGGGCGTCGGGCCCTGCTCGCAGTTCAAGCACCGGGCAAAGGCCCGGGCACAGGTGGTCTTGCCCACGCCCCGGGCGCCGGTGAACAGGAAGGCGTGGTGGATGCGGTCCCGCTCGATCGCGTTCCGCAGGGTGCGGGTCACGTGGCCCTGGCCGACGACCTGGTCGAAGGTCGTGGGGCGCCACTTGCGAGCGATGGCCTGGTAGCTCATGCACAGGCCACTATCTGATTGCCCGGGTGACCCGGGCATTCAGTTGCGCCGTGGATGCGGTTGATGGCCGGGCCCCTCCTCGCCCCTGGTGTCCGTCTACCGTTGCTCCCTTCCGGGCCTGGCGGGGTTCACGGGCCTCGGTCGAGGAGACCCGACCATCAACGACACCCACGACGCGGATGCCAGGACGACGCCGATGCGCAGTGCGTGGCGGAGAGG
>CAYFPX010000108.1:1485-18806 GCA_964344945.1 uncultured Enterobacterales bacterium
TTTCCAGTCGCGCACCTTCGTCCACTCGGTCACCCCTCCTGGTCGTGGAAGTGCCAACTCGGTCCGAGTTGGCGCTTCCACTCATCACGCACTGCGCCCCGGTCTGGGACGAGCCCGACGAGTCGTTGGCGGGCGGAGAGGGTGGGATTCGAACCCACGGAACCCAGAGGGTTCACCAGATTTCGAGTCTAGCGCCTTCGTCCACTCGGCCACCTCTCCGACATCGATCGTCGTGCTCACCCGCGGCTGCTGCGGAGCTGGCGGAAGAAGTCCTTCAACAGCTCCGAGGCGTCCTCTGCCCGGATGCCCGCCACCACGTCGAAGTGGTGGTTCAGGCCCGGGTGGGCCGACAGGTCGCCCAGCGTGCCCACGAAGCCGCCCTTCGGGTCGGTCGTGCCGTAGACACAGCGGGAGACCCGCGCGAGCACCATCGCCCCGGCGCACATGGCGCAGGGCTCGAGGGTCACGTAGACCGTGCAGTCTTCGAGTCGCCAGCTGCCGAGGGCCTGGGCGGCCTGGCGGATGGCGATGAGCTCGGCGTGAGCGGTGGGGTCCCGGTCACACTCCCGCCGATTGTGGGCGGCAGCGATGATCCGGTCCCCGCGCACGACCACCGCTCCCACAGGGACCTCGCCCTGTTCGGCGGCTGTGCGCGCCCACGCGAGCGCCTCGGTCATGAAGCGATCGTGGGGGTCGGCCACGGGTTCGTCGTCCCGTCAAAGAGCGGCTCGGAAAAGGCTCCCGAGCCCCGCGAAGCTAATCCGGGGTGGGCGGCTGTCAATCACCTGTGGGTTAGCCCGCATCGGTCACGAGAATCCTACTGCGGCCGCGGATCCAGGGCGCTGGCGGCCCGTTCTCGCTCACCTCGCTCGATGTGCACCCGGCACACCTTCACTCGGCTCGCCTGCGAGCGGACCACCAGCACCTCTGGCTCCACGGCCTCGCTACGGATTCTCGTGACCGATGCGGGTTAGCGTCCGGGCATGCGTCGTCGGCTCCGCGAGCACCTGCATCGACGGGTCCTGAGGGACCTGGAGCCCCGGGCTCGGGACTTCGCCGATCTGCGTGCGGGCGTGGCTGATCTGGGTCGGCGCGTGGCGGGGGCCCGGGACACCCTGGCGCGGGTCGACGCCGTGGTCACCCAGCTCCAGGCCGTCCTGCGGCCCCGGCGCTTCACCTCGGACCTGACGGTACACGCCGCCTGGGCGCTCCACCCGGGCGTCGAGGGGATCTTCGCCGGCCACGGTCTGCCCGCGTGCCCCGCCTGCGCGGTCGGTGCCGACGAGACCCTCGCCGAGGCCGCCTTCGGCTACGCGCTCGACCTCGAAGACCTCCTCGCGCGGCTGAACGCCCTGCTCCCGGAGTGAGCCCGGTCGGCAGGGTCTTGATCCGGTGGGGGTGGATCCCCTAGGCTCTCGTTCCGCCCTGGCACGGTGGTCGAGACTGGAGGTCTGAGTGCGCTCTGCCCGCGTCCTGTTGATGGGACTGGCCCTGCTGTGTGTCTCGCCGGCGGCCTCCGCCGACGACGTCAAGCTGCGCTCCGGCGACGGCAAGCGGATCCACGCCGTCCACACCCCCGTCGAGGCCTCGACCAGGGGGGTGGTGCTGGTGCACATGGAGGGTCGCAGCGCCCGGGACTACCGCTTCCTGGTGGAGCGGCTGAACCGCAGCGGCTTCCAGACCGTGGCCGTCGATCTGCGCGGCCACGGGGCCAACCTGGACGAAGGCGAGGAGAAGCCCGAGCTCACCGAGGAGGACTGGTGGGCGGCTCGGGGCGAGATCGCCGCGGCCGTGGACTTCCTGCGCAAGCAGGGGGTCACCGAGATCAGCCTGCTGGGGGCCTCGGTGGGGGCCAACCTGGCGGCTCACGTCGCGGCGGCGGACCCCGAGGTGCGCAACCTGGTGCTCCTGAGTCCCGGCATCCAGATCGAGGGCGTCACCGTGGCCGACGCCGTGAAGGCCTACGGCCAGCGCCCGATGCTGATCGCCGTCTCCGAGGAGGACCGCTACTCCGCCAAGTCTGCCCTGGTGCTGGACAGCGACGCCCTGGGCGACCACCACCTCGAGGTCTACCGCTCCGCGGGCCACGGCACGGTGATGCTCACCAAGGCTCCCGGGCTGGAGCCCCTGGTGCTGAGCTGGCTGCTCGGGACCCACGGCGGGATCGAGCTCGGTCGCAAGGAGATCACCGTCGACGGCGACACCGAGCAGAAGCAGGAGGCGACCGGGGAGTACCTCGGGATCCACCAGTGACTTGTCGGCTCGGCGACCTCCGCACCAGGGAACCTCAGGCCTGAAGACGGACGTTGCCGTCCTCCAGCCGGCCCGGCGCCGGGTGACTCGCCTCAGCGGTAGTCGTTCGGGTCGAGCTTGAAGCGCGCCAGCTTGTAGTGGAGGGTCGACCGGGCCACGCCCAGCTCTCGGGCCACCGCCGACCGGTTGCCGCTGTGGCGGCGCAGGGCGTCATCCAGCAGGCGGCGCTCCGCGGCCTGGAGGGCGTCCTTGGAGCCCTGGAGCATGGTCTCCTGCTGGGTCGGTGCTCGCTGGGGGCCCTCGAAGGCCCAGGGTGAGAAGCGGATCGAGCCCGCCTCGATGACCGGGCCGTCGAGCACGAAGGCCCGGGTCAGCACGTTTCGGAGCTCGCGCACGTTGCCAGGCCAGGTGTGCTGCTGGAGCTTGGACTGGGCTTCGTCGGTCACCCGCAGGCCCGTGGAGAGCTTCTGGCAGAGGGCGCGGACCAGCGCGGGCAGGTCTTCTGGCCGGTCCCGGAGACTCGGCAGGCGGATGGCCAGGACCGCCAGCCGGAAGAACAGGTCCTGGCGGAAGTCGCCGTGCTGGACCGCCCGCTCGAGGTCCCGGTTGGTGGCGGCGACCACGCGCACGTCGGGGTGGGTGACCGCCGTGCTGCCGACCCGCCGGACCTCCCCGGTCTCCAGGGCCCGCAGCAGCTTCGCCTGGGAGGCTTCGGGCAGCTCGCCGATCTCGTCGAGGAACAGCGTGCCGCCGTGGGCGGCCTGGAAGGCGCCGTCCTTGCGGCTGCTGGCGCCGGTGAAGGCGCCCTTCTCGTGGCCGAAGAGCTCGGACTCGAACAGGTTCTCGGTGATGGCGCCGCAGTTCACCGCCACGAAGGGACCGGCGTGGCGGGGGGACTCGTCGTGCAGGCCCCGGGCGGCGAGCTCCTTGCCGGTGCCGGACTCGCCGATCAGCAGCACCGGGGCCGGGTGTCGGGCGATGCGGCGGAGCATGCCGAAGAGCTGCTTGGAGACCTGCGCGGTGCCGACCATCTCGCCGAAGCTGTCGGCGGTCTCCGCCTGTTCGCTCACCTCGGTCTTCACGGTGACGGTGGTGTCGCCCAGACGGAGGGTGTCGCCGGGGTAGAGCGGGGTCAGGTCGACGATGCGCTGGCCTTCCAGGAAGGCCGCGCCGCGGCCCGGCAGGACCATCGCGCGACCGAGGCTGACCTGGATGCCCAGGTGTCGCGGCACCACGCTCGGGTCCCCCAGGGGAATGTCACTGCCGGCCGCGCCGATGAACTGCCGGGACCGGTCGAGGGTCGCCCGCAGTCCGCTGTCGGGGCCCTCTTCCACCACCAGGACCGGGCGCTCAACCGCCATCACACCCGGGTCGCCCTGGCTGACCAGCTGTTCGGCGGGTCGCATGACCGCCCGGTGGCTGGCCGTGCGCTCTGCGGAGCGCTCGTCTTCGTCGGAGAACCGGAGGCGGAAGCTGCCCACCTCGAGCACGTCGCCGTGGGACAGGACACAGCCCCCGTCGACCCGCTCTCCATTGACCCAGGTGCCGTGCCGGCTGCGGTCCGTGAGGAGCCACTGGCCGTTCCGGTGATCGAGGAAGCAGTGGGTGCGGGAGACGTCGTCGTCGGGGACCACGATCTCACAGCTGTCGTGCCGGCCGACCCGCGTCCTTCCAGGTGTCAGGCGCCACGTGACGAGCGCGTCCTCTCCCCTCAAGAACTCGATCTTGGCCATGGACGGAGGCTATCAGGTTCCGCGACGTGGGGCGGCCCAACGCGCGACCCGGCCGCTCAGCGGTCAGCTCGGCGACGGGTCCTCTGAAGACTCTGCCGAGCCACCGCATAGGATCCTCCCAGCCCCATGCTCCTCTCCACCCTCCTCCTCGCCTGCACCAGTGCCGCCCACACGGGCCACGGGCACTGGGCGGGGGCCTTCAGCGTGGACGCGCCGCCCCGCTGGCAGGTCACGCGCAACCGGCGGGTGATGGGGCACCACCTGTGGGTCGTCCAAGCGCCCGATGGTTGCTGCGACATCGCGATCGAGCGCCGGAGGGAGAACCGGGACACCCGCGAGCTGCCGCTCTCCCTGCTCTCGGACACCCTGCCCCTCCAGGCCGGCCGGGTCCACGGCATCGTGGCCGAGCCGGTGGGCCACCACCAGCTGGCCCTCCGCGGGCGAGAGGCCTGGGCCACCACCGTGCAGCGTCACAACGGCCCGCGCACCTGGATGGAGACCACGGTCTTCACCCGCGCTCCCGACGGCCTCTACGTGCTCACCCTGCGGTACGTCGAAGGCGCCGGTCCCCAGGTCGCCCGCGCCTGGGAGCGGGTGCTCACCTCCTTCGACCTGCCCGCCTGGCCCGTGCCCGACACCCCGCCCTGGGATCCCGAGCCCTTCCTCGACGACCCCCCGTCGGCGCCACTCAGCGAAGGCACGTGACCGAGGTCCCGACCGAGGTCCTCGAGGTTCGGGCCTACCCCGGCGGCGGCCTTGAGATCGCTCTGCCCGACCAGGAGGAGGTCCGGCTGAGCCTGTTCATGGGCGCCGACGCACCCCGCCCCCCCCGCCACCCCGCCCTGGGCCGCGTGGTCGGCTCCGCGTCCCGTGACGGACAGCCGGTCTGGCTGGAGGAGCGGGCCAGCGGGCCCCTGCTCAGCGAGCTCCAGGGACTCGACGCCCGACGGACCGCCACCGCCCTCTTGGACCTCGCCTCCGGACTCGCCGCCCTGCACGGCAGCGGGCAGGCCCACGGCAGCGTCGGACCAGACCGGGTGGTGGTCCGCGCCAACGGCCGCGCCCAGCTCATCGGCGCCGGCGTCTCGGCCGGGCGCGTCAGCGACGACCTCAGCGCCCTCCGCTCGCTCATGCTCGCCCTCTGGCCCCGCGACGCCCCGCCGCCCCCCGACCCGGGAGAGGGCGAGGCCGCCTCGGTGCTCTCGGAGTCCCTGGCGGGCTGGCTGAGCTACCACCACCCCGATGCCCCCGATCGATCCTGGGCGCCGCCTGGTCCCGAGTTGCCCGAGATGGCCCTGGTCATCCGCCTGGAGGCCGCTCCCGAGGCCCACCACCTCGACGAGGTCGGCTTCGACCTCGGCCCGGAGCCGGAGCGCGAGTCCTCCGCGGGAACCAACACGGTGGGCGGCCTCACCGAGCACACCAAGCCCGCCTCGGCCCGCTACGGCGCCTCCCCTCGCCGCCAGGCCGTGCTCGCCCGCCTGCTTGCCTTCGCCGGTGAGCCCGCAGACCCCGCCCGCTTCGCCGCGGCCGCGGGCCGTCCGAGCACGGTGATCAAGACCCTCATCGCCGACGAACCCCTCGACCCCCTCCCCCTCCCCGACGGCGTCCCCCCGATGGGCCAGGCGATGGACCCCCCGGTCATCCACGAGGTGGAACGCACCGCCACGGGAGAGCACACCGTCACCCGCGGGACCGCGTTCATCGAGCTGGTCAGTGGCCGCGCCCTGGGCGTCACGATCGCCGGCAGCCTGGTGGTCGTCACCGGGGTCGGCGCCCTGGTCTGGCTCCTGCTGCGGGCCTGACCGGCCCGCTAACGCCGCTTCTTGCCGCGACCCCGCCTGCCCTTGCCCTTCTTCGGCTCCGCGCCCGGAGCCCCGGCGGGCAGACGCTTGGGGTACTGCTGGTGCACGTCGGCCCGGAAGGCCTCGAAGGTCCCCTCGACGATGGCCGTGCGCATCCGCGCCATGAACAGCTGGAACCAGTGGATGTTGTGCAGGGTCGCCAGGGTCGCCCCGAGCACCTCGCCGACCCGGAAGAGGTGGTGCAGGTAGGCCCGGGTGAAGTTCGAGCAGGTGTAGCAGTCGCAGGAGGAGTCGATCGGGTACATGTCCCGCCGATACCGGCGATCCGTGACCCGCAGCCGCCCCCGGGACGTGTAGAACATCCCGCTCCGCGCGTGCCGGGTCTGGATGACGCAGTCGAACATGTCCACGCCCCGCGCCACGCCCTCGACCAGGTCGAGGGGCCGCCCCACACCCATCAGGTAGCGGGGGTGCTCTGGCGGCATGTGGCCCATCGTGTAGTCCAGGACCTCGCACATCACGTCGTGGCCCTCGCCGACGGACAGCCCGCCGATGGCGTACCCGTCGAAGCCGATGTCCTGGATCTGCTTGGCGGATCGCCTGCGCAGGTCCGGCCAGAACGCGCCCTGGACGATGCCGAAGAGGCTCTGATCCGGCCGCCTGTGGGCGGCCTTGGACCGGGCCTCCCACCGGGCGGTGCGGTCCACCGAGGCCGCCGCGGCCTTCTTGTCGACCCCGAAGCCCAGGCACTCGTCGAACACCATCGCGATGTCCGCGCCCAGCTTCTGCTGGATGTCCATCGCGATCTCGGGACTCAGGAAGGTCGAGGAACCGTCGACCTCGTAGCGGAAATTGACGCCGTCCTCGGTGACCTCCTTCTTGTCCAGGCTGAAGACCTGGAAGCCGCCGGAGTCCGTGAGCATCGGGTTGTCCACCTGCATCATCTGGTGCAGGCCGCCGTGCTTCGCGACCAGGTCCTCTCCCGGGCGCTGGTGCAGGTGGTACGTGTTGGCCAGGATGATCTGGCTGCGCGTGGACTTGAGGTGCAGGGGCGACAGGGTCCGGATGGCACCCTGGGTCCCGACCGGCATGAACACCGGGGTCTGGACCTCCATGCGCGCCATCGAGAGCACGCCGGCGCGGGCCGCTCCCGCGGTGGCCTCCACACGAAACGGCAGCGGACAGGTCACGCCCCGGAGATAAGCTGCCGGCGCCGATGCTGCTTCCCCTCGCCTGGCTCGCCTGCGCCCCGCCGGATGACACCGACACCGGCCGTCTCGCCCTCGATCGCGAGGTCGACAGCGCCACCGGTGCCTACCACCTGGTCCTGACCCTGGAACCCGAGCCCCCGGTGGTCGGTGAGCAGACCGGCCAGGTAGACCTGACCGAGAACCACACAGACAACCCCTCCCTCGACGGCACCCTCATCGCTGGCGCCAACCTGACGGGCCAGCTCACCGCCCCGGAAGACAGCAGCCTCGGCCCGCTGGACGTCGCCTTCAGCGAGGGCCCTTCGGGCAGCTATGTCGCCACCTGGACCTGGCCCGGCCAGGGGTATTGGGAGCTCGACGTGGACGTCGGCAACGCCGCCGCATCGGACACCGCGACCCTGGCGATGGACGTCGAACCGGCGCGGTGACGCCGACGCGATAGGATACGCCCGGCTTCCAACGCATCCCCGCTTCAGGACGACTCCCACCGCAGATGGGTCACGGTCATCACACGCGCCCGCCGCCGTTCCCGCCGGGCATGCACCTGTCGAAGCACTTCAAGGTGGAAGCCCTCGTGCGCCTGTCCGAAGGGCGCATGTTCTACCTGCTGAACGACGACCGCCCCGATCAGTCGAACCGCAGGTGCTGGCACTGCGGCCACGAGGACAGCCCCCGGGACGCCGCCTCCTGCGAGCGGTGCGGCGGTGCCTGGGAGGCCGATCAGCGCTTCCTGATGTCCGTGCGCTGGGACCGCGCCACCTACGACTCCTACATGCGCTTCTTCGAGAAGGCGCTGAAGCACCCCGGCATCCGCCACCCGGAAGACGTCTTCTTCCACGACGGCCTGCTCTGCTCGGTCGTTCGCTACCGCGGCGAAGCCCTGCTGCTGGACGAGGGCGCTCCCTTCCCGGTGCGCCGGATCCTGCACCTCGCCCAGCGCTTCGCCGGGCTGGTGGCCTACACGCACTTCCACGGCGTGTCGATGTCCGGCCTCACCCGGGCGAACTTCCTCTACGCCCGGGAAGAGGATCGCTTCTACCTCTTCGATCCCGAAGTCACCGCCGTCTTCGACGAGCAGGCCCCGGAGCACGTCCGGAGCCAGGAGATCCAGGTCCTGGCCCGCATGCTGCGCATGTACACGCCGGTCAACGTGAACGCGCTGCGGGACTTCCTCGAGCAGACCGAGCAGGGCGCCTACGCCAGTCCCCTGGAATTCGGCCGCGCCGTCGAGGGCCTGTTCGACACCCTCGACGCCCCGCCCCCGCCCCCGGGCACCTCGGCCATGACCGACGTCGGCCTGGCCCGGGTCCTCAACGAGGACAATTGGGGCTGGGTGCAGCTCGGCTTCAACGCCCACCTCTACGTGGTCGCCGACGGCATGGGCGGCCACGAGTGCGGCGAGGTCGCCAGCGAGGTCGCGGTCCAGACCATCTGCCGGGAGTCCAGGAACCGCTACCAGAAGGTCGTCAACCACGACATCGAGACCCTGGAGCAGATCCTCGACACCTCCTTCCAGGCCGCCAACAACACGGTCAAGGCCTATGCCGAGGAGCGCCGCAACGACATGGGCACCACCCTGGTGGCGCTGATGGTCTCCGGTCGCACCGGTCTGATGGCCAACGTGGGCGACTCTCGCGGCTACCTCATGCGCGACCAGACCCTGCACCAGGTGTCCCGGGACCACTCCCTGGTCGCCAAGATGGTCGAGCAGAAGCGCATCACGGCCGAGGAAGCGCGGACCCACCCCCACAGCAACATCCTGCTGCGCACCGTGGGCACCGAGCGCGACGTCGACATCGACATCTTCCGGCTGGAGCTGGAGAAGGGCGACAAGCTCCTGCTCTGCTCCGACGGCCTGTGGGGCGAGGTCGAGGACGAGGACATCGAGGCGATCCTCAACCAGTTCGACGACCCGCGCATCTGCGCGCGGGAGCTGATCCGCGCTGCCCACCACGGCGGCGGCAAGGACAACGTCACCCTGATGGTCGTGGGCGTCGAGCGGTAGTTCTCATGATCGGGCCGGCGTTGTCCGTCACCCGGGGCATGGCTGCTCCTGCACGCGTCTCGGCACAACTCGAAGCACGGCCGTCCATCGGTGGCTCGGTGCTCACCGTGCGCCTCGGGGACCTGAAGGAGGTCGTGCTCGCGGGCTCCAACGTGCCGCCACTGATGTCGCGGCACGCCCACCCCGCCGTCGGCGCCCGACGGCAGCAGGTCGCCGACACCCACCTCTTCCTGCACACCTTCGCCCGGGCCTGGGGCCTGGAGTCGGTGGAGCCGGTGCCCGGAGGCGTCCGCATCACGATCCTGCTCCTGCCGGCTCCCGAGCCCCCGGTGGTCCAGGCCGCCATCGGCCGGGCCACCCTGGAGCTGAGGGACTGCGCGGATCTGGCCGAGGCCTGGATCGATCCCCTGGAGCCGACCCTGGAGGTCCTGCAGACCCGGGACCACAGCACCGCGCGCAAGCTGCCGCGGCCCGCTCGCCCGCCGGCTCCACGGAAGCGCAAGGACAGGATGCTCCAGGCTCCGCGGGTCCTCACGGGCAGCCCCCCCGCGCACACCCCGGCCTGGAAGCGCCGCGACGTGTGGGCTGCCCTGGTGGCCTTCGGCCTGGGTGCCGCCGGCCTCGCCGAGCTCCAGCAGTCCCGCCAGAGCCAGGCGCGTGCCCAGGCCTGGACCCAGCTGGTCCAGTCCGCGGAGCTGGGCGCAGGCCTCCAGCCCCAGGTCACCGTTGCCGTGGCCCGGACCGCCGGCGGCCTCCCGACCGCCAGCGCCGGCGCCGCCATGGACGTGCTCCAGCTCGAGGCCGGTCGCTGCTACGTCGACACCCTGAGCCTGCTCTCCGATCCCCTGAGCCTGGCCGGTGAGTACACCGCCCGGGTCACCTTCCGCAGCGGCGGCCGAGTGATGGCTGTGGACGGGCCCAGCGCCACCTTCGACGACCCGGAGCTGTCGGCCTGCATCGGCCGCGCGGCTCGGAGCCTGGTGGTCGGCGACGCTCCGGCCGGCGCCAGCCTCGATGTGGCCTTGCGGCTGTCTCCGACCTGATCAACGGACGGCGTCTCCGGGCCGATCCCGCTGGATCGCCAGCGCGACCGCACCCCCGACGGCGAGCGCTGGCATGGCCACCAGGCCCCAGCGCCGGTGTCCGCCAGCGCCGTCGGGCATCTCGGGGAGGGGCGCCAGGGCGAGCTCGGTCGTGCGCCCGCTCAGCACCGGCACGACCTGGACCTGGACCTCGTCGCCGAATTGCACCCGCACCTGGTGGCGCCCGGGTGCCAGGGTCAGGGGCGGCGTGCCGGGTTCCCAGGGCGATCCATCGACCGAGACAGCACCGCCTTCCTCGACCTGCAGGGACAGGTGGCCGTCCTGGAGCAGCCGATCCGCCATCCACTCCAGGGGGGCCCCACCCCCCCGAGGCAGGGGCACGAGGCTCGGGTTGCCCAGCCGCCCAGTCTCGCTCCAAGCCACCACCCGCCCCACCGGCATCGACCCGTCTCCGGGGGTGGCGAGCTCGACCAGCAGCAGCACGTCGAGACCACCGCGCCAGAGCAGGGACTGCCAGCAGGCCGGGTCCTGGTCACAGCGACGGGCCGCCTCGCCGGGCGAGGCTCCCAGGCGCTCGAACAGGGCCTCGTCGTCCCTCACGTGGTAGCGACCAGAGCCCACGAGCAGGCTCACCGCTTCGTTCAAGGTCCGGGCGACCACCGGCGGGTCCACCCCGTCGTCCACCGCCACGACCACACCGACGTACAGCGGGGTGGGCCAGGCGTCGTCCGCCCGCACGGGTCCGGCCCACAGCGCCAGCAAGACACAGCCGAGGAGGACCCGGGCCGCGCTGTCAGTCGACCAGCAGCGCACCCAGGGCGGCCTCGACCTCGGCTTCGAGCTCGTCCGGAGTCGGAGCACCGATGGCGTGGATGCGGCCGTCACCGTCGATGATGTAGCTCCACGGCACCTCGTCGATGCCGTAGCGGCTCGAGACGATCCGGTGGTTGTCCCGCAGCACGGGGAAGGTGAGCTTCTGCTTGTCCACCCACTCGCCCAGGGCGGCCATGTCGCCTCGGTCGACGGAGATGGCGACGAAGCGCACGTCGGCCTTGTCGTACTTCTTCTGGCAGCGGTTCAGCACGGACAGGCCGTCGCCGCCGTCGACCCGTGTGAAGAAGTACACGACCACGGCCGCCGACGGGTAGGTGGCCAGGGGCCCGGTGAGGTCGCCGAGGGAGACGTGGTCGTTTCGGACCAGGCTGATGGCGATGTCTTCGTTCAGGGCAGGCAGCGAGAACAGCAGGGCGTCTTCGCCGACGCCGGGACCGGCGGGTGCGTCCGCCGCGAAGGCCGTGATCCCGAGCATCAGCAGCAGCGACAAGACACCCTCGACAGCCAGCGTGGTACGGAGAGTGGCGACTGTAGCTTTGCGCTGCGCGGCCATCAACCCGTCGAGAGGCCCCATGGAGCTGCCGCCCCCCGTGCACCAGCTGGCCCTCGGAGTCCAGCAGGCCGGAGGCCGCCTCTACGTCGTGGGTGGCAGCGTGCGCGACCACCTGCTGGGGCTGGAGGCCAAGGACCTGGACCTCGAGGTCCACGGCCTGGGTGCAGGGGACCTCCTGGGGGTCCTGTCCGACCACGGCACGGCGCGCAGGGTCGGCCGCTCCTTCCCGGTCTTCAAGCTCGCCCTGCCTGGCCTGCCCGAGCTGGACGTGGCCCTGCCGCGCCGGGACGAGGGCGCCCCGGCGACCCTGGCCGAGGCGGCCCGCCACCGGGACCTCACCATCAACGCCCTGCTCTACGACCCGCTCACCGCCGAGGTGATCGATCCCTGGGGCGGCCGCGAGGACCTGGCCGCCCGCCGCCTGCGAGCCGTCGATCCCCGGACCTTCGCCCAGGATCCAGTGCGGGCCCTGCGCGTCGCGGTGTTCGCCGCACGGCTCGGCGCCGCCCCCGACCCCTCCCTGGCGGCGCTCTGCAACACCCTCGATCTCTCCCAGGTCCCCCCGGAGCGGATCGGACTCGAGCTGCGCAAGCTCTGGCTCCGGGCGCCGGAGCCCGGCCGCGGCCTGGCCCTGTTGGCACCCCTGGGCCTGGCGGCCGAAGTGCTGCCTGGGGTGTCCCTGGACAGCGAGCGGCTGGCGGCCGTGGACCGCGCCGCCGCCATGCGCGACGCCCTCGAGGTGCCGGGACCGGGACCGATCTGCGCCCTGAGCTGGGCCACACTCCTGCGCGGGGTCGTCCGGCCCGCGCTGCCGCTCGATCGGGCTGGGGTGCGCAGCCTGCTGCGCTGGCAGGTCCGGGACCACGTGCTCGCGGTGCTGGGGCGTGGCGCCACCCTGCCGGACTCCGACCCGGCGCTGCGAGCGCTGTCGGACCGGCTGCCGGTGTGGCTCGCCCTGCGTGCCGCCGCAGCCTGGGAGCCCGCGGGCCGGGCCCTCGTCCTGCTCGACCGCGCCCGCTGGCTCGGCGTCGACCACAGTCCGCTGCCGGTCCTGCTGCAAGGGAGGGACCTGCTGGCTCTGGGGGTTGAGCCGGGACCGGCCATGGGCGCCCTGCTCCAAGACCTCCGCGCCGCCCAGCACGCCGGGCGGGTCCACACCCCCGGGGACGCGCGGACCTGGGCCCAGAGGAGGATAGGATGCGGCCCCGCAGCAGCCGAGGACGAGCCCCCGTGACCTCCCGTCTCTTCATCTGGATGGTCCTGGCGCTGCTGGCGCCGGCGGTCTCCGCCCAGGAGCCGCCCCCCCCGGGCCCGGGGCCCGCCCTGAAGGCGCCGGTACGCCCAACGGTGAGCACCGATCTCCGGGCGGAGTACCTGGCGGGAGAGCCGATCGTGATCCGCTTCGAGGTGCTGAACACCGGGGCCGAGCCGGCCAGCTTCCCGGACCTGGCAGCCCGGCCGTGGCTGGTGCGCTTCTCGCTCACCGGCCCCGACGGCAAGACCATCCAGCGCTTCAACACCCCCCCGAAGTCCGACCTGCCCCGACGCTGGGACCTCGGGCCTCGGGCCCGGCGCCAGACGCTCCTCCAGATCCCCTCCTCCGGCGGCCTCGCCCCGGGCCGCTGGCAGGTCGAGATCCGCATCCTGGACCCCCAGGGCGAGATCGCGCTGCCCGCCCACAGCTTCCACGTCGCGAAGCCGCGGCCCGTCGCCGGTTCCCTGGTGCACGACGAGCTCGGCCTCGAGCGCACCGGACACCACGCCCTCTGGCTCCACAAGGCCCGCGACGGCTACGACCTCTACCTGCACCACTCCCAGGGCAGTCGACCGGAGCGCATGGTGGGCGACTACCACCTCGCTCACCTCGACACCCGGGTCGACCCCGTGCTGAGCCACAGCCGCCCCCAGGAGCGCTGGGGCCGCTTCTTCTACTGGCAACAGGACGCCCGCACCCTCGCCTTCGGCCAGCTCGACGGCCAGCAGCTCCGGGGTCGGATCCGCACCCTCCAGGTCCCCTGGCCCGGAGTCGAGCTCATCGCCCGGGGCAGCACCGACGCCGACGGCGGCCTCCACGTGCCCCTGTGGGTGCCCAACCCCAAGGGCACCGGCGGCGAGCTCCGCGTGGCGTCGGTCCGAGGCCAGGGCAACGCCCGCTTCCGCTCCGTGGTCCGCCTGCCCCGTAGGCCCGCCTATGTCGAGTCCACCGTCGACGCCGCGGGCGCCCTGCGACTGCTGGTGAGCCACGACGGCTTCCTGGACCTGTACACCGTCGTGCCGGGCAACGACCTGCCCGGCGTCGGCACCCGCCTCCCGGTCGAGCGGGCGCCGGCGGTGGCCCGGTTCGGCTACCTGCCCGATCAGGCCGAGACCCCCGGCGGCCTCGCCATCCTGGGCCTGACCCCCACGCCCGAAGGCCTGGTCGGGCGCTGGTTCGGTCTGGGGGGCCGGACCGTCCACACCTACCCCCCGGTCAGGCCCCCGCCGGGCGCAGAGCTGGTGGCCCTGCGGCCTCGCGGGCTCTCTCCCTACGCCGCGATCTACCACCCGACGGAGGGTCCCGCGGTCCTGGTCCTGCCCGGTCGACCGGCCCGGACCCTCCAGGGAAGACCGGACGGGGTGTTGCTCACCGACGGCGGCGAGGCCCTGTGGCTGCGGGCTCTGGCCGGAGGAGGCTCTCCGCTGGTGACCCGCAAGCTGATGACCAGCGACGGCTGACCCCCGATCGCCCGGGTCGCGAAAACTGACGGGCTTATCCCCCCACGCCCCATCGCTTCCTTGGGTAGACTGTCGGTGGAGGGCACCCACATAGGCATCCTCGACCGCGTCATGGATCTCAAGATGGACACGCCTCTGCGTGCCGTCCTGAGCGCATCGGATGAAGCGGTGGACGCCTCGCTGGTCTGGCTGGACATCGGCCGGGCCCACGCCCTGGCCTCCCGGCGGCTGCGGGTCGGCTCCGAGTGGTCGCTGACGGTCACCGAAGGCGGCCACGACACCACGCTCCCCGTCCGCATCCTGGCGGTCCGAGTGCGCACCGAGATCAAGCAGGGCCCCCGTGTCCTGCACCTGTGCAGCCTGGCGGTGCCCCCCGAGGATCTCGGCCTGCTCGAAGCTCTGCTGCGCCGGGTCAACCCTACGGTGGCGCCCCCGGAGCGCCCAACGGCCCCGGACCCTCCCGAGCCCCAGCAGGTCGAGTCCGCCCGAAAGCTCGACACCGGCGCGATCCTCGAAGAGACCCGTGCCGAGACCGAGCGCGCGCGACGCCGCCAGGAGGAGCGCCAGCGCCGGCAAGAAGAGCGCCAGCGGGTCCGCGAGAAGGCCCGACGCTCCTCGAACCCCCACCGCAGTCGCCGCCGGCTGCCACCTCAGCGTCGTCTCTCCAGCCACATCCCCAAGAACGCCGTGGGCACGGAGAACCAGCGGGAGCGCCCGGTGTTCGAGTCCCGGAACACCGGGCGCAAGGGCGTGCGCACCGCGGAGCTCATCCGCCCGGAGTTCCACCACGGCGACCCGCCGGTCGTGGTGGCTACCTTCGCCTCCACCGACCTCTTCCGCCGCTCCACCCGCTCCGGCACCGGCTGGATCCAGGTCACCCTCGCCGACCTCGACGAAGTCCCGGACGGCCAGGACATGGCCCTGGAGCTCATCCTGCCCACCGGCACCCAGGTGCACACCGTCGTCCAGGTCGCCCGCCGCGGCCGCGGCCGCATGATCCTGGAGTCCCGGGAGCTCAGCAAGGGCGCTCGGGACGCGATCCGCCTGGTGAGCTGACCGCGAAGCAGCGAGGCCCGCCGGAGCGGGCCTCGCGGTGCAGTGCGGGGAGAGCCTACGGCTCGCCGCACCAGCGGCTGTTGCTGTTCTCCCGGCAGTAGTCCGCCGGGCCCGCGCCGTCGCCGGAGATGTCGTCTTCCGCGGCGCCGCACACGTAGGTCTCGATGGTCCGGAAGCCGTCGAGCTCGTAGAGCACCATGTCGCCGTTGTCGTCGAGCTCGGGGGCGGTGTTGCGCTCGTAGCCGTACTCGCCGTCGCCGGTCCACGGAGCGTGGGTCCGGGCTTCGCCCGGGATGGTGCACTCGTTGAGCGGGATGCGCTCGGCGAGGCTGGTGCAGTCCGTGTCGATCAGGGCGAAGCCGTAGGTCAACAGGTGGTCGTCGAGGGGCAGGCTGAAGGCCTGCAGGACGAAGGTGTACTCGACGCCCGGGTGGGTGGTGGTGTCGATGGTGCAGAACTCGACGTGCGCACGGCCGGAGTTGCCGCCGGCACCGCCGTACCAGTCGGCGATGGTGCACTCGTTGAACTCGATCTCGACCTCGACCCCCAGGGCGTCCTCGTAGGTGGCGTTGAAGTCGCCGAGGTTCATGCCCGGGGTGCCGGTGTAGTAGGCGCTCAGGCCAGCGCTCAGGTCGATGTCGCCGTCGTCCTGGAAGTTGTCCGGCCAGGTGTAGCGCTCGTCGGCGTCCTGGACGGCGACGGACTCGGCCCAGAACACGGACTCCGGGTCGGCGATCAGGCAGACCTTGCCGCCGGTGCCGATGAAGGTCGCGGAGGCGCCGCCCAGCACGGCGGCGTCCGGCGGACTGACCACGTGGTAGTTGATCAGGTCCTCGCGGATGCTCGGATCGAGGAAGTCGTCGGCCGTGATGACGTCGAATTCGCCCAGGTGAACGATGCCGGGGATGTCCTCGTGCAGGTCCTGGTCGAAGGCGTCCTGGTCGAGGTGGCAGCCGGCCGCAAGCGTCAGGAAGAGCATGCTCGTTACTCCAGGAGGTAGTCGAGGGTGAGGGCGGCCCGCTCGCCGGACTCGCGCCAGGCGTCGGCGTCGGCGGCCTCTGTGGTGTAGGGCGCCTGGACCAGGTAGTCGCCGGTCCCGATGTACTTCTGGGGGAAGTTCAGCAGGTCGTTGTAGTTGGTCCCGAACGTCGAGTCGTTGGCGTACTCGGTGTTCTGCTGGCCCAGCTCGGGGTTGCAGGTCGTGAAGTTGTAGTCGCTGCCCGGGCTGTCCATCCAGCCCCAGATCTGCATGCCGGCCTGGTAGTTCACCTGCCACAGGTCGAACTCGGCCTCGAAGTCGCCGTCGGCGTTCTCCTCGAAGTGCAGGCCGTTGCAGCCCTCGCGCCCGTCGGGGCAGGAGATGAAGCTGAGCTCGAAGTCGTCGGTGAAATTCAGCAGCTCGTAGCAGTAGCTGCGGAAGTAGTCGGGGTTGTCCACGACCGCGCCGAACTCATCGGTGATGGGCTCGTCGATGATGTCGTTGAACCACTCGATCATGTGCTCGAAGTCGTAGAAGCGACCGGTGTTGACCTCGCAGACCAGGGCCTCGAAGCAGGCGAAGTCGAACCGGCCCAGGGACCCGCCCCCGTAGGGGTAGGTGTTGCCGTCGGTCGAGCCGATGACCGGGCCGATCTCGGGGTGGGGGTAGCCGTAGTTCTGGCTGTCCACGCCGGAGTAGGCCCCCATGAACACCGGGCCGATCCAGCGGGCGTCGGTGATGGTCGAGACCTCGCCGGTGCGGGCGTCGGTGATGTCCCGGGTAGCGGCGGCCCGCGGGATCACCACGGTGCCGTGCACGTCGACCTGGGGGAGGTGCTCGTCGTAGGCACAGCCGAGCACATTCAACAGGAGAGCGGAGAGCATGGCTGGGGCTCCTTAGAACTTGTATCGGAGGCCGCCCTGCAGGGAGAGCGGGTCCTGGCGGCTGTAGATGACCCAGCGCGGCTCGTTGTAGCCGACCGAGTAGTACGAGTCGGCCTGCTGCATGTTGAGCACGTTCTGCACGGTGAGCCGGGCTTCGAGGTCACCCTTGCGCACGTGGATCTTCTGGATGATGCCCACGTTCAGGTAGAAGAGGGGCTCGGACCGGGCGTACTCGCCGATCGGGCTCTTC
>CAYFPX010000108.1:18816-26183 GCA_964344945.1 uncultured Enterobacterales bacterium
CAGGCGAGCTGGTTGGTGTCCGGGGTGTAGTAGTAGCGGGTGGTCGGGGCCCCGGAGTAGTACTCGGCCTGGAAGGACAGGGTGGTGGTCCAGGGGTCGTTCGGGAGGTCGTAGGACGCGGCGGCCTTGACCTGGTGGCGGAGGTCCGTGGACAGGTTGCCGTAGGAGTACTCCCACTGCGGCGGCACGGAGAGGCCGGCGCCGCTGGCGGTCTGCACGGTGCCGCGGGAGACGGTGTAGGTGTAGACGGCGAGCAGCTGCCAGCGGTCGGAGAAGTTCTTCCGCAGGCCGAGGTCGGTCTGGTAGTAGTCGCGACGGGCTTCGTAGGGGGTGCGGAGCCGGAACAGGACGTCGTTGGTGCCGTCGATGTTGCCGATGGTGTTGTAGCCGTCTTCGTCCCAGATCTGGTTGAGCTCGTCGTAGGTGTAGATGTTCTCGGTGAACTTCGCCGTGAAGGTCACGCCGACCACCAGGTCCTGGATGATCTCGCGCTCGGCTCCGATGACGAACTCGTCGGAGTGCGGGGCGGCCAGGTCGTCCAGGGCCGTGTTGGTGTTCTCGTACTCGTACTCGTTGGCCTGGTAGGCGCTGTCGCTGGCGAAGTTCCCGAAGACCTCGCCCACGTAGAGCTTGTAGGCGAAGCCGTTCTGGTTCTGGCCGCTGGAGGTGGAGAGGGTGGCCAGGTCGTTGAACCGGCCGTAGCCGCCGTAGAACTTGGTCCGCTCGTCGCCCCACGGGTCCCAGATGGCGTAGAAGCGGGGGCCGAAGACGCCGTTCTGGATGACGGCGTCCTGGGTGTCGGAGCGCTGGGTGGTGTGGTCGTAGCGCAGGCCGTAGCGGATGGTGAGGTTCTGGACGGGCTTCCAGACGTCCTGGATGAACATCCCGTACTTGAGGCCGCGCTGCTGCAGGTGGAAGGGCGCTGAGGACTCGACCCAGTAGTAGTTCTCGTAGGTGTCCGGGTCGTACGCCTCGAGGTTGAGGTCGTAGTAGTACTGGTTGCCCGGGAAGCCGATGAGCCAGTCGAAGTAGGTGTACTCGATCTCGGCGCCGGCCTTGAGGTCGTGGAAGCCGATGAACTCGCGCTGGAGCAGGCTGACCTTGGTCTGTGCCCGGTAGCGGTACCGGTCGTCGACGTAGATCATGTAGTAGTTGTCCCGGTCGAAGGCCAGGTTGATGCCCAGGCGAGCCGGGGACTCGAAGTCGAGGCTGTTCTCCGGCTCGTCTTCCTGGCAGGGGTGGTAGCCCAGGTCCTTGTTGTGGGTGCAGGGCACGCCGGTGACGTCGATGTAGATGTTCTGGTAGCTCAGCACCGTCTCGACGAAGAGCTCGGGGCTGATGAACCAGTCCCAGGTGAGGGACCCGACCAGGCCGCCCTGGGACTGCCGCCCCTGGGCCTCCGGCTCGATGAACCGGCTGCTCTGATCGATGTTGTCGATGCTGGTCGGGTTGGTCTGGATCAGGACCTGGACCCGGTGGGACGGGTTCGGCTGGGTCGTGACCTTGGCCATCAGGTAGTGGCCTTCGAAGTCACGGGGCAGGTCCACGCCCGCGTTGGTGTAGCTGGACTGGGCCAGCGAGTAGCTGACGATGAACCAGGCGCGGTCGCGGATGATCGGACCGGAGAGCTTGGCGTTGACCTGGCGCGAGGTGTAGTTGGTGTCGAAGCCGGTCGGGGACAGCTCCGCGCCGTCCGCCGCGTAGCGGGCGTCGATCCGCGGGGTCAGGGCCGCCGACTGGTAGAAGATGCTGGTGTCGAACTCGAGCTGGTTGGTGCCGGTCTCGGTGACGATGTTGATGATCCCGCCGAGGCTCTGGGGGAACTCGGCGTCGTAGGCGCCGGTCAGCACCTCGATCTGCTCGATGGCGTCGAAGTTGAAGTTCAGGGAGAAGGTGCCGGTCACCGGGTCGGTGATCTGCACGCCGTCGAGCAGGTAGGTGTTCTCGTTGTAGCCGGCGCCCGCCATGTTGGGGTTGCCGCCTCCGATGACGCCCGGGGTGGTGCTGACCACGCTCTGGTAGGAGCGACCGCTCGGGACCTTGTCCAGGAACTCCTTCTGGAGGACCTCGCCGGTGCTGGCCTGCTCGGTGTCGAGGGTGGGTCGGGTCTCCTCGACGATGTACTCCTCGGAGGCGGTGGCCAGGGGGAGCTCGATCGTGAGGTTGACGCTGCGGCCGATCAGGACGTTGATGTTCGGCTTCTCCAGGCGGCTGAAGCCCGGCTTGTCGAACTTGACGTTGTAGGTGCCCGGCGGGAGGTTCGCGAAGAGGAACCGGCCGTTGCCGTCGGTGGACTGCTGCTGCGCACCACCGATGAGCGCCTCGGAGTTGAGCGTGACGAGCACGGCGGGGATGGCCAGGCCACCCTCGTCGATCACGATGCCCTTGATCATGCCGGTGGTCTGGGCGTGGGCCTCGGGCGCGTGGGTCGCGAACACGATCGCGAACACGAACGCCAGGGCTCGAAGGCAGCGGAGGAAGCGGGTCATTGGGACCGTCCTGGAAGGGCCTGGCACGGGAGGGTGTCAGGCACCTGGGAGCAGACACACGCCCCCCCGCGCGGGGCCGGGGGGCAAGGGTGCGGGAAAGTACGCGGGCAAGGGGGGGCCGTCAAGGAAGGTCTCGCCGGATCGGCAGGGGCGTGACAGCCCCTTTGCAAGGGTCTCCAGTGGCGCCACGGCGGCGTCTGCAAAGGAGGGGCACCCTCCCTCTGACAGCCTTGTGTAAAGACCCGGTCCCAGGCCGGCTGCCGCACCCGGGCGCTGCTTGACGTCGCTCTCGGTTAGCAACTAAGAAGCCGGTCCCACTCCTGGAAGAACCTGCGCTCCTCCTTCGCGCGAGGCGTCTCAATGACCCGCACCAAGATCATGCTCGTGGCCGCAGTGGCCGTCGCCGGGTGGCTCCACCCCGGCGCCGCCGAGGCGACCTCCCTCACCGCACTGACCGTCGAGCAGATGACCGACGCCTCGGATCTGATCGCCCACGGCGTGGTCACCGAGGTCTGGGTCGAGAAGGACGATCGCGGCAACCTGTGGACCCGCGCCAACGTCGAGCTCACCCGCACCCTCAAGGGCGACGCCACGGTCGACGCCGTCACCATCGACCAGATGGGCGGTGTGCTGCACGACGAGTTCCAGTTCATCGAGTCGGTGCCGCGCTTCAGCCAGGGCGAGCAGGGCCTGTTCTTCCTCGAGCACCTCGACAGCGGCCGCACCAGCGTCGTGGGCTGGTCCCAGGGCAAGTACACCCACCGGATCGACCCCGACAGCGGCGAGCCGATGGCCGTGCGCTACCCCGCGCCCCTGCAGCGCAACTACGACCACCGCTTCATCCCCCACCCCGCTCCCGAAGACCGCGTCTACATGGCGGATCTCGAGGACCGGATCCTCAGCCGCGTCGAGCAGGGCTGGGACGGCCAGCCGATCCCCGGCGCCGACCCGGCGAAGCTCTCCCGCATCAACAAGCTCCAGGTCGGGGTGACCCCGTGAAGCGCCTCCTGCACAGCGTCCTCCTGCCCGGGGCCCTCCTGGCCGCCGCCGCCACCTCTGGCACCGCCCACGCCTGGGAGCCCCTGGGCTACATGTGGGACCCCGAGGAATTCCCGATCGAGTTCTGGACCACGGACTACCTCGAGGACTCGCTCCCCCAGACCGTCGACTCCGAGACCGGGCTCTACTACCAGGAGCAGGTCATGATCAATTCCTTCGCGAATTGGTGGGACGCCGAGTGCGCGGTGATCGAGTTCGAGTACCGCGGCATCCACGCCGGCAACGGCGGCGCCGCGAACGACGGCATCAACAAGGTCTTCTTCGACGACCCGACCGACACCCTGGGCAGCGGCATCAACGCCGTCATGACCGCCCGCGGCCGCACCACCGCCGACGTGATCAAGAACCTCGGCGGCGAGCTGATCTTCAAGAACACCGACAACGACATCACGTTCAACGACAACATCGACTGGGCCACGACCGACGACGTCAACGCCGGTCGCTGCAACAACGAGAACGCGATCGAGGCCACCGGCACCCACGAGGTCGGCCACCTCCTCGGCATGGCCCACAGCTGTGAAGAGGGCGACATCTGCGTCGACGAGGCCTACCGCTCCGCGACCATGTTCTGGACCGGCGGTCGCTGCGACACCAGCCGGGTCAGCATCAACTCCGACGACATCGCCGGCATCACCGCGCTCTACGGGCCCTTCGCGGGCTTCGAGATCGACGCCTCGACCCCGTCCTTCGGCCCCACCCCTCTCGGCATCCAGTTCAACCTGGTCACCGACGAAGAGGTCACCGGCGCCGACTGGAACTTCGGCGACGGCAGCGAGGGCTCCACCGAGCTCGAGCCGTACCACGAGTACGAGGTCCAGGGTCAGTTCACCCCGGCGGTCGTGTTCTCCGGCGACTCCGAGCAGTGCGGCACCTGGACCTTCGAGTCCAGCCAGCTCGCGGCGGTCCTGGCCTGCGAGATCCCCGAGCCGGTGTTCAGCCTCCAGCAGACCGACACCGCGGGCCACGTCGAGATCGAGGAAGGCGTGGTCGCCTACCAGGTGGTCAACCAGACCGACGTGTCCACCTACGGCTGCATCGACACCGTCAGCTTCCAGATCACCCAGGGCGGCACCGAGGTCGGTGACCCGGTCGGTGCCTGGAGCCCGGTCCTGATCTTCCCGGAAGAGGGCGACTACACCGTGCGCATGGTGGCGGGCGGCCCCGCCGGGCGTGCCGAGGCCACCCTCGACGTGAGCGCCGAGGCCATCGGCGGCTGCGCCACCACCGGCAGCCGGCCCATCGGCGGCATGGCCGCCCTGGCCCTCGCTCTGGTGCTCGGCCTCCGCCGCCGCGAAGACTGAGGACCTCTCCGCCCTGATGCTGTCCCGGACCGCGATGCGGACGTGCGTCGCGATCTGGACCGCGCTGGCCCTGGCGAGCTGCGGCACCCCGGCCCCCACGGTCACCCGGACCGAGGTGGTCCCCGCCCTGCTGCTGGCCCGGCACCCGGAGCTGCTCAAGACCCTGGAGCTGCCGGCGTCGAGCCGCCCCGGTGGCGCCCCGGCACCGGACACCATCGACGTGGCCGGCCCCTTCAAGCTGGTGCGCACGGTCGGCGGGGTGCAGACCTGGCAGGCCCCCCTGCCCTTCCGCAGCCGCAAGCTCTTCTACAGCAAGGCGCCTCCTGGGGCGGTGCTGTCCCGGGGCGACAAGCCCCTGCGGTTCTCCAACGGCCTGGCCGGCGCCAAGCACGCCGACAGCTGGGACTTCACCAAGACCGCGCTGCTGATCCGACGCGACGCCGACCTCGGTGAGCCCCAGGATGGCGACTACAGCCTGGTCTACCCGGCCGCCACCGAGCGCGAGGACGCCCTCAACACCGCCACCGCGGGCCTGAGCGACACGGCCTTCGCCCTGCGCTCCCTGCAGCTCGGGGACTCGACCCGGACCGGCCTCTTCCTGCCGGCCCCGGCCCTCGCGTCCTATGAGGTCCAGATCCCCCAGGGCGGCGTCCTGCGCACCCAGGCCACCCTGCTGCCTCCCGAGGTCCGCCTGGCCCGGGGCAGCGAGGGGGCCACCCTGGTGGTGGAGCTCGATCGGGCCGGCACGATCGAAGAGCTCTCCCGGCACCGCCTGGACAGCGAGGGCCTCGAGGACCTGCGCATCGATCTGTCGGCCTGGGCCGGCCAGCGGGTGCACCTGCGCCTGCGCACCGAGCCCGGCGAGAGCGCCGACCTGGACTACGTCTTCCTCGCTGAGCCCACGCTCTACACCCCGGCGAAGGATCCCAAGCGCCTGCTGATGGTGTTCATCGACACCCTGCGCCCGGACCACATGGGGCTCTACGGCTACGAGCGCGACACCAGCCCCCGGCTCGACACCTGGGCCGAAGGCGCGGCGGTCTTCGACCAGGCCCGCTCCGTGGCCCCCTGGACCCTGCCGTCGGCCCAGACCATGCTCAGCGGCCTGCACCCCGAGCGCTGGAAGGCCGCCCCGCCGCTCCAGGAGCGCCTCGCCGCGGCGGGCTGGGTCACCGGCGCCTTCGTGGGCAACGTCTACCTCTCCACGAACTTCGGCATGTCCGACGGCTGGACCCGGCACTACTGCGTCAACTGGCCGCCGGCCGAGGAGGTCATCGAGCAGCTGGAGCGGTTCTGGGACCGGCACCCCGACCAGGATGCCATGGCGCTGCTCCACCTGATGGACATGCACCTGCCCTACAACGAGCCCCGGGCCTACCGGTCGCTGTGGGCCGGCGACGCGCCGGGGGACTTCGACGCCAGCACCGCGACCCTGCACAAGATCAAGACCGCCCGCAAGGACCACGGCGAGGCTCTGGAGCGCTACGTCGTGGACCGCTACGACCAGAACCTGCGCTACCTGGACGACCAGCTGGCGGACCTCTTCGCCGACCTGGGTGACACGGTGCCGATCCTGGTCTTCGCCGATCACGGCGAGGAGTTCTGGGAGCACGGTGGCTTCGAGCACGGTCACTCGCTCTACGACGAGCTGCTGCGGGTGCCGATGATCGTGAGGGCGCCCGGGGTGCCCGCGGGCCGGGTCGCCGCGCCGGTCTCGCTGGTGGACCTGGCGCCCACGGTGCTCGACCTGGCCGGCCTGCCCGCCGAGGGCATGGCCGGGCGCTCCCTGCTGCCGGTCGCCACGGGGGACGAGCAGGCCGCCGCCTCGCTCACCGCGCGGCCTCAGCCGGTGGGGCGGCCCCTCTACGGCAAGGAGCTCTGGGGGGTGGTCCAGGACGGCCAGAAGTGGACGACCCGAGCCGGCCGCGAGCACCTCTACGACCTGGCGGCCGACCCGGCGGAGAGGATCGACCTGGGCCCCAAGACCGACACCACTCCGTGGCATCCCCGGCTCGGTGAGGGCCTGGGCACCTGGTCGGGCCCGGTGTACCGGATCGAGGTGCCGCGCACGGGCCAGGCCCGAGACAGCCCGACCGTCGTGGAGCTGACCCGTCCCGATGGCTTCGCCAGCGCCTGGCTCGGCGTGGACCCGATGAGCCGCAGCCCTGCGAGCGCCGCGGTGGTCGACGGCGAGGCCCTCTTCACCCTGGAGGCGAACAACCGGGGGGCCCGGGAGCTCTACGCCCGGCCCGTGGGCCAGGTCACAGCCCTCGAAGGCCTCGCCCTGCGCCTGCTCGACGCCGCGAGCGGCGAGGTCCTGGCCGAGTCCACCTGGCCGGGCGGCGATCCGCCGGCGGTGGACGGCGAGACGCACGGGTTGTTGGAGGGCAGGGTGGGCAGCCGGACGATCAAGGTGACCTACGGGATCGCGCCGGAGCCGCCGGCGGACTCCCAGGCGCTGGATGCCTACGATCCGGAGGTGGAGGAGGCGTTGAGGGCGTTGGGGTACGTGGAGTAG
>CAYFPX010000109.1:0-14716 GCA_964344945.1 uncultured Enterobacterales bacterium
CGACGCGGTGAGCTCCACCAGCCACGCCCGGGCCGCGACGGACTCTTCGGGCAGGGTCTCCAGCTCGGCGTGGGCCCGCTCCAGCAGCCCGTACCCGAGCATCACCGAGGCTCGCACCACCGCCCGCAGCTCGTTCTCGTCGCGCGGCTGGGCCGAGGTCAGGTCACCCAGCCGGAAGTCTGAGGCGTCTGCCCAGGCCTTGGCCTTGGCCACCTCGGCGTCCAGCGACCTGCCCACGCCGAGCTTCGCCGCCCGCTGCAGGACCTCGAGTCGACCGCGGTGATCGCTGCGCACGCCCAGCTCGCGCGCCAGCGCCAGCAGGACCTCCCGCGCCTTGTCGGGCTCTTCGGACTCCTCGAAGACCCGCGCCAGCAGGTCGAGGGTGCGGGGGTCGTTGGGGTCCTCGGCGTAGGCGGGCTGGAGGTGACCGAGGGCAGTCTGCGGCTCGCCGCCAGCGAGGGCGGCCTCGGCGGCATCGCACAGCAGGTCGCCTTCGTCGGGCTTCAGCTGCAGGGCCATCGACGCGACCCGTCCCACCTCGTTCAGCTTGCCGTGGCGCCGCAGGTCGTCGATGAGCTCGCGGTAGGCCTTGTAGGCGCCCTTGTCGTCCTTGCCGGCAGCGAGCAGCTCCGCCGTGCGCAGCCGAAGGGGGGTGTCGCCGGGCTTGAGCTCCTGGAGCTCCTGGGCGAAGACGGCGGCCTCCTTGGGCTCCCGCTGGCCGAGCAGGTTGATCGCCTGCTCGTAGTGGCGGATGGCCTCGTGGGGCAGATCCGAGTCCCGGTAGGCCCGGGCCAGCAGGCCCATGATGCCGCCGTCCCGGGGCGCCAGCTTTCGCAGCTGCTTGAGCGTGGCCATGCGGGCGCGCTTGTTGCCGTCGGTCTCGTAGAGCCGGATCAGCTCGCGGTAGTGCTTCTCGGCCTCGCGGGTGCGGCCGACGGTCTCGTAGAGCCCTGCGATCTTCTGCCGGACCCGGCGGTCCTGTGGGTCCTGTCGAAGGAGCGCGGCGTAGGTCGAGATCGCCTTGTCGGTGTTGCCCTTGCTCAGGTAGCGCTGGGCTTCCTGCTCCATCTGGTAGCGATCGACCGCCACGCGTCCTCCGTGTGCCCGGGGGGAGGCGTGAGTCTACCGGAGCGGAGGGTCCCTTGGGGACCGCCGGGGTCACCCTCGTGTCGGAACCCAGCTGTCCACGAAGCGGGTGTTGAACGTGATGTCTCGGAACGCGTCCAGCTCGATCAGCTCCCGGTGGAGCGGCAAGGTCGTGTGGATGCCTTCGACCACGCACTCCTGAAGCGCCCGGCGGAGGCGACTGGTCGCCTCCTCGCGCGTGGGCCCCCACACGATGACCTTGGCGACCATGCTGTCGTAGTAGGGCTGGACCATCGCCTGCTCGTGCACGGCGGTGTCGACACGGATGCCTGGCCCGCCGGGCATGTGGAAGCCGGTGATGAGACCCGACGGCGTGAACTTGAAGGGGTGCTCGGCGTTGACCCGCACCTCGATGGCGTGGCCCCGGATCACGATGTCTTCCTGGGCCATGGGCAAGGGAGTGCCGGTGGCCAGCTGGATCTGCAGCTTGACCAGATCGACCCCCGTGACCTCCTCGGTCACGCAGTGCTCGACCTGGATGCGGGGGTTCACCTCCAGGAAGAAGAACTCCTCGCCCTCGACCAGGAACTCGCAGGTCCCCACGGAGCGGTAGTCCGCGGTCCGGACCAGATCGACCGCGGCCTGCCGGATCCGAGCCCGCAGGTCGTCGGACAGCGCCGGCGCCGGCGCCTCTTCCAGGAGCTTCTGGTGCCGGCGCTGGAGGCTGCAGTCCCGCTCGCCCAGGTGGATCGCGCCACCCTGGCCGTCCCCTGCCACCTGGATCTCGACGTGCCGGGGTGCGCGCAGGAAGCGCTCCATGAACAAGGCGCCGTTGCCGAAGGCCGACAAGCTCTCCGCGGCGGCCAGGGGAAAGGCGCGCCGGAGCTCCTCCTCGTCCTCCACCACCCGCATGCCCTTGCCGCCGCCGCCAGCGACGGCCTTGACCATCAGGGGGTAGCCGATGGTCTTGGCGATCTCGACGGCGTCCTCGACCGTGGCGACCTCGCCCCCGCTGCCGGGCAGCTGGGGGGTGCCGGCCTTCCGGGCCATCGCCTTGGCCCGGAGCTTGTCCCCGAAGTCCAACAGGGTGTCCGGAGACGGCCCGATGAAGGTGAGCCCGTGGTCCCCCACCTTGCGGGCGAAGTCCGCGTTCTCGGCGAGGAAGCCGTAGCCAGGGTGGATGGCCTCGGAGCCTGTCACCAGCGCGGCGCTGAGCACGTTCTGGATGTTCAGGTAGGAGTCGGCGGCCTGGGGCGGGCCGATGCAGATCGCCTCGTCGGCGAAGCGCACGTGCAGGCTCTGGGCGTCGCACTCGGAGTAGACCGCGACCGTGGGAATGCCCAGGTCGCGGCAGGCCCGGATGACACGGAGGGCGATCTCGCCCCGGTTGGCGACGAGGACCTTGGTGAAGGGCATGGGTGTCAGCTGGGCCGGATGCGGACCAGCGCCTGGCCGAACTGGACCGGCTGGGCGTTCTCGACTTCGATGCTCACGACCGTGCCGTCGATGTCGGCTTCGATCTCGTTCATCAGCTTCATCGCCTCGACGATGCAGACCACCTGGCCCTTCTTGACGCTCTGGCCGACCTCGATGAACGCCGCGGCCTCGGGCGAGGGAGCCCGGTAGAAGGTGCCCACCATGGGCGAGGACACCGCGTGGGTGTCATCGGCCGGCTCCGCCGCGACCGCCACGGGGGCGCTCGCCGCCGGTGCGCCCGCCACAGGGGCCGGCGCCGCCGCGACCACACCCTGGATGAGCTGGGGACCCAGCTTGACCTTCAGCTTGAGGTCCTCGTCCTCGTAGGAGAACTCGCCGACCTCCTGGTCGTTGAGGAGGTGCAGCAGCGCCTCGATCCGCTCCAGGTCCATCGATGCTCCAGGCGGGTCGTGTCAGTCGGCGAGATGCGCGACCAGGCCCCGCAGGCCGAGGCTGTAGCTTGCCGCGCCGAACCCGACCACCTGCCCGACGGCGAGGTCCGCGAGCAGGCTGTGGTGCCGGAATTCCTCTCGCGCGTGCACGTTGCTGAGGTGCACCTCCACGAAGGGCAGCCCGGTCGCGGCCAGGGCGTCCCGCAGCGCGATCGAGGTGTGGGTGTAGGCCGCCGGGTTGACCAGGACCCCGGCGTGATCCCCAGCCGCCTGCTGCACCCGGTCCACCAGCGCACCCTCGTGGTTGCTCTGGAAGTGGCTCAGGGACACACCCAGCTCAGCGGCGAGCGTCTCCAGCCGCGCTGTGATGTCGGCCAGCGTGGTGTGGCCGTACAGCTCCGGCTCTCGGGTTCCGAGCAGGTTCAGGTTGGGGCCGTGCAGGACCAGGACCTGCACGATCTGCTTGGAAGCCACTGCTGGGGGACTCTTGGCCTAGTTGCTGCTCGGTCCGATCGACACGTCGGCCGTGTCGATGCCGATCGAGGCCATGATCTGGATGGACTCGTAGGAGATGTCGCCGCTGCCCTCGTCCTCTTCGCCGCCCGAGCTCGAGACCGGCAGGCTGTCCACGTAGACGTAGGTGCGGAAGATGCCGCGGTTGTCCGTGGCGCCGATGAGGTAGTTCGGGTGGTAGGCGTTGGCGTAGTCGTCGGCGAGCTGGAAGTAGACGTCGCCCGAGGTGTCCCAGTTCCAGGAGCAGGAGTCTGGCGCGTCGTCGTCGATGTAGCTGTCGCCGTCGGCGTCGCAGAGGGAGTCCTTCTCCTCTTCGGCGATGGTCGGGTACGGCACGATCTTCACGGCGGTCTTCGGGATGAGGTACGCGCCGCCGTAGCCGCTCAGCAGCTCCATCCGGATGTTCTCCATCGGGATGCCGCTGTTGCCGTCGTAGACGAGGAAGTCCAGCAGGAAGAGCCCACCGATGCCGTCGTCGATGGCGTTGAACTCGCTGCTCCAGGAGATGGTGATGTCTCCCGGGGTGGAGAGGAGCGCGTAGGCCGGCGCGGGGTGTCCGGTCTCCGAGATGCACCCGGTCGCGGCGACCAGGGCAAGGGCTCCAGGAATCAGCAAGCGGCTCATGAGTCCTCCAGCGGGGCGGACACCGACTCTGCGGCGCCCTTCAGCTCGATCAGGTCCACCTGTTCGAGCCGGACGTCTCCGAGTCCCCTCGGAACGGTCAGGGTGAGCTTACCACGAGACATCTTCTTGTCCATCGCGGCGGCGTCCAGGAGCGCCTGGACAGCCAGTCCAGGCCACCGCACCGGCAGGCCCAGACCCACCAGCAGGCCAGCGATGCGGCGCGGGAGCTCAGGCTCGGCGGCCCCCCGGGCCACCGCGAGCCGCGCCTCGGCCACCAGGCCGATGCCCACGGCCTCGCCGTGGCGAATGGTGCCGAAGCCCAGGGTCTTCTCGATGGCGTGACCGATGGTGTGTCCCAGGTTCAAGAGCGCCCGCTGGCCGGACTCCCGCTCATCGGCTGCGACCACCGCGGCCTTGATGGCGCAGCACCGCTGCACGCAGTGGGCGAGGGCCCCCGGCTCCCGGGCCAGGACCTGGGCCGCGTGGTCCTCGAGCCAGGCGAAGAAGGTGGGATCGGCGAGCACCGCGTGCTTGACCACCTCGCCCAGTCCGCAGCGGAACTCGGCGTCGGACAGGGTCGCCAGGGTCGCGACGTCGGCGTGCACCAGGCGGGGCTGGTGGAAGGCGCCCACCAGGTTCTTGCCATGGGCGGCGTTGACCCCGGTCTTGCCGCCCACCGACGCATCGACCATCGCCAGCAAGGTCGTGGGCACCTGGACGAAGGGCACACCCCGGAGCACCGTGGCCGCCGCGAAGCCGACCTCATCCCCGGTCACCCCACCGCCCAGCGCGACCAGGGGGGTCCTGCGGTCCACGCCCAGGTCCAGGAGCGCCAGCACCAGCGCCCGCCAGGTGTCGAGGGTCTTGTGGGCTTCGCCATCCGGCACCTCGACCAGCTCGGCCTGCCAGCCTCCGTCGGCCAGGGCCGAGAGCACGGCGTCGCCGTGGAGCGGCCGGACCACCGGGTTGGTGACCAGCACGCACCGGCCCGGCGGCAGCACGCTGGCCATGGTCGCCCCCAGCTGCGCCACCGGCGCGAAGGCGATGGGGTAGGAACGCTCGCCGAGCTCGACCTGCAGGGACTCGAAGCTCACCGGGTCGCTCCTCGGGCCAGGGCCGCCACGACAGCGTCCGCGACCTGCTCCGGGGCGCCTGCTGCGGAGACCCGGACCTCGGCCGCCTGGTATCCCGGCTGGCGCTCGGCGTAGCGGGCCGCCACAGCGGCATCCCAGAGGGGACGCCCCCCTCCCGTGACCCGGGCCTCCAGCACCGCCAGAGGTGCCTCCAGGTAGACCGCGCGGCCCCAGCCGGAGACCGCCTCTGGCACGCCGGGCTGGTGGTACGCACCGCCGCCGAGGGCCAGCACCAGGGCCTCCCCGGCGAGCACTTCGTCCAGGGCCTGGCGCTCCCGGATCCGGAAGCCGCCCTCCCCTTCCGCCTCGAACAGCGCCAGGATCGAGGCCGCCGCCCGGCCCTCGATCAGCCGATCGAGGTCCACGAAGGCCAGCCCCAGCCGCTCGGCCAGCAGTCGCCCGACCGTGGACTTGCCCGCGCCCATGAAGCCGACCAGGGCGACCCCCTGCGGCGGTGTCGAAGGCGTGGCGCTCAGTTCTCGGTGGTCGTGACGATGTGCGGGGTCACGAAGACCAGCATCTCGTTGCGGATGATGTTCTTCGAGTTGTTCCGGAACAGCGCACCGAGCACCGGGATCCGACCCAGGAACGGGATGCGGTCCTGGGACTGGCCCTCCTCGGTCGCGAACACGCCACCGATGACCGTGGTGTCGCCGTCGGCGACGAGCAGCTGGGTCTCGGCTTCCTTGATCTGGATGGAGGGCTGGCCCTGCACGACGTTGGAGAAGTCCGCCCGGTTGTTCTCCATCTGGCTGTCCATGAAGATGGTGCCATCCGACGTGATGTGCGGGGTGACGGACAGCTCCAGGGCGGCCTGGATGAACTGCACCTGGGTACCACCGGCGGACACCGACAGGAACGGGATCCGAGCGCCCTGCTTGATGCTCGCCGTGATGTTGTCCAGCGTGGTGATGCGCGGCGCCGAGATGACCTCGCCCCAGCCCTCGCTCTCCATCGCCGACAGGCGGGCGTCGAGGTTGATCAGGCCGCTCACGGACCCCAGCGCCAGGGCCAGGGAGCCGGCCGTACCACTCGAGCCGAGGTCGACCGCGAGGTTCTCCTGGCCCGGGCTGTAGAACTGGGTCTGCTGGTTGCCGTCGTTGGTGGAACCACCGGATGCGCCGACCGTGGCCGGGAAGAAGATGCCGGTGCCGTACCCGGTGTTCGGGGTCATGTCGAGCTCGCCACCCCACTGGATGCCGAGGCTCCGGCTGAAGCGGCTGGTGGCCTCGACGATGCGGGCCTCGATGAGCACCTGGGGGGTCTGACGGTCGACCTGGCGGATGAGCTCACGGATCTGGGCGAGCTTGGACTCGGTGTCCTGGACGATGATCTGGTTGCTGCGGGCGTCTTCCTCGACCGATCCGCGGGCGGAGAGGTGGGACTGGATCTGCGCCGCCACGTCGGACGACTTGGCGTAGTTCAGGGGCACGACCAGGACGTTGAGCGGGGTCAGCTCGAACTGGGCCCGCTGGGCGTCCAGGGCGGCCTGCTGCTCGGCCTTGATGGTCTCGATGGGCGCCACGCGCACGATGTTGCCGAAGCGCTGGGACGCGAGCCCCTTGGCCTGCAGGATGACCGCCAGGGCCTGGTCCCACGGGACGTCGATGAGCCGCACGGTCACGCTGCCCTGGACGTCGTCGCCGGAGACGATGTTCAGGCGGCTGACGTGGGAGATGAGCCGGAACACCGCGTGGATGTCGGCGTCGACCAGGTCGAGGTTGATGCGACGGCCGGACCAGTTGCCGGAGGTCGCCGTGCCGGAGTCGAAGCTGAAGCCCGAGAGCCCGCCCAGCTGACCGGCCGCGCCGGAGCCCCGGCCGGAACCGAAGGCGCTCTGGGGGTCGTAGGTCCGGCCGGAGTCGCCGATGAGGGTCTCGGAGGCGTAGGCGCCCTTCAGGCCCTCGCCGCCGCTGGTGTCCGGATCGCTCGGGGCGACCTCGGAGAAGGACTGGGTCGCCAGGGTCCGGTCTTCCTGCATGTCGGCCGGCAGGGGGAAGTCCAGGATGACCTGGCCGGGCTCGCCCTCGGACACGGCCCACTCCACGGAGCGGCCGAGGCTGATGGCCACGCGGGCGCCGTCGCGGGTCTTGTAGGCGCGGACCATGCGCACCGGAGAGATGAAGTGGCTGGTGTCGAGCACCCGCTCCAGGGACTGGGGCACGAAGGCGCCGGGGATGTCGATGACGACCAGGTCGCGCTGGGGCTGGCTGGTGGTGTACGAGACGTCGTTGCTGATGGCGATGACGACCCGCGACGAGGTGTCGTCGTCGATGAAGTCGAGGGACTTCAGCGAGAGGCCTTCGAGGGCCTTGGGACCCGACGGCGTGCCCACGCCTTCGGACACGCCACGGCTGGTGTCCAGCGGGCTCGCTCCCGCCGCAGCGAGCGGGTCGTCCGCGGCGCCCGCGACGCCGGCGAGCAGGGTCAACACGATGCGGCCGTCTTCGACGGCGAAGCGGTGCTCGACCGGGCCGCTCAGGCTCACCGTCACCCGGGTGATGGTGATGTCGGAGTCGGCCAGGGGCGCCACGTCGACGCCGGTCACCAGGCCGCCGGCGCCGTCGACGGAGCCGCCGATGTCACCGGGCACAGCGCCCAGGATGTCCACCATCACCCGGTCCGGGTCGGGCATCGCGAAGGTCGAGATGCTGGCCTCGGTGATGGTGCCGTCGAGCTGGATGATGACCTGATCGCTGTCGCCGGCCACGACCTCGACGCCGGCCACGGGCACGTCGTCCTGGCCGATGAGGGGCTCTGCCGACAGAGCCACGCCCAGGAGCAAGGCCAGTCCGGCGAGGGTGCGGGAAGTGCGCATGGACTACTCCTGCAAGTCCTCGAGGGGCAGCGACAGCGTGACCTGCTCGGTCACGAGCTCACCCTCGATGGTCTGGTATTCCTCGGTGACGACCACCGAGTCTGCCGTGACCTGGGTGACCTTGCCCCAGTTCCGGCCGATGTAGGTGCCGATCTCGAGCACGTGGCTCTGGTTCTCCGGGTCCTCGACCATCGCCTTGGGCTGGTCGACGCCCCAGACGATGCCGACGAGGAGGAACTGGTCGATGTCCCACCGCTGCAGCGGCGTGGGGGACCGGATGTCGTCCTCGCGGGGACCGGAGATGAAGGACCGGAACGGGTCCCGCTTGCCGATCGGGTTGTAGGTGTAGACGTCCTCGCCTTCGGCGTCGTCGGCGAGGGCGTCGTCGAAATTGTCGCCGCCGCGGTCGGCCGCCACCGGCGCATCGGGGTCGCCCGCCTGGTCGCTCGGTCCGGCGTCGTCGCCACAGGCGACGAACAACCCGCCACCGGCGACCAGCGCCCAGAGCCCCACACTCCTGAAGAGGGTTGTCATCGCTAGCGCCCTCGCTTCTTGCCGCGCTTGCCGCGCTTGCCGCCACCCTGCTTCTCGATCTCGTCGTCGGAGAGGAAGCGGAAGGTGACGCTGGTGCCTTCGACCTCGAGGTAGACCTTGCCGCCGCGCTCCTCGGGGCTCTTGATGTCGACGTTCTTCACGTAGACGATGCGCCCCAGCTTGCTGAGCCGGTCGAAGAACATCGCCACCTCGTGGTAGCTGCCCGCGACCTCGAGGGCGACGGGGACCTCGGCGTAGTACTCGCGCACGACCTCTGGCAGGGGCTGGAACTTGCGGATCTCGAGCCCCACCTTCTTCGCCACGGAGCTGATGCGCTTGAGCAGCTCCGGGATCTCGCGGTCGTTCGGCAGCTCCCGGAGGGCCTTCTTCAAGGCCGCCGTGAGCTCCTGAAGCTCGGCCTCGAACTTCTCCCGGTTCTCCGCGCGAGCCCGGACCTTGGCCCGCTTGACGTCGAGCTCGGTGTGCTGGGCCTCGAGCCGGCTCACCTCTTCCGCGGCGGGGCTGTAGAGCATCACCCAGAAGAGCACCGCGACCAGGGCGTAGACCAGCGCGGTCAGCGCCAGCCGCTGCGCCCTGGGGAGCTTGGCGAGTCTCTCGAGGAGTTCGTGGGTGTCCATCTAGCCCTCGTCCTCGCCTGAGCCGGCGTTGCCCGGAACGACGAGCTTGGCCGTGATGGAGAAGGTCTTCAGCTTGTAGCCGTCCTGTTCGTCCTGATCGATCTCGATGAGGAAGACGTCGTCGAACCACTCCGACTGCTCCATGTTCGACAGGAACTGGGAGATGACCTCGTTGGACACGGCGATGCCGGTGATGCTGAGGTTGCGGTTCTCTTCCTTGAGCTCGGTGAGGGTGAGCTTCTCCGGCGTGGCGTTGGAGAGCTCGTCGAGCAGGTGGACCGGACCGTGCTTGCTGCGCTTGAGCTGCTGGATGACGTCGAGCTTCTTGCGCAGGTCCTGCTTGAGCTTGTCGACCTCGTCCACCCGGGCGACGATGGCCTTGAGGTTGTCGATCTCCTGCTGCAGCTGGACGTTGACGGCCTTCAGGTCCGAGACCTGGGCCTGGATCATGATGTACACGGCACCGCAGGCCAGCAGCATCACGCTCAGCCCGACCGCACCGATCGCCAGCTCGCGCTTGACCGCCTCCTGGCGCTTGGAGACGCGGACGGGAAGGAGGTTGATCCGGATCATTTGTCGCCGATCCTCCGCATCGCCAGTCCGACCGCGACCGCGGCCTGGGGCGACACGTCCCGGAGGAAGTGCGGGTTGAAGGCCCGCTCATCGATCTCCACCTTGCGGAAGGCGTCGACGATCTCGATGGGCGTGCCGGTCTTCTGGGCGATGGCCCGGGCGAGGCCCGGAGTCCGTGCAGCCCCCCCGGAGAGGTAGATGCGGGCCAGCGTGGTGTTGGCCGAGGAGAGGTGGAAGTCCAGGGAGCGGTGGATCTCGGTGGCCAGGTTGTCGGCCACGCCGCTCAGGACGGTCTCGATCTCCTCGGGCACGACGGCGCTGGCGTCCTGTTCGTTGCCGCCGACCTTCATGGCCTCGGCTTCTTCGTAGGAGATGTTCAGCGTGCGCTGGATCTCCTCGGTGAACTGCCGACCGCCGATGCCGATGTCCCGGGTGAAGGCGGTGACGCCCTCCCGCAGCACGTTGATGTTCACGTTGGAAGCGCCGACGTTGACCAGCGCGATGGTGTCGCGGGGCAGGTCGTAGTTGAGCTCGAACATGTTCTCGACGGCGAAGGCGTCGACGTCGATGACCGCGGGGTTGAGCCCGGCCTCCTGGATGATGGAGACGTACTCGTTGACCAGCTCCTTGCGGGCCGCCACGAGCAGGACCTCCATCTGGCCGGCTTCGTCTCCCTGCTCGTTCAGGATCTGGACGTCGATGTTGACGTCGTTGATGTCGAACGGGATGTACTGCTCGGCTTCCCACTGGATGGACTCTTCGAGCTCGTCCGGCGTCATCAGGGGCAGGTTGATGCGCTTGATGATGACCGAGTGTCCGGCGACGGAGGTGCACACGTCTCGGGTCTTGACCTTGTGGCGAGCCACGAGTTCCCGAATGGCGTCGACGATGACGTTGGTGTTCATCACCGCGCCGTCGACGATGGCCTCGGGGGGCAGGGCCACCATGCCGAAATTCCGCAGCCGCCAGACGCCTTCTTTCGCGTCGTGGTCGAGCTCCATCATCTTGACACCGCTCGAACCGATGTCGAGACCGATGGCCCGGGTGCTCTTCGAGAACAGGCCCATGCTGCTACTTGCTCCCCGTCCTGGTCATCCAGCGCTCCCTTCGTCGGGCTGCCCTACCGCGCGCCAACCCTACCCCGTTTGGGGGAGAAGAGTGGTCAGGTGGAAGGAAGACCGGGTCCGAGAGACGCTGCAGCAGGAACCAATTCAACCGGAGGACCCCAACGGCTGTCCAGCCGTTCATACCAGAGCGCTCGGAAGCGGGTCAATCCGGGGGTCTCCCCGCCCGGCGGTATCCTGGGGTGGATGAGAGGCCCTCCGAGCGTGCTGACGGGCTTGTGGATGCCCGCGGCCATCGGTGGCGCGGCCGGGGGCATCCTCGGCTGGACGGCCGAGACCTACGGGGCGACACCCCTGGCCCTGGTCGGGGCGCTGGCCCTTGCCGCCTCGGGGGCATCCGTCGGGGCGCTGCTGCCCACCACCGCCCGGCTCCGAGGGGCCCTCGTCGTCGGCGCACTCGTACTGGCGGCCGGCTCACCAGGCCTGGCCCAGGCCCTCCCGTCTCCCCACTGGCTTCCGGTGGACGCCCCGACCTGGATCGGTGGCGCGGCCACGTTGTGCACCGGATTCGCGCTGGGTGCCTGCCTGGTCGCCCCAGGTGCCCGGCGCAGCATCGGGGGGTGGCCCGTCGGGGCGGCCGGGGTCTGGCTCGGCGTCGGGTCTCCCCTCCTCGCCGGCGGCATCGCGGCCCTGCTGGCGCTGCTCCACGAGCGCCTGCCCTCCCTGCGCCAGGACCAGCCGGACCACCGCCCCTCACCCGGTCCGGGGACCGCACTCCTGTGGGGAGCCGCCGTGGCCTGTGCCGTGGCGGGGTGGTCCGCCGTGCGGGGCTCCCTCGACCCGACCCCCGGGGGCGCGGCGGTGGCCCTGGCGGCCTTCGCCCTGCTCGCCGGGGCGGGGCGGGCTCTGCGCAGGGCCCTCGGCGCCCGGTTCACCCGGGTGGGCGACGGGCTGCCCCTGGCCTTCGCAGGCCTGGCGCTGCTCCTGCTGCTGGGCGCCTGGCCGGAGCGCTCGTGGCAGGCCCTGGGCGACTGGGCGGGGCGCGCCGACCCTCGGCCGGTGCTGTGGGGCGGGGTGGCCCTGGCGGTCGCACCTGGCGCCCTCACGGGCGGCTGGTGCCTCGGGGGAGTGCGCATCACCCCCAGCGGCCAGGCCGCCCTGTGGCTGGCTGCAGCCCTGGGCCTCCTGGTGGGCCTCGATCTGGGCCCGGACCTGCGCACCGCGGCCCTGGCCGTGGCGACGCTCGTGGGACTCGGCGCGATGTGGCGGCCCCCGCTGGCGCGGCGCCTCGGCGGCCTGGTCGCGCTGGGGGGGGCCCTGGCCGTCCTGGGTCTGCCGGTCCCCTTCCCCGAGGCGCGGCTCCCGGAGGGCCGCGCCGCCCATCTCCAGGACCCCCTCGGACCCGACCGCCACTCCGCGCGGGTCGCGGCCTCGGAGCCGGTGGCCGCGGGCTGGGGGCCCGGCGGATCGGTGGTCTTGCTGCGACGCCCAGACGGCAGCCTGCTGCACGTGGCGGACGGCCTGCCCCTGGAGCACCAGGGCCGCCTGGCGGCTTCCGAGCGCCTCGCCGGTCTGCTGGCGAGGGCCCTCGCCCCGCGCTTCGACCGCGCGCTGGTGCTCGGCGACACCCAGGGCCACGTCACCGGCGGACTCGTGCAGGTGCTGGTGGAGCGCACCACCGTCGCGGTACCCCACGCCGAGGCCCTGCGGGCCCAGGCGCGCGTCGACAGCGAGCTCTCGGCCGTGTTCCTCCATCCGACCGTGGCCCTGGTGCGCGGCGCCAACGAGCAGGTGGTCCGCCAGGCCGGTCCCCAGGATATCGTGGTCGAGGTCGCCCGCACACCCTGGCAGGACGGCCTCCAGGGGCTGCCGGGCCCTCGCCAGCTGGCGGCCCGGCGCGAGCTGCTGACCTCGCGGCAGGGCCTGTACCTGCTCGTCGCCGACACCACCCGGCTCGACGAGCCGGCCCTCCGAGACCTGATCGCGGACATGCTCGCGGTGTTCCCCCACACCTGGGCCTTCCTGCCGCCGACCGGCGCGGACCAGGTCCTGCTCGCGGGCTGGGTCGGCGAGGCCCGTGCCAACTGGGACCAGTTCCTCGCGGTGGAGACGATCGCCCTGGACCGGCTCTCGGCTCTGGGCCTCGGCTCGGCCCTGGACCTGGCAGACCGCGCGGCGGTGGGCCCCGAAGGCCTCTCAGCCCTGGCCGGGAGCGCCGGGCGAGCCCAGCGAGTCTGGCTGCCTTCCGATCTCCACACCGGTCCCTTCCTCTCCCTGGAGCTCCTGGAGCCGCACCTCGAGGGACCGGAGGCCTGGCTGGACACCGGGCCACTGACCCAGGTCCAGGACATCCTGTCCGCCAGGGTGGAGACCAAGCGCCGGGCGCTGCGGCTCCTCGGGCGGGCGGTGCGCGGAGACACCGAAGGCGTGTTCACCGAGAGCCGGGAGCTGCTGGCCAGCAGCGACGGCGAGCAGGCCCTCGACCCCATCCTGGCGCCCTACCTGGACCGTGCCCGGGACCTGCTGCGGGAGGCCCGCGCCCAGGGGCTGGGCTCCCGCCGGTGGGGCGAGGCCCTGGGTGAGCTCGAGGCGGCGCGCCTGCTGAACCCCCGCTCCACCGAGGTCCTGGCCCTGCTGGCCGACACCCACCTCGCCCTGGGCAACGTGCCACGGGCCGAGGAGACCTACGCGGTGGTGCTCGAGCTCGATCCGGGCCACCTGGGCGCCTTGCTGGGCAGCGCCCAGGCGGCCTTGCTGATGGAGCGGTTCGACGAGGCCGAGCGCTTGTTGCGCGAGGCAGCTCAGCGCAACGTGCGGACCTGGGTGGCCCACCACAACCTCGGGGAGTTCCTGGCGAACGCCCACCGCTACGACGAGGCCGAGAAGCACCTCAAGCTGGCGATCGACCTGGGCGACGCCCGCCAGGCCGCACCCCACGCCGCGCTGTCCACCGTCTACCTGGAGCGGGGCGACATCGCCGCGAGCCTGCTCCAAGCCAACCGCGCCCTGGCCCTGAGCGACACCGCGGAGCACCGCTACCTCGTGGCGCGCGCCCACTACGAGCTGGACAACCTGGGCATCGGCCTGTCCCACGCGCAGAAGGGCGCGCTGCGAGACCCCAACCACCTCGGCTCCCACTTCATCGTGGGCCTCATCCAGGGTCAGCGGGGCCAGCACGGCCAGTGCGTGCGCACCTTCAAGCGGGTCCTGGAGCTCCAGCCGGGCAACGAGCCGGCCATCCAGAACCTGCGGCGTTGCCAGGCGGCGGTCGAGGCGGCGGCCGTCGACGAGCCGGGGTGAAGCAGGCGTCAGCCTGGTCAGCTCACCGGCCCTTCGGCGTCTGGGGACGCAGGGCGCGGCAGCGCCCGGTGCGGGGTGCGCCGAGCCCAGCCCCGGAGCTGGTGTCCTGTCTCAGAAGTTCGAGTTTCTGAGACAGAACACTAGAAGATCTCGCGCAGCCCCAGGGTCACCGTGCCCATGAACGGGTCCGCGATGGCCGAGATCTCGTGGATGATCTCCGCGCCGTCGCCGTCCGGGTCGGTGGAGGAGGTGCCGTAGAAGAGCGTGCCCTGCTCGGTGATGGTCAGGTTCGACGGGTAGCCGTCCACCTCGACGTAGGCCGCGTCGGCTTCGCCGTCGCCGTTGGTGTCCATGCCCTGATCACAGTCGTCGTAGGCCAGCGCCCAGATCCGGCCAGTGCCCAGCTCGCACTGGTCCTCGTCCGGGATGTAGGTCGGGAAGTAGACGACGCCGTTGTAGATCAGCGGGTCGCCGGTCAGGCCCTCGCCGGCGTCCAGGGCGTAGTACCCGGAGTTGCCGGCGCAGTCGATGCCGGTGGGCGCGATGCAGGTGAGCGGGGAGGTGT
>CAYFPX010000109.1:14726-18788 GCA_964344945.1 uncultured Enterobacterales bacterium
TCCGAGGAGTAGGTGCGCTCATAGGGCGTGCCGGTGCCCCAGTAGACGCCCAGGGTGCCGTCGGTGTGGAAGGTGACGGTCGGGGCGTAGTAGACCTCGGGGCGCTCGCCCACGTAGTCCATCGGGTCGACGAACTCGCACCAGGTCGGATCGTCCGGAGCGGTGGTGTCGATGATGGCCTTGTACATCCAGGTGTGGCCCGGATCGGCGACATCCTGGCCCACGCCGCTGCCGCCCTCGTCGGTCGGCACGTAGGAGGTGGTGGTGGGGAAGTAGATGACGTCGGCGTCGCCGTCGCCGTCGAAGTCGACCGCCGCGATGGCGCCGGAGATGTAGGCGTACTCGTACCGACCGTCCCCGTCGGGGTCCAGGGAGCCGGCGTAGTCGTCCATCTCGGGGTGGCCGTTGCTGCCCTCGGTGTCCCAGGTGCCGGTCTGGGTCTGGTCGTCGAAGTCGAAGGTGCCGCTCTCCCAGTACGTGTCGCCCATGCGCCAGAAGTACAGGTTGGCCTCGGCGGACATGTAGTAGTCCTCGTCCGTGTCCTGCGGGACCGCGCGACCGGAGCCCCAGATGGCGGTCCAGGCGTCCTTCGGATCCGTCGAGTCCGTGGCGTCGTAGAGGTTGGCGATGACCGGGCGGGACACCGTGTAGGCGTTGGCCGAGTAGTCGATGGAGTTGACCTGCTCCCAGAGGAACTGCGGGTTCTGGGACTCGGTGATGTCCAGGGCCAGGGTCACGGGACCGCCCTTGCCCTGCTGCACGACCACGACCCGGCGCCACTCGCAGTTGTCCGGCAAGGAGTCGCAGTCCTTGACGCCGTCCTCGGAGTTGCTGCCGTAGCCGTCGATCCAGACATCCTCGATCACCGGGGTGCCGTCGAAGAGGAAGGTGCGGCCGTACCACATCATGTCGACCAGCCGACCGGCCCAGTCCTCGTCGTCCTTGGTGTTGTAGAGCACGTAGCCGGGCAGCCAGGCCCAGAGCTCCTCACCGGCCTCGTCGGCGTCTTCGTCGGAGCCGAGGGTCGAGCTGTAGCTGCTGGTGGTCGGGTCGTCCTCGAGACGGAAGAAGTGCAGCATGCCGTCGTTGGCGGCGATGAACACGCCGTCGGGGTTGGTCGACAGGCCGACCAGCTCCTCGAGGAAGGTCTTGTAGGTGGGATCCGTGGTGTAGTTGTCGTTCCGCGCGTTGACGACCACCGGGATGGAGTGCGGCGAGTCACCGAGCTTCCAGTACCCGTGCTCCTCGTCGAGGTAGCGGTACTTGGCCGACGGCAGACCACGGGCGAAGTCCACCAGGGCCTGGAGGTCGTCGGAGTCGACGATGTCGTCTCCGTCGAGGTCCAGGTTGTAGGAGTCGTCGCTGAGATCGATGAACTTCTCGAGCATCGAGTCGCTGCTGGCGGCCGCGGTCACGAAGTCCGCGTCGAAGCCCATCCGGTGGTACTCCTCGCCTTCGTCGGAGACGTCGTAGGTGGACGGCGAGAGCTGCATCAGCTCCGGCACGAAGGTGTAGATGTCTCGCTGGCCGAGACCGTCCCGGTCGTCGGGGTTGGTCTCACCGGCGATGACCGGACGGGAGACCAGCAGGTCGCCCGCGTCCCAGATCGCGCCCCCGAACTGGTCGTCGCCGTCGTAGAGGACCTGGCCGTAGGTGGCGCTGTCCGGGTCGTCGTCGACCTCGTAGGCGCGGACGTGACCCTCGGCGAGGGGGTTGTCGCCGGTGATCTCGTAGAAGGCGTAGATCATGTAGGCGCCGTCGGCGCTGATGACCGGGGTGCTCCGGGAGAAGAAGCCCTGGCGCACGTAGCCGAGCACCTCCATCAGGTTGCCGAGGATCTCGTCGCCCTGGTTGGCGACCGTGTAGATGCCCTCGTTGCTGATCTGGTCCGAGGCGTTGCCGAAGAGCTCTTCGGAGAGCGAGGAGCCGGAGATCTTGACGCCGACGGTGTGGTTCACCACCACCTGGTCACCGTCGTGGGTGCCGTGGTGGTCGGTGTTGTACAGCGCGTAGGTGACGTTGTCGTAGAGGCAGTTCTCGTCGACCGTGGTGCTCTTGTCACCGCCGGCCTCGCACATCACGTCCTTGCCGAGACCCGAGGTGCCGGTGCCCATCTGGGGACTGTCGTCGTCGTGGGGGGTGCCCAGGGCGATGGTGACGGTGTGGGTCTCCTGGCAGTGGTAGTCGATGGGCGCGTCGCTCCAGGGGTCGGAGCTGTCTTCGGAGGTGAGGTCGAAGTACTCGTTGGAGAGGCCGGCCAGGGCCTCGGCCAGGTTGCGTGTGTCGACGGTGGAGGTGCGGGCTTCGACGTCGTCCTTCAGATCGCCGAGGTCGGAGGAGAGCTGGGCGTGGGAGGTGCCCAGGGCCGTGACGGGCTCGAAGGAGTCGTCGGACGCCGACTCGGTGGTCGTGGCCACGCCGAAGAACGCCCAGTCGTAGTGCTGGGTGAGCTGGTCGATCGCGTCGGTCATGTACGCGATGCACGAGTCGAAGCTCTCGTCGGAGTCGTAGGACTCGCCGGAGTCGAGGCGGTAGCCGCACTCGGACTGGGCCAGGTCGCTGATGTCCAGCACGAACATCACGTTGGGCGGCACGGCCTCGAAGGCGGCGAGGAACTCCTCGCCGGCGGCGCTGGAGCCGGACCAGGCCTCTCCGGCGACGGTGAGACTGACGGCGCACACCCCGAGGGTGGCGAGCAGCTTGGTGGCGGAGCGGGGGCGGCGGTCGTTCATCTTGAACTCCCTAGCGGATCTTGCAAGAGCCCTGGACCACCTTGCGCAGCGTGGCGACGCTGCGGGCCGTGGTCTCGGTGATGTCGGAGTAGGTGCTGTCCTGGAGCTTGGCTTCGGCGTCCATCATCCAGTAGTCGGACCGGAAGTGGCTGCGGCCGAGCTCCGTGGAGTAGCCAGGAGGCGGGTTCGAGCACTTGATGTAGATGGCCTCGACCGTGTAGACGCCGAGGTTCTGGTTGGACGAGGCGTAGCTGATGCCCGCGAAGTGGGACTCGCCGTCGTCGGCCTCGACGAAGGCGGGCCAGGTGTCGCCGGCCGAGTCGATGTTCTCGCTCGGGGGGTTCTCGTCCTCCAGCGTGTTGCGGCCGTGCTCGGTGCCGGCGTGGCTGGTGTTGACCAGGATCATGTGCTTGCGGTTGTGGTGGGCGATGCGCTGATCGACGCCGGCCACCGACAGGGACGTGGCGCCCATGACCCCGATGAGGGCCATGAGGATCAGGGCCACGAGCATCACGTAGCCCTCGCGGGAGCGCAGTCGGAGGGTGGTGTGCCGGGCCATCAGTTCGCCATGTACCGGAGGTTTCGGATGGTCACCGCGGTCGTGAGGATCTCGCGGTAGTAGTTGTCCTCGGTCGCGTCCGGGGAGCGGTTCTCGAGCCCGGGGCGGGTCTCGGTGTGCTGGTCCCGCGGATCGAGGCGGGGGGTCCGGGCGATGAGGTTGATCCGGGCCATCCAGACCGTCTCGCCCTCGCCAGCGGAGACGCTGAGGTCGTCGACCCAGGCGCTGTCGTCGGAGCAGTCGTCGTCGTCGCGACAGTAGGCGATCTGGAGGTCCTCGATGTCGTCGACCAGGGGGATGTCGTCCTCGGAGCCGCCGGTGCTCGGGTAGTCCCAGTCCAGGTCCATCATCAGCACCGGGTGCTCGGTCGAGCCGGGGCCGGCGCCGTCAGTGCTGTCGTTGTCGATGTAGTAGGTGACGACGTTCGCCCGGGAGCAGGTCACGATGGGCGGCAGGTTCCCCGTGGCGGCACAGTCGTTGGTGAAGTCGGTGTAGTCGCCGTTGTCCAGGATGGAGATCTGGCCCGTCGAGGCGTCGCCGCCGCCGTCGATCTCCCAGATCCAGCTGCGGGTGCCGGTGATGTTGGCGTGGTCCCAGCACATCAGGAGCTCGCCGGAGGCGAAGTTCCCGATGAGGTTGCTGTAGTTCAGCATGTCCATGTCGAAGGTGATGCTGGTCGTGAGGCAGCCTTCGACCGTGAGCACCGCGGAGTTCATCTCCAGGGTGGGATCGGCGTAGACGATGGTGATGGCGTCGGTGCCGGAGCTGCCG
>CAYFPX010000109.1:18798-24313 GCA_964344945.1 uncultured Enterobacterales bacterium
CCGTCCCAGGAGATGACCGCGGGCATGTGGTTGTCCTCGGAGTCCGAGGAGCCGTCCCAGCCCAGCTTGCCGCGGATCACGCCCATGCTGCCGTTGCCGGCGAGCCGGACGGACCGGGTGATGATGTCCGCCGCGAAGCGCAGGTTCTGGTGCATGTTCATCTGCGCGTCCTGGTACATGAACTGCTTGGACTGCAGGTTGAACAGCGAGTAGAGCCCGCCCACCACGATCACGGACACGGCCACGGCCGTGATCATCTCGATCATCGTGAAGCCCGCGCGAGCCAGCCTGCGACGCATCACGGATCCCGGTAGCGGTAGGTGGAGATGGTGGTGCCGTGCCAGGAGTTGAAGGTGCGGTCCTGGTAGGCACAGTCACCATGTAGCTGGGGGCGGCGGGGCCGGTGGTCTGCGAGATCGAGCCCATGGCGTCGACCTCGTCGGGGCAGGTGCCGTCCTGGGTGGGGTGGTAGAGGCAGCCCCACTCGTCCGACGAGCCGTCGCCGTTCTCCAGGTCGTCGGGCCGGGTGCCGGTGGCCGACTCCCACTCCAGCGACAGCAGCTCTTCGAGCTGGCCCTGGGCCAGGTAGGTGCAGTCGGTGATCTTGCGGGCGTGGTAGTTGCTGCGCACCGCCTGGGCGTGGAAGCCGAACATCACGACCAGGGAGAAGCCCAGCAGCGCCGTCGCGATGAGGACCTCGATGAGGGTGAAGCCGCCGCGGGTGGCGCGGACCTTCATGCGCCACCCCCGGTCGAGGTGGCGTCCGTGCCACCGCCGCCGCCGTCGAAGCCGGTGCCGAGGCTGCTCTCGATGCGGACCATGCCCGCTCGGGAGATGTAGAGGGTCACGCTGTCGTCCACGCCTTCGATGAGCGCGGTCTTGTTCACGAGGGTCAAGCCGATGTACCCGTCGGTGGAGAAGTCCCCGGCCGGGTTGGTCACCCAGCCCTTGGGGGAGAAGACGATGCTGTTGACGTTGTTCGCGCCCGGGCCCTTGAAGGCGCCCAGGGCACCAGGCTCACCCCGCGGGACTCGCGGCTGCCGCCATCGGACAGGTCGACCGTGCCCTCGCCGGTGAGGGTGTCCACCAGGCCCTCGTCGACGGGCAGGGTGTTCCAGCTGCGGGAATTCAGGTCCCGATCGCCGACCTGGAGCAGCCACCGACCTGCCTGGGGCGAGGCGGGATCGGTCCAGCTGGTGTCCGAGGCCTCGAGCAGCAGCCGGGTCTCGCGGTTCTGCTCGATGGCGAGCACCCGCAGTCCGGCGAGGTCGTTCTTGAGCTGCTTGGAGACCTGGATCATGCGGTAGCGGGGCAGGAGAGGTCGGATGGAGCCCCACCCGACGGCTGCGAGAAGGCCGACCAGCGCGATGACAATCGCGAGCTCGACCATCGTGAAGCCAGCCCGGGTGGGGGGCTGCGAGGGACGGATCTGTCGCCTGCGCGGCTGCAAGATCCGAGCCACGAGCGCAGTCACGCGCCACCGCCGATTTTGGCCGGGTCCTGGCGCGGTCGTTGGGAAATCTTTTCTCACACTGGGTAAAGAATACCTAGTCGGTGGACGGGCCCCACTCCCCAGGGCACTGCTCGGTAATGTAGCTCCGACGACGGTGGACGCGCCTGCGAGCGGACCCGAGCTCGCCGAGGGGGATGCCGATGGCGGCCGCGCGTTCCAGGGACCGCGTCGCCCGCTGGAGGTAGGCCATGAGCGGCGGCACGGTGCCGGCACAGTCCCCGGTGTCGACCCGCCCGCCGGTCATCGCCACCAACACCCTGGCCTGGAGCACCAGGAGCAGAGCCCGAAAGCGCTCCCGCTCGAAGGCCCCGTCGAGGGCCGTGTCGATGGCGGCGAGGGCCTCGTCGTGCCGCTTCAGGCGGAACAGCGCCTCGGCCTCGCTGAGCCGGTACTCCCCCCGATCGGGGGCCGCGGCCACCGCCCGCTGTGCGAAGGCCAGGCTCTGCGCCAGGTCCTGGCCCTGGAGGGTGGCGAGCGCGAGGGAGTTCAGGACAGCGGGGTCCTCCGGCGCCAGGGCCAGGGCCTGCTCGAACCAGCCGATGGCCTGGGACAGCTGCTCCTGGGACAGCGCGACGGAGCCCAGCCCCTTGAAGCCCCGGTGGTCCGCAGGGCCCAGGCGGGTGCAGCGCTGGAAGTAGTCCCGAGCACGGTCCGACTCCCCGCTGAGGTGGTAGACCCACCCCAGCCCGTAGAGCGCCTCGAGGGACTCGGGCTGCTGCTCCAGGGCGCGGCGATAGGCCGCCTCGGCGTCGGCGAGGCGGTGCTCCTGCAGCGCTGTCTCGCCCGCCTCCAGGTGGCGCTCCACGCCGCAGGCCGGGGCCAGGAGCAGGAGCGGGACCAGGGTCCACGGCAGCCAGCGCCCCACGCTCACGGCGCCTCCCGGTCCAGGCCATAGTCCCTGATCTTGTAGAGCAGCGCCTTGTACGAGATCTCCAGGAGGCGGGCGGCCTGGCTGCGGTTGCCGGCCGTGCGGTCGAGGGCCTTGGCGATCAGCTCAGCCTCCAGGGCGGGCAGGCGCTGCTTGAAGGACAGGACCTCGTCGGGCGGATCGGGTTCCGCGCCCCTGGCCGCTGCCCGCAGCTCGGCGGGCAGATCCGCCGCGGTCACGTGGTCGCCATCGCACAGCAGCACGGCCCGCTCCAGCACGTTCTCCAGCTGGCGGACGTTGCCCGGCCAGGGGTGTGCGACCAGCAGCCGGAGGGCCGCGGTGTCCAGGCCGTGGACCGCGCGCCCGAGCTTCTCCGCGTGGGCCCCGACGAAGTGGTCGGCGAGCTGCGGGATGTCGCCCTGGCGCTCGCGGAGGGGTGGGACCTTCAGGTGCACGACCTTGATCCGGTACAGCAGGTCCTTGCGGAAGCGCCCGGCCGCGACCTCGGCCTCCAGGTCTCGGCTGGTGGCCGCGACGACCCGGACGTCGATCGCGACGTCCCGGCTCCCCCCGACCCGCCGCACGGTCCGCTCCTCGAGGACGCGGAGGAGCTTGACCTGGAGCCCCAGGGGCAGCTCGCCCAGCTCGTCCAGCAGCAACGTGCCACGCTGAGCCTGCTCGAACAGCCCCTCCCGGCTGCGGTGGGCGCCGGTGAAGGCCCCCCGCTCGTGGCCGAAGAGCTCGCTCTCCAGCAGGTTCTCGGGGATGGCGCCGCAATTCACGGCGACGAAGGCCTCCTCGCTGCGGCCGGAGAGTCGGTGCAGGCCGCGGGCCAGGAGCTCCTTGCCGGTCCCGGACTCGCCGGTCAGCAGCACGGTCGTGGGGTAGCCCGCGACCTTGCGCACGGCGGCCACGAGCTCGGTGACCTCGGTGCTGCGGCCCAGGAAGCCCTCCAGGTCCCCCTGCTCCCGCACCGCCGCACGGAGCCGCCGGTTCTCGCGGGCCAGCCGCTCGCGCTCCTCGACCTTGCGCAGCACCAGCAGGATCTCGTCGGGCTTGAAGGGCTTGGAGATGTAGTCGTACGCGCCGCGCTTCATGGCCTCCAGCGCCAGCTCCATGGAGCCGTAGGCACTCATCACGATGGTGTGGACCCAGCCCTTGCGGTCTCCGAGCCGGTCGAGGAAGCCCAGGCCGTCCAGGCGGGGCATGCGCACGTCGCAGAGCACGATGGACAGGCCCGGGTCGGCCTCCAGCGCAGCGAGACCGGCCTCCCCGTCCGCGGCTGTCACCACGTCGTACCCGGCCCGGTCGAGGATGATCTCCAGCATGTGACGGAGGCTGGCCTCGTCGTCGATGACGAGGATGCGTCGTCGTGTGGGGTCACCTTCCGCCATGGGGCGGTGATCATAGACGGGCCCCGTGACGGACCCGCCCACCATCCTCCAGGTCGTGCACGGCCACCCTCCCCGAGAGGTGGCCGGGACCGAGCTGTACACCGCTCGCCTCACCGCCGCCCTGAGGGCGCGTGGGTGGACGGTGCACGTGGTCGCCGCGACCCGGGACACCGGGCGACCCCACGGCTCGCTGCACCCGCCCGAGGTCCCCGGGGAGCCGTGGCGAGTGGTGAACAACCTGCCCTGGCGACCCCTGTCCCACGGTGAGCGCGACGCCCTGATCGAAGACCGTCTCGCCCAGGTGTTCGCCACCGTGGCTCCGGACATGGTGCACGTCCAGCACCTGCTCTTCCTCAGCTGTGCCCTGCCCTGGTCGGGCCCCACGGTGGCGACCCTCCACGACGCCTGGGCCTGGTGCGCCCGCGGGGGAACGCTGCTGCGGGACGGCGAGGCCCCCTGCCCGGGCCCGGAGCCCGAGGCCTGTGCCGCCTGCTACGCCGGCTGGGCCCGAGGGTCCGCTGCGGAGCACGCCTTGGGCCGGGTGGCCGGGGAGCTGGGGCGCCTGGTGCCGGCGGAGCGCCTCCAGGCGGCGTGGCAGCGCCTCCCGGGCGGGGTGCGAGGCCTGGTGCAGCGGGGTCCGCCGCCGCGGGTGGGCGCCGCGGATGTCTCGGTTCGCCAGGACGCGGTCCGCAGTGCCTTCGCGGCGTTCGAGCGGCGACTGTCGCCGTCGCGCTGGCTGGCCGACCAGGCGGTGGCCCAGGGCCTGGGCGCGGTCCACCACGTGCCCCACGGGGTCGCCGCGGGCGCACCCCGCGTCGGCGGCGGGCCCTGCGTCTTCCTCGGGTCCCTGGTGCCGCACAAGGGTCCGGACCTGGTCGTGGCGGGCTGGCGGTCCCTCGGGGTCCGGCGGAGGGTGCCGCCGCTGGTGCTCTACGGGCCCCCGGTCGACCCGGCCTGTGCGGCCGCACTGCCCCAGGACCTGCTGGCCGGGCCGGTGGCTCCGGACGAGGTGCCGGCCCTGCTCGCCGAGGCGACCGTCCTGATCCTCGGCTCCCGCTGGCCCGAGAACAGCCCGCTGGTGGTGCTCGAAGCCCGGGCCTCGGGCTGTCCGGTGGTCGCCCCACGGCTGGGAGGACTGCCCGAGCTCATCGAGGAGGGGCGCGACGGGGCGCTCTACGACCCGGGAGACCCGGTGGACCTCGCCCGGGCCCTGGCGCGTGTCCTCGACCTCGCCCCCACGCCCCGGCCTCCGCCGGACTTCGCGGGCCACGTCGACGCGGTCGAAGCCCACTACCGGGCGGTGCTGTCGTGAGGGTCCTGCACGTGGTGCACGGCCACCCGACGCTCAGCGACGAGGCTGGCGGCACCGAGCGGTACGTGGCGGCGGTCGCGGCCGCCCAGGGCGCCGACGTCCTGGCCCGGGACCCCAGGCGGACAGACGGCGCGCTCCAGCGGGGCCCGGTGAGCGGTCTGTGGAGCGTCGGCGTGCCACCGCCCCAGGACTTCCGGGGGACCTGGTCCTGTCCGGCGGCCGACGCTGCTCTGGGCCTGCTCCTGCAGCGGCTGGGACCAGACCTGGTGCACGTCCACCACCTGGCCCACCTGGGCTTCGGCGTGGCCGAGGTCTGCCGCCGCGCCGGGGTGCCCACCGTGATCTCCCTGCACGACTACCACCTCGCCTGCACCCGGGGGCAGCTGGTCGATCGCCACGGCGAGCGCTGTGACGGGCCGTCGGAGTCG
>CAYFPX010000109.1:24323-25686 GCA_964344945.1 uncultured Enterobacterales bacterium
TGCGGGCGGCCCCCGGCCTCCTGGCCCTGGGGCGGGTGGCCGGAGCCATCGGGATTCGCGGTGCGGCCCGCTCGGCGGTCGGCGCTCTCGCCCCGGGGCGGGCCGAGCGGGAGCGCATGGCGGCTCGCCTCGCCGCGGGACGCAGCGCGCTGGACAGTGCGGCCCGGGTCTTGAGCCCCTCCCGGGACCTCGGGCGGCGCCTCGAGGCCCGGGGCTGGTTGGGGCCCGGGGAGTGGCACCAGCAGGATCTGCCCCTGGTGGGACCGGTGGCACCGGCGCCCGCCCCGGGGGACGGCCCGCTCCGCGTGCTCTTCGTGGGCCACCTGCTGCCCACCAAGGGCGTCGAGGTGCTCCTGGAGGCCTGGAAGGGGGTCCCGGAGGGCCAGCTGACCCTGCGCGGGCCGCTGGTGCCCTATGACGGTCGCCCGCGCTGGGAGCAGGAGGTCGAAGCGGCCCTCGCCGCCACCCCCAGGGCCCGCTGGGAGGGTTCCTTCGCCGCCAAGGAGCGGCAGGCCGTCTACGACGCGGCGGACGTGCTGGTGGTGCCGAGCACCTGGGAGGAGAACAGTCCGCTGGTGGTGCGAGAGGCCCTGGCAGCCGGCCTGCGGGTGGTCGCCTCCCGGGTCGGTGGCCTGCCAGAGCTGGCTCCGGAGGGCCGCTTCGTGCCCCCCGGAGACCCGGCCGCCCTGGCCGCCGCGCTGCAGGCCGAGAGCGCCCTGGGCCGAGGGCGCGCGGCCCCCCGTGGCTTCGCCCTGGAGCCCCACCTGGCAGCCCTCGCCGGGCACTACGAAGCAGCCGTGATGGCGGGGCTTCCCCGGGTCCGTTGACTCCGAATCCCGTACAGCGGTAGCCTCCCCCGACCCGTGGCCTCTGGGCACTCTGCTGGCCGCGACATCCATCCTTCCGAGGCGCGCACCCCCCATGTCCGATCACGAGAAGCTGGTCATTCCCGCAGGCGTCCGCTTCGAGAACCAGAGCGACGGCCTGGTCATCGAGCATGCGGGCGACATCGAGATCCGTGGCGCCCCGGGTGGCGGCCTGGCCGGTGTCACCAGCAGCGGTGGCTCCGTCACCCTCACCGGGGACGTGACGGTCGGCACTGTGACCGCGGCCGTGCACCTGAACGTGAACGGCGACGTGAGCGCCGGGCTCCTGCACGCCGACGCCGTGAACGTCACGGGCGGCACGCTGCGGGCCAAGGCGGTCAAGGGCGGCCAGAGCGTCAACCTCGGCGCGGCCAGGGTCGAGCTCGACATCGTCATGGCTCCCGAGGTCGCCATCGGCCCCAAGGCCCAGGGCCGCGTCGCGGTCATCGAGGCCCAGAACGAGCTGGCGCCCAACGCCTTGAAGGGTGGCTTCAACC
>CAYFPX010000110.1:0-14646 GCA_964344945.1 uncultured Enterobacterales bacterium
CGGCGCTAGCGCTGCATCCGGGCGGCCCGGCGCTAGCGCTGCATCCGGGCGGCCCTCGCCGCCTGGGCGCGGCGGATCCGGGCGGCTCGGACGCGGGCCTGGGCTGGCGGCCTGGCGCGCTGTGCGGTGGTCGGGGCGACCCCGCGCACCGTGGGCTCCTCGGCGGTGGCGGTCGGCGCTGCCCGCCGGGTCGGCGCCGTGGCCACGCGTTGGTGGTGGTCGTGGTCGGGTCCGTGGAAGAGCGCCTCGATGCCCTCGGCGAACTCCTCGGAGTCCCCCTCCAGGTGGCAGGCCTCGAAGGCGTGGTGGGCCAGCTCATGGGCCACCAGGGCACGCCGCTCGCTGGCGGCGCTCAGCGGCGTGAGCACGATGGCCGCCAGCCCGGGCTCCAGGCTGCGCGGGTCGTAGACCCCCACCAGGACCTGGCCGGCGCCGGGCTCCAGGGCCAGGTTGAAGCGGCCGGTCTCGTTCGCGAAGGCGGTCTCGACCTCGTAGAGGTCGATCTCCGCGACGTCGCAGACGCCCAGGTCGAGCTGGCCGAGGGCCTCGGCGGCGACCTGCAGATCGGCCTCGAGGGTGTCGTGGTCGAGGCCCAGGTTGCGCAGGTTGAGGCGCCAGGAGAACCGGAGGGGGCCTTCCTCGATCACGCCGCCGCCACCGGGCAGGAAGGCCAGGTCCGCCACGTTGCGCCAGGGACCGCGGCCCGGGTCGGGCATCGCGGTGTCTGCGGCCAGGGCGAGCTCGGCCGCGGCGAGGGTCGCCTCGAAGGTGTCGGAGAGCTCGGTGACGGGCAGCTCGACGGCCTGCAAGGCACAGGCGGTGAGGGCGGCAGCGGACAACAGGGGGACCAGGCGGGTCATGGGCGGCTCCCGAGAGGAGTTCGCCGGTGGGACGCCTGGAGGTCCCTGGCATTCGGGGGGGGACTGTTACGGGATGTAAGGGCTCAGGGCAGTCCGTCTGCCCAGGCGATCAGGGAGGCCTTGCGGTCCGGGTGGGGCTCGGTGGCCTCCAGCCGCTCCCTCAGGGTTCGACCCTGGACCAGTCGGTGGGCCAGCGCAGCGTTGATGAAGCGCCAGTCCTTGTCGCGCCCGGCGACTGCCTTGGCGATGACCAGGTCATGCGGCTCCAGGCAGAGGCCGGTCGCGCCCCGCGTGTTGGCATTGCTCACCGGGACCCAGCGAGACTGCCAGCCCGCTGGCAGTGTGGCCGTCGACTCTGACACCCCCTGCGCGTAGTAGCCGTAGGTCTCGTGGAACGGCGACAGCTCCCCGATGGAACCATCGATCACCTCCCAGCGCTCAGGCCGATTGCGCGGATAGACGTCGGCCTCGACGGAGACGCACAGCTCGGCTGGCGCGTTGGGGTGGCGACCCAGGATGGACTGGCTTCCGATCACCACGATCTCGTCGTCGTCCGCGATGTCTGCACACGCCCGGATGATGTGCTCCAGCTGGTAGCGGGTCACCCGGCCTCCACCGCTTCACGCACCTTCCGGTGGATTCGCCATCGCTCCTGCGGGCTCAGCGCGCCGGCGAAGGGTGAGACCTGGCGCATCGCGATGGCCTGTTCACCTTCGTCGACGAGGCGTTCGACGAGGTCCTCGACGGGCAGACTCAACCAGTTCGCCCAGGCTGAGACGTAGTGGGCGTGCACGCCGCCCTCAGACTGCCACTCCGCCAACCGCGCCCGCGCCGCTCCGAGGATGCCGGGGTCGTCCACCATCGCCAGGGCGATCGCCCGGTGGTACGCCAGGCTCCGGGCCTCTGCCAGCCGGTGGGGGTCCATCCCCCGGATCATACCGGCCTCAGCCCTGCTCGCGCTCCCGCCGCCGCAACAGCGCCAGCCCCAGCAGCGCCGCTGCCCACCAGGCGCCGCTGGTGCCTGGGGTCGTGGTGCAGCCACAGCCGCCGCCGCCCTTGTAGATCTCGGAGCCGTCGAGGCCGGCGCTGGACCAGTCCGGGTCCTCGTCGGTGAGCTTGTTGCAGTCCGGATCCCAGCCCGGTGCGCCCGGGTAGACGGTCGGATCGGTGTCGTCGCAGTCCTCCAGGTAGGTCCAGCCGTCGCCGTCCTGGTCGTCGTCGTTGCCGTCGCAGTCCTGGTCGACGCCGTCGTACCAGGTCTCGTCGGCGTCGGGGTGCACGTCGCTGCGGCTGTCGTCGCAGTCGTCGCCCCCGCACTCCTCGGCGGTGTAGCCGTCGGAGTCGGCGTCGCACTCGTCGCCGTCGCAGTCCTGGTCGATGCCGTCGTAGGGGTCCTCGTCCACCGCGTCGGGGTGCACGGTCGCGTCAGCGTCGTCGCAGTCGTCGCCGCCGTGGTCGGCGTGGTCGTAGCCGTCGCCGTCGTAGTCGTAGTCGGACTCGCCGTCGCAGTCCTGGTCGACGCCGTCGTACCAGATCTCGGTGGCGTCCGGGTTGACGTCCGGGTCCTCGTCGTCGCAGTCGTCGCCGCCGACGCCGTCCCAGTCGAAGCCGTCGCCGTCCTGGTCGGTGTCGTTGCCGTCGCAGTCCTGGTCGATGCCGTCGTACCAGACCTCGGTCTCCGACGGGTTGATGGTGGCGTCCTCGTCGTCGCAGTCGTCGCCGCCGGCGCCGTCCCAGTCGTGACCGTCGCCGGCGGTGTAGGCCGTCGAGTCGAGGCCGTAGCCGTCGCCGTCACCGTCCTTGTAGTAGGTGTTCGTGGCGACGACCGCGGGGTCCTCGTCGTCGATCAGGCCGTCGCAGTTGTTGTCGAAGCCGTCGCAGACCTCGGGGGCGCCCGGGTTGATCGCGAAGTCGGCGTCGTTGGTACCAGTCCACGCCGTCCACGGCGTCTTCGTCGATGGCCCCGTCGCAGTCCTGGTCGACGCTGTCGCAGAGCTCCTCGGCGCCGGGGTGGATGGTCGCGTCCGAGTCGTCGCAGTCGGTGTCGTCGCTGATCGTGCCGCTGGGCTGCTCGCAGGCGCTGACGCTGTTCGTGGCGTCGCCGAAGCCGTCGCCGTCGGTGTCGTAGTAGTAGGTGGCGCCGTCGGTCGGGTCGTTGTCCACCACGCCGTCGCAGTCGTCGTCGAAGCCGTCGCAGTCCTCGGCGGCGCCTGGGTGGATCGAGGCGTCCTCGTCGTCGCAGTCGTCGGCCAGGCTGTAGCCGTCGCCGTCCTGGTCGTCGTCGTTGCCGTCGCAGTCCTGGTCGATGCCGTCGTACCAGATCTCCTCGGCGTCGGTGTTCACCGTGGCGTCGTCGTCGTCGCAGTCGGTGCCGCCCACGGCCACGTCGTCGTAGCCGTCGTCGTCCCAGTCGGTGCCGAACTCGAGGTCGGCGGTGACCCTCGCGCTGATCTTGGAGCAGCTGTCCTCGAGCTCACCGGTGACCTCGACCATCAGGTCGTGGGTGCCGGTGCTGATGAGCTGCCGGGTGAAGCCGGCGGGGGCGTAGCTGAGGTCGATGTACCAGCCGCACTCGCTCTCGCCGGAGCCAGACTGGGCCACCGAAGTCGACCAGAAGCTCGCGCCGTCCCAGGTCAGGATGGCGCTGTCGAGGCTCACCGCGCAGCTGCCGTAGGCGCCGCCCACCTCGACCACCAGGTTGTCCAGGCTGGCGATCACGTCGCCGGCCAGGGCGATGGTGGCCGTCGCGGTCGCGCTGCCGCTCTCCACCGTGCCGCAGTCGAGGTCCGCGGTCTCGAAGGTTCCTGTGCCGCTGTCGAGCGCCGTGACGCTCGTGCCGGCCGTGGCCGCTGCCATCCACCCGAGGAGCGCAATCATAGAAGACCCGAATACCGCAAATAGTCCCCCCGGCGGCCCATCTTACACGCAGGACGCGGGTGATCGGCAAGCCGAAGCGAGAGGCGGGACCGGGATCGGCGCAAGACTGCGAGATCTTGAGGGCTACTGGGGCTCAGCGTACGGGTCCGGTTCGGACGGCCCGTCTTCTTCGGCCTCTTCGGACCCTTCGGCGGGTAGCTCCACCGCTTCCTGCTCGAGGATGGTGAATTCCACCCGGCGGTTCGCGCCGCGGCCAGCCTCGGTCTCGTTGGTGTCGATGGGTCGAGACTCGCCGTAGCCCTGGGGCACGAGCAGGCCGTCGGGGACGCCGACCCGGGTCTCCAGGAAGTCCACGACCGACTCTGCACGTCTCCAGCTCAGCCGGAGGTTGTAGCTGTCGGAGCCGATCCAGTCGGTGTGGCCGGCGACCTCGATGGTCTTGATCTCGGGGTAGCGCAGGATGGTCTCCCCGATCTCGAACAGCAGGTCCTGGCTCTCGGGCCGGATGCTGTAGAGGTTGAACCCGAAGAAGATCTTCTCGTCGAAGTGGATCTGCCTCAGCCCGACCATGACCCGGGCCGGGCAGCCGTCGCTGTAGCGGGGGTCGACCCGCGGGTCGGCGGGCTCGTCGGGGCAGGCATCCCGGAAGTCCGGGACCAGGTCGCCGTCGCGGTCGGGGCAGCCGCCGAGCTCGGGGTCACCCGGGTCGTCGGGGCACTCGTCCTCGGGGTCGATGACGGTGTCGCCGTCGCGGTCGGGACAGCCCCAGGTCTCCAGGGGACCGGCGTCGTCGGGGCAGGCGTCGTCGGCGTCGAGCAGACCGTCCAGGTCGTTGTCCGGATCGGGGCAGCCGTCGACGTCGTCGAAGTCGTCGTAGTCCTCGGGGTCGTTCGGGCAGCCGTCCTCCGGGTCGAGGATGCCGTCTTCGTCGTTGTCGTTCTCCGGGCAGCCGTCCCAGTCCTCGAAGCCGTCGAGGTCCTCGGCCTGGTCCGGGCACTGGTCGTCGACGTCGGCGACGCCGTCGCCGTCGAGGTCGGGCGGGGCCCCCGGGTCGCCCCAGGCGAGGCCGAACACGACCCGCCAGTCCGGGGCGCCGACGCCGGCGATCAGGCCGGTGCCCGCGGCCGCCGTGACCCGCAGGCCGGAGCCATGCAGGAGGGTGGCGTAGGCGTGGCCTTCGACCGGGTTCTTGTTGTAGGGGCCGACCCCGCCGGCCAGGGTGGCGATGGCGTCGACCTCGGCACCGGCCAGGATGAGCTCGTTGAAGCGGTAGTGGACGTTGGCGCCGCCGTAGATGTTCCAGCCCTGGGCCACGTCGCCGACGGAGCCCTGGGGCGCGTACTCGGCGCCCAGGTTTGCGCCCCAGCCCAGGCCCAGGACCGAGCCGCCGGCCACGGCGGCGGCGCCGCCGGTGAAGTCGCTGTCGGACACGAACAGGTCCGGGGTGCCGGTGGGGGCGGTGATGTGGGGCACCACGGCGAGGCCGGTGCCGCTGGGACCGTGCTGCCAGAGGGGCACGGTGGCGGAGATGCGCAGATCCCCCACGGCCCGGCTGCTGCTGTCGAGGAGCTGCACGTAGGGGTAGAGCGGTGCCTCGACATCGAAGCGCACCTTGCCCAACACGGTGTAGCCCCCGACGAAGCGGCTCGCGAGGTGCACCTGGAGGACGTCCTGCTCGGTGCCGTCGTCGAGCTCGACCACGACGGGGTCGTCGGCGTAGGAGGCGGCCACGCCGATGTACCAGGCGTCCGGGTCGCCCACGAAGGGGCTGTGGACCTGGAAGGTGCCCTTGTCGTCGTAGACACCGCCGGACAGGGTCAGGGTGTCCAGGTTCTGGGCTGCGGCGGGGGCGGAGGACAGCAGCCATGCGGCGCACACACCCCAGGCCCACTGCTTACCCCTCAGCCACATCTGGAAACACCCGGTCGGACGCCCAGCGGCATTCTACGGCAGGGGTCCCCGGGCAAGAACTCCTTCGACGGGGTCAGCCCCCCAGCACATCCCCGATGCTCGCCTCCAGGGCGCCCAGCACCGTGTCCAGCTGGGCGGTGGTCATGCACAGGGGCGGCATCAGGACCATGGTGTCGCCGAGGGGACGCAGGACCACGCCGTGGCGCCGGGCGGCCATGGCGACGAGGTGGCCGGTGCGGGCGGACGGAGCCAGGGGCTCGCCGTCCGGGGCGCGCAGCGCGACGCCGGTCATCAGTCCGTGCTGGCGGACCTGCCAGACATGGGGGCAGCGGTCGGCCAGGGCGGCGAGGCCGGCGGCGAGGTGGGGCACCAGGGTGGCCACGTGGGCGAGGGTGTCCTCGGTGTCGAAGAGCTGGAGGCTGGCCAGGGCCGCCCCGCAGGCCAGGGGGTTTCCGGTGAAGGTGTGGCCGTGGAAGAAGGTGCGGTCCGCGGCCCCCAGGAAGCCCTCGTAGACCCGCTCGGTGGCCACGGTGGCGGCGAGGGGCAGGTAGCCGTTGGTCAGGCCCTTGCCGAGGCAGAGCAGGTCGGGGGGCGTTTTGAGCTGCTCGGAGGCGAACAGGGTGCCTGTGCGGCCGAAGCCGGTGGCGACCTCGTCGATGATGACCAGGGCGCCGAGGTCCCGGGCGGCCTGGAGCACGGGGTCGAGGAAGGCCGCAGTGTGCATGAGCATGCCCGCGGCGCCCTGGACCAGCGGCTCGACCACGATCGCCGCCAGCTCGTCACCAGCAGCCTGGAGCTGGGCGACGGCCCGGGCCGCCAGGGCCTGCTCGTCCTCCCGGAAGGCGGGGGCCTTCAGCGTGATCCGGTCGAAGAGCAGGGGGCCATAGACGGCGTGGAACAGGTCGATGCCGCCCACGCTGACCGCCCCGAGGGTGTCGCCGTGGTAGGCGTTGGACAGGCTGGCGAAGCGGGCCCGGCGGGTGTCGCCGCGCTGCTGGTGCCACTGGAAGGCCATCTTCAGGGCGATCTCGACCGCGGTGCTGCCGGCGTCGCTGTAGAAGGTCCGGGTGAGGTTCCCCGGGGTGACCGCGGCGAGCTGCTCGGCCAGGGCGATGGCGAGGGGGTGGCTCAGGCCGAGCAGGGTGGTGTGGGCCACGCGGTCGAGCTGGGCCCGGATGGCCCCGTCGACGGCGGGGTGGCGGTGGCCGTGCACCGAGACCCAGAGGCTCGAGATGGCGTCGAGGTAGCGACGCCCGTCGAGGCCGATCAGCTCGCAGCCTTCGGCGGCGGCGATCACCAGGGGCTCGACCCGTTCCCAGGTCTCCTGCTGGGTGAAGGGGTGCCAGAGGTAGCGGTGGTCGAGGCCGTGGAGAGCGTCGCGGTCCATGGGTCCGGCCTAATCGGCCGGAGGGCTGTCAGCTGGGTGTGGGGGGTGGCCCACCGACATGTGGACCAGGGTAGTGTCGAGCGCACGAGGAGGCGCCGCTTGTCGAAGTCCCCCGAGCAGAGCGACGCCTACCGAGAAGGGGCGCTCGTCGTCCTGCCCACTGGGTGCAGCCTCCCTGTTGCCCACTGCTGGCGGTGCGGCGGCACCGACCGCCTGAGCACGGTCCACCTCAAGCTCCAGCATCCGAGGAGGCGACGGTCCGGGCCGACCGCGTACGTCTTCATTGCGAACCTGGGGATACCTTGGGTGCACCTGGACGTGCCCCTCTGCCACGCCCACCGCAGCCACCGGTCCTTCCTCCTGGCCCTGGGCCCAACGCTCTTCTTGTTGGGCAACATCTTGATCCCGATCTCCCTCGAGTTCTTCGACAGCCTCCTGCTCCTCGGTCTCGCACTGACGGTCATGGTCTCGGGCGTCGTGCCGCTGTACTTCTACACGAACCTCGCGACCGTGCGTGCGGTGAGACCCGACGAGGTCTCGTCTCTCCTGGGCGACGCATCTGGGCCGGGCACTGCGATGATCGCCGGAGCGGGCCTCAGCTACCTGAATCAGCTGGCCCCGCCCGGAGAGTGAGTCGCGGTCGCCCTCGCATTCACCGACCAGCCGACGTGATCACCGCGGGGATCGCGCCCACAGCTGACAGCTCCAAGGCTGGCGAGGACCCCCAGGAGCGGGTAGACAGGCCGGCCAAACCCGACCGGAGCGTCCGACATGTCCCTCGTCCCCGTGCACGGTGGCCTTGACCAGCTGGTCAACCGCACCATCCCCCTGAAGCACCGCAAGGCCTTCCTGGCCGAGACCGCGGGCATGCCCAGCTTCAACGTGACCGACGCCGACCTGGCGCTGGTCTACCGCATCGCCGACGGCACCCTGTCCCCCATCGAGGGCCCGATGGACGAGGCCGTCTACAACCAGGTGCTCGACGACAAGAACATCACCAGCCTGGGCAAGAAGTACGCGTGGACCATCCCCGCGATCCTGCCCATCACCGACGAAGAGGCCGCGTCCCTCGAGGTCGGTGGCAGCGCTGCCATCGTCAACAGCGCCGGCGAGACCATCGGCAAGATCGAGATCTCCTCCATCTACGACTGGGACAAGACCCGGTACGTGGAGAAGGTCTACGGCACCACCCGCATGGACCACCCGGGCGGCGACATCGTCGCCAACGACCCGCGGACCAAGCTCATCGGCGGCAAGATCATGGCGCTGCCCAGCGTCAGCGACCCGGCCTTCGACGAGTACGTCCTGAGCCCGGCCATGACCCGCGCCACCATCGCGGACAAGGGCTACGAGGCCGCCCTGGCCTTCCAGACCCGGAACCCGCTGCACCGCGCCCACGAGTACGCCCTGGTCTACGGCGCCGAGCAGCTCACCCGCTCCGGCAAGTTCACCGGCGTGTTCCTCAACCCGCTCGTCGGTCAGCTCAAGGGCGACGACGTCACCGCCGCCATCCGCATGCAGACCTACGAGGCCCTGCGCGACGGCCGCGGTCTGGGTGTCGGCGACTCCGATGCCGCGCTGTGGGACAGCGTCGGCTACGACATCAACGACGTCTTCCACCTGGTCGGCCTGGACATCAAGATGGCCTACGGCGGCCCCGCCGAGGCCGTGATGCACGCCATCTACCGCCAGAACCACGGCTTCACGAACATCGTCATCGGCCGCAAGCACGCCGACGCGCCCTTCCACGACAAGACGGCGATCTGGGGTGACTTCGACGCCCACGCCATCTTCGACGACCTGGGTGGCGAGCTGGCCATCGAGCCGGTCAAGGTCGGCTTCGCGGCCTACTACGACCACCTGGGCCGGGTGGACCTGATGTCCAACCAGCAGGGCCAGAAGAGCTTCTTCATCTCCGGCACCAAGGTGCGGGCCAGCCTGGTCGCGGGCGAGGCCCCGGACCCGCGGATCATGCGGGAGACCACGGCGGCTATCCTGATCGAGGCCTACAAGGGCTGATGACGCCGATCGGTTAGGACTCCCGGGACCGCACCCGGGAGTCCCCGATGGCCCAGGCCGCGACCCTCGACAGCCAGGAGCTCGCCCTCCGGCTGTACACGCTGCTCCGGGAGCTCGATCCCGCCCGCTGGAAGGTCGAGGTGGTCGAGGGCCTGCGGGAGCGGCTCGAAGACATCCGCGCCGGGCTGATCGCTGTCCAGGCCCGGATCGAGGAAGACGGCCCCCTCGCGGCCCTGAGAGCGGCGCTGGCCGAGCTGGTGCGGCTGCTCGAGGAGGCCCTGCCGGCGCCGGACCTCGCCAGCGCCGAGCTGCGGGCGGCCTGGATGGGCTTCCGGGCGCAGCTCGTGCCGGTCTACGAGGAGCTGGCCGGGGCCCTGCGGGTGGCCGACGTGCACGTGCCGTCCCTGCGGCCGACCAACTACCGGCGCAACTTCGTGCACGTCTGCGGCGGGCTCTTCGCTCTGTTCGTGCTCCAGGTGGTGCAAGAGCCGGGCTGGATCCTGGGCATGGCCGGGGCGTTCTTCGTCTACGCCTGGTGCACCGAGGCCGCGCGGCGACTGTTCCCGGCCATCAACGAGAAGGTGATGGCCTTCTACGGGCCGGTCGCCCACCCCCACGAGTGGCACCGGGTCAACTCCGCCACCTGGTACTGCACCGCGCTCCTGGGCCTGGCCCTGACCGGCTCGCTGGCGCTGTGCTCGGTGGCGGTGGTGGTGCTCGGCTTCTCGGATCCGGCGGCGGCCCTGGTCGGCCGGCGCTTCGGCACGGTGCCGCTGATCCACGGCCGCAGCCTCGAGGGCACGGCCACCTTCCTGGTGGTGGCGCTGGTGACCGGGCTGACCACCCTGCGGCTCTTCCACCCCGAGGTCCCGGTCGGCGGGGCCTTCACCCTGGCCTTCGGCGCCGCGGTGGCGGCGGCCCTGGCCGAGCTGCTGAGCCGGCGGGTCGACGACAACCTGACCATCCCGCTGGCCGCGGGTGCCGGGCTGGCGCTGGCGGGGACGTTGTTCGGCCTGGGGTTCTGAGCGCTACGCGCCTCACCGCCGCCGCACCGCCAAAATCATAGAGTCAGGGGTCAGACCCCAGCACCTGACACTTTCACGCAGGTCAGAGAGTCAGAGAGTCTGGGGGTCTGGGGTCAGACCCCAACACCTGATGCTTTCACGCACGGCAGCGCCGTCTCCGCCGTCGCACCGCCACCAGCAACGGCATGAACGCCGCCCACATCCACCGGCTCTGCGCCCCCGCCGAGCTGCAGCCGCCGCAGGCTCCGGAGTCCTCGCACCCGGTGCAGCCCTCGCCGCTCTCCAGGTCCGCGCAGGTCATGCCTTCGTAGGTCACCGGGCCCATGTTCACGAGGATGCCCAGGGTCTCCTCGTCGGTGCCCACGGCCTGCGCGTCGATGGACTGCACCCCGATGCCTTCGAGGGCCGGCAGCGAGAAGGCCAGGTCTGGCACGGCGGCCCCCAGCGCGGTGTCGATCAGGCTCGGCAGGCTGCTGGCCAGCGAGTCGGTGAGCGCCTCGGACGAGGCCTGGGAGATCTCGTTGGTCATCACCCGGATCTCGATGGCCGAGCTGTCCAGGCCCACCTCGAGGGTGAGCTCGCCGGTGGTGTCGTCGAAGGCCATCGGCAGGGTGATCGGGGTCTCCAGCTCGGCACCGAGCACCCGGGCGGCGCGGTCGTCGAGCTCCGCGATCAGGTCCAGGCCGAAGCGATCGAGCCGGAGCCCGATGGCGGCCTCGCCGGAGAAGTCCGCCACCGGCGGCACCTGGGGGCTGGTCTCGATGATCAGCTCGCCTGGCTCCTCTTCATCGAACAGGCCGTCGTAGGCCCCCGGCAGGAGCAGGTCGAGCAGGGTGGTGTCGAGGGTGAAGCCGCCGGCCAGCTCGCTGTCGATCTGCTGGCAGAGCAGCCCGCCGCGCCAGGCGGCGTAGAGCGCCTGGTTGACCATGTCGTCGTCCAGGGTCACGCCGGCGTGGGTGCCGGCCGGAAGCCCGGCCGCGCCGACCCGGTCCGAGGACGTCCGCGGGAACTCGCCCTGGTCCAGCTCGGCCACGCAGGCGGACTGGGTCGCCGAGATGTGGCTGTCCAGCCAGACCTCGACCCCGGACTCCCCGATGGCGATGTCGCCGGGCAACAGGCTCACGGAGAGCTCGGTGCCCAGGGCGTCGATGGTCGTGTCGACCGTGGCCGCGGCGATGGCGTCTTCCAGGGCGGCCTCGATCTCCGGTGCGATGTCGGCGATGGCGGCGTCGATCTCGGGCTGGACCAGGCTCAGGATCCAGTCGTAGACCGACAGGCCCAGGATGTTCAGGAAGTCCTCGAAGCCCTGGAGCGAGCAGTCCAGGTGGATGTGGTCGCTGGTCAGGTCGTACGCGACCGTGACGGCGTCGACCGTCACGTCCACGAACGGCACCCCGTCCTGCTCGACCACCGCCATGGACATGGGCATGTTCACGGTCGCGAGGAAGGGGTCGACGTAGGACGGACAGGTCGTGCCGGCGCACAGCAGCTCGTAGTAGAGCGTGAACTTGTCGGAGCTGTCGTTGATCTGGACGGCGAGCTCGGCCTCCAGGTCGATCACCCCGCTGGAGGTGTCGATGTCCACCGAATTCACCTGCAGGTCGACCCACAGGTTGGACACCGAGAAGGCGTACTCCTCGAGACAGGTCCAGCAGAGCAGCGCGTAGCACTCGCGGACCGAGGTGTCGTCGAGGGGGATGGGCTCGATGGGCAGAGCCGTGGCCAGGGTGTCGACGTTCTCCAGGCCGTCCTGGGTGATCAGGATGCCGAGCCCGTCGTCGACCGGGTCCTGGGCGAGAGCGGCGCCCAAGGCGAAGCTGGCCAGCGTGATCATCGGGGCTCCCGGGGTGGCGGCACCTTAGACCGCTGACGTGTGTCAGTCGACAGCCCCCGGTGCAGAGGTCGTCAAGGCCCGAGCATCGCCCGGGTCAAGGTGATCTCTCGCTCGGCGCCGTCGACGCCGAGCACGGTCAGGGTGACGTCGGTGCCGGCCTCGCCGGTGGCCCGATCGACGAATTCGTCGAGGGCCATGTCCGCGGTCGGCTCGCCCTCGACGGCCACGATGACCTCGCCGGCCGACAGGCCCGCCCCTTCACCCGGGCTGCCCGGGTGCACGTCGCTGATCTGCACGCCCCCGTCGGTGAGCGCGACCCCGACCCCCATGCCGCCGCGGGGGTACTCGTTGAGCACCAGCTCGACCTCGGCGTCGCCGGTGATCTCGACCGCGGCGCTGCGGCTGTACCAGAAGCCGTCCTGGCGGATGGCCTGCAGGGTGCAGGGGGCGCGGACGGGCAGCACCCGGAAGCGTCCGTCGCCGCCGACCCGGGCCGGGCCGCAGCCCCGCACGCGGGCCTCGGGCTCCGGGTTGCCCGCGGTGTTGAGGACCACGCCCGTGACCACGGGCTCGACCCGGGCCTCGAGTTGGAGTGGCTCGGAGAGGCACGTCCCCTTGGCGTCGACCTCGAAGGGGACCGGCGCAAAGCCCGGCAGGTGCAGCACGAGGTGCCGGTACCGGGGCTGGAAGACGAAGCTCACCATCTGGTTCGCCGCCGTGGGCGTGTCGACCAGGATCTCCTGGTCCCCGTAGACCAGGTAGAGGGCGCCCTGGGAGGCCATGACCGACGCCGAGAGCCGGCAGGTGACGTGGGGGCGGTCGGTGGGCTCCGGGGGCGGCGGGCGCTCGCCGTCGGGCACCGGTGGGCGGGCTGGTGCCAGGTCGGCGTCGGTGCGGGTCGGCAGGGGTGGGCGGTCCGTGGACCGCTCGGTCGGACGGGCGCGCTCGGGCACGGCCGCCCCGTCGGTCTCGGTGGGGCCATCTTCGACCGGGCGCAGGAGCCACCAGGCGAGCCCCCCGAGCGCCACCCCGACCGCCACCAGCCACCGTCGATCCGCCATCGCCCGAGCCTACCTGGATAGGGAGCGCCCATGCTCTCCCTGCTCCTGCTCGCCTGCACCGACAGCACCCCCTCCGACACCGGCACCACCGCGGTCCCGGAGGCGCCGTGGCCCGAGTGGGTCCTGGAGCACTGGGTCTGGGAGGACGAGTCCACCCAGGACTCCGCGCCATCATCATCGATAGTCCCTGGGCCACCGGGTACAACACCTTCGAGTGGGACCCGGCGCTGTTCCCGGACCCGGTGGGCATGATCGACGCCCTGCACGCCGACGGGGTCAAGGTCTTCGTGTGGATCGTCCCGGCGATCAACGTCGAGGAGACCGAGCTCTACGCCTACGCGGCGGACCGCGACTGGTTCATGCGGCGCGACGACGACGACCCCGACCCCGAGGTCATCGACTGGTGGAAGGGGGAGGGCTCCCTCATCGACTACTGGAACCCCGACGCCATGGACTGGTGGCACGGCCTGATGGACCAGGTCCTGGACATGGGCATCGACGGCTGGAAGTGCGACGGGCTGGACTACAGCTCGGTCTTCGCGCCCTACTCGCCGGCCGCGGGCCGCAAGGTCGAGCGCCTGGAGTACAGCCACGCCTACTACCGGGACATGCACGACCACACCCGCGAGGTCCTGGGCCCCGACCGGGTCAACACCACCCGCCCGGTGGACAACTACGGCGGGGACATCGGCGGCGACCTGGTGGCCTTCACGCCCAAGGACATCCTCTGGGCCGGCTGGGTCGGCGACCAGGACGCCACCTTCGAGGGCCTGCAGGCCGCGCTGCTGAACTTCTACTGGTCCAGCGACTACGGCTACGTGAACTTCGGCTCGGACATCGGCGGCTACCGGGAAGACGGCGCCTTCGGCGAGATCGGTCGAGGCCCCGAGGTCTTCACCCGCTGGGCCCAGCTCGGCGCCTTCAGCCCGATCATGGAGAACGGCGGCGGCAACCACGAGCCCTGGATCGTCGGCGACGAGACCACCACCGACATCTACCGGCGGTTCGTCGAGCTGCACCACAGCCTGATCCCCTACCTGATGGACCAAGGGGCCGCCGCCTTCGACGCCGACGAGCCCCTGATGAGCTTCCTCACCAAGGACGACTACACCTACCTGCTGGGGCCGGACCTGTTCGTGGCCCCGATGCTGGAGAGCGGCACGTCTCGGACCCTCACCTTCCCCGCGGGCGACGACTGGGTCTACCTGTTCGACGACACGAAGTCCTACAGCGGCGGATCCACCGAGACCCTCGACGTCCCCCTGAGCGAATTCCCGGTCTTCCTGCGAGCGGACTCCGAGCTCGACCAGAGCGGCTGGGGGCGCTGACCGAACCCTGACCGCGGCTCACACCGAGTTGACGTCACAGGGCCGTTGTCGGGGCACTACTCGCCTGCGGAGGTCGGTTGCTCTCGCTCTCACTCGCCCTGGTCGCCTGCCAGCCCACGGAGGTGGCGGTCGACACCTCCCAGGCCTCGGCGGTCACGGGGCCGCTGGAGGGGCGCGAGCGCCTGCCGGGACCCCCTGGGATCGACCGGCCCCGGGGCCCGAGCTGCGGGCCGGAGGACGACGGGGACGGCACTCCCACGGTGGACCTGCAGGCCGCGCTGAGCCCCTACATGCCCACGGTCATCCACGTGACCTGGACCGGCGCGGCCGGGGACATCGGCTAC
>CAYFPX010000110.1:14656-25680 GCA_964344945.1 uncultured Enterobacterales bacterium
GGCCTCACCCCCCGCGTGGCGGAGGGGCGGGCCACCGCGCACGGCTTCGAGGCCTTCCTGGTGGGTCCAGGGCCCCACACCGTGGTCACCTTCTGGCTGGAGCCCGACGCGGGCCTGGTCTGCAGCCCGGCCGAGACCCTCACCACCGGCGAGCTGCTGATCGGCGGCGTGCCTGGGCTGGTGGAGACCCCCAGCGGGGTCGATCCGGTCGACGGCCTCGTCTTCGCTTCCTGGTACGGCGACCCCGGGACCGAGCACGACCTGCGCAGCGGCATGGCCCTGCTGCAGCGCGCCGGCCAGCCGGTCTGGCTCGCCCCGTCGCTGGAGGGCTACCGGATCGCCGCGGCCGAGTGGCTGCCCGAGGGGGTCTGGACCCTCCAGGAGCCCGAGGTCGGCACCCCGGGGGCCGCCGTCGTGGCCTTCATCGGGGCCGACGGCGAGATCGGCGACGTGATCCACGCCCCGGACGCCCACCACGACCTGGTGCTCTTCGACGACGGCCTGCCCGGCTGGCTGGAGACCGACACCCGCCTCGTCGACGACCTGGGGCCTGTCGCCGGCGAGTCCACCGAGGTGGTCGGGGACCGCCTGGTGAGGCTCCTGGCCGACGGCAGCACCACGACGCTCTGGTCCGCCTGGTCCACCCTCGACGTCAGCGACGACGGTCTCACCTGGGACACCGCCTACTACGGCAGCGCCAAGGACTGGAGCCACGCCAACGGCCTGGCGCTGAACGGTGACGGCGACAAGGTGCTGATCTCGCTCCTGGGCCTGTCCAGCGTGGTCGAGGTCGACGTCCAGAGCGGCGGGATCCTGTGGACCCTCGACGGCCTGGCCCTCGAAGACGCGGACACCCGCATCGCCGCTCTCCACAGCCCGGTCTGGTCCGGCACGGACCGGATCATGGTCTTCGTGAACAGCGGCGAAGGCGCACCCGGCCTCAGCTACGCCGCCGAGCTGGACCTGGCCCTGGACCCGCCGGCCGAGGTCTGGAACAGCGGCCGCGACGACAGCCCCTACACCTCCCAGGCCCTGGGCCGCGTCGCCCCGCTGGCCGATCGGAACGTGCTGGTGAACTACGGTCAGGAGGGCGTGCTGGAGGAGCTCGAGCGCGGCGGAGACCCCCTGTGGCGCTGGTCCCTGGACCCGGAGTGGGTGCTCGGGGAGTCGGGGGTGGTGACCCTCTGGGAAGAGTGAGTCCGGAGCATTAGGCACTCGGCATGTCCGATCACGTGCCCGTGCCCGCCCGCGTCTCCGCGGACTCTCCCAATCCCATCCGCGACCTGGACTCCTGGCGGGAGCACTGGCTCGCCGCCCGGGACGACCCGGATGGCACCTGGCTCGTGGAGACCCGCCGGTCCATCGCCTGGCAGACCCCGCCCACCCGGGGGCTCGAGGGCAGCTTCCACACCATCGCCGAGGCGCCCCTGCGCTGGTTCAGCGACGGCGTGCTGAACGTGACCGAGAGCTGCCTGGATCGACACGCTGCCACCCAGCCGGATCGCGCCGCGATCCTGTGGGAGGGGGACGAGCCCGGCGACACCCGGAGCCTCAGCTACGCCCAGCTGCTGGACCAGGTCTGCCGGACCGCAAACGTCCTGCGGGAGCTGGGCGTGGACAAGGGCGATCGGGTCATCGTCTACATGGGCATGGTGCCCGAGGCCGCGATCGCGATGCTCGCCTGCGCCCGCCTCGGGGCCATCCACTCGGTGGTGTTCGGCGGCTTCTCCGCCGAGGCTCTGCGGGACCGCATCGCCGACTGCGAGGCCGAGGTGCTGGTCACCCAGGACCAGGGCCTGCGCGGGGGCCGGATCGTGCCGCTGAAGGCCGTGGCCGACGAGGCCCTGGCCGGCGACACGACCATCCAGAAGAGCCTGGTCCTGCGCCGCACCCGTGCCGACGTGGCCTGGCAGGACGGCCGCGACGTGGACTGGGCCCCCGCCGTCGCCGCCGCGTCGCCGGACTGCCCGGCGGTGCCCTGCGCCGCCGAGGATCCCCTGTTCATCCTCTACACCTCGGGTAGCACCGGCCGCCCCAAGGGCGTGGTGCACACCTGCGGCGGGTACCTCACCTGGGCCGCCTGGACCCACCGGACGGTCTTCGATCTCCGGCCTGACGACGTGTTCGGCTGCGTGGCCGACGTCGGCTGGATCACCGGCCACAGCTACATCGTCTACGGCCCGCTGGCCAACGGCACCACCACCGTGATGTTCGAGTCCACCCCGCTCTACCCGGACGCGGGCCGCTACTGGGACCTGGTCGCCCGCCACGGCATCACGATCTTCTACACGGCGCCCACCGCCATCCGGGCCCTGGCGGCCTGCGGCGATGACCTGGTCACCCGCCACGACCGCAGCAGCCTGCGGGTCCTGGGCACGGTCGGTGAGCCCATCAACCCCGAGGCCTGGCAGTGGTACTTCGACGTGGTCGGCACGCGCCGCTGCACCATCGTCGACACCTGGTGGCAGACCGAGACCGGGGGGATCTGCATCAGCCCTGTCGCGCCGGCCACCCCCACCGCCCCTGGCTCGGCGACCCGGCCGCTCCCGGGCATCCAGCCGGTGCTCATCGACGACCAGGGCCACCGGGTCCGCGGCCCCGGCAGCGGCCGGCTGTGCCTGGAGCAGCCCTGGCCCGGCCAGGCCCGCACCGTCTGGGGGGATCACCCACGCTTCGTGGCCACCTACTTCTCCGAGTGCCCGGGCCTCTACTTCACCGGCGACGGCTGCCGGCGGGACGCGCACGGCTACCACTGGATCACCGGCCGAGTCGACGACGTGCTCAACGTGTCCGGCCACCGCATGGGCACCGCGGAGTTCGAGTCCGCCCTGCTCGTGCGCGACGAGGTCGCCGAGGCCGCCGTGGTCGGCTTCCCCCACCCGGTCAAGGGGCAAGGGGTCTACGCCTTCGTCGTGCTCCAGCCCGGCTCCGACGCCGCCGGCGATCCGCTCTACACCCTGCTCCAGCAGGCCTGTCGCCAGCAGATCGGGGCCCACGCCCGGCTCGACGCCTTCCAGGTCATCCCCGGCCTGCCCAAGACCCGCTCCGGCAAGGTGATGCGGCGCATCCTGCGGCGGGTGGTCGAGGGCCGCTCCGACGAGCTGGGCGATGTCTCCACCCTGGCGGATCCCGCGGTCGTGCCCGCCATCGTGCAGGGCTTCACGGGCGCCTGACGCACGGCCCCGGTCCGGCATGTCATAGGTCTTCAGGGCCGCGGGAGCGGACCCTGGAGGACCCGTGCTCACGCTGACCCTGACCGCACTCTGGACCGCCTGTTCCGGCGGCGCCGTCACCCTCGACGACACCGGCTCCGACCCCACTCCGACCACGGAGGCCGACACGGACACCGACACCGACACCGACGCCGACACCGACGCCGACACGGACACGGACACGGACACGGACACGGACACCGACACCGGCACCACGACCGGCGACGAGCCGCTGTTGGGCGAGGTCTCGGGCAAGGTCGACCCGCTGATGGTCCTCCGCATCGAGGTCAGCGCGACCCTGGCCCAGGACGCCCTGCTCTGGGCGGAGTACCACCTGGGCGACGACGTGTGGTTGAGCACCCCGAAGGTCCAGGGCACGACCGGCGACAACACCCTCTGGCTGCTCGGGCTCACCGAGACCACGGCGGTGACCTGGCGGGTTCACGCCGACCTCGACGGCGCGGAGGAGGTCTCCGAGGAGACCACCACCGACACCTGGTCGATGCCCGGCGACATCCCCGGCGCGTCCGTGACCCTGTACGACGAGGTCAGCGCCGACGGCTTCCCCTACCTGTTCATCGTCTCCTCCGACGACCCGAACTTCGCCAACTGGTTTGCCGGGATCATCGACCGCGAGGGCCGGTACCGCTGGTACCACCAGTTCAGCACCAACTACTGGTCCCCCTTCGTGCGCAAGGCCCGCGAGGGCGGCAGCCTGCTGATCAACGAGACCCGCTTCTCCGGGGGCGGGGAGATCCACCGCTTCCTGCTGGACCTGGACGTGACCGAGAGCTTCGAGGTCGACGGCGCCACCCACGGCTTCGACGAGCTGCCTGGTGGCCGGCTGGTGTGGCCCTCGGCCACCGACGAGAGCTGCGAGGACGTGCTGATCCGCGAGGCCGACGGCTCGGTGACCACCCTGTGGAGCGCCCGGCCCTGGCTGATGTCGCTGGGTCAGAACGGTCGCTGCGACCACAACAGCATCGACTACGACGACGACCGCAACACCCTGCTGTTGTCCTGGTTCTCGAACCACACCGTGGTCGAGCTCGACGCCGACGACGGCACGCCCCTGCGCTGGTTCGGCGAGACCCTGGAGGACAGCTATGTCTTCGAGCCCGAGGACAGCTGGTTCTACGCCCAGCACTTCCCCCACTTCGTCCAGGGCGGCACCCTGCTGCTCACCAGCTCCCTGGACTGGGGCGAGGAGACCCAGCTGCGCGAGTACGAGGTCGACATGACCGACAACGTCCTGCGCCAGGTCTGGAACTGGGGCGAGGGACTCGGCTACTCCGCCGAGCAGGTCGGGGACTCGGTGCGGCTGGACGACGGCAACACCCTCATCAACTACGGCATCTCCGCCGAGGTCCGCGAGGTCACCCCGGCGGGGGAGATGGTCTGGGAGGTCTACTTCGACCCGACAGCGGGCACCCGGACCGGTGTGATGGGCCGGATGGAGCCCCTCTGGGACCTGTACGCGTGGTCGGAGATGGGAGCTCGGGCGGTCGAGTAGAGGGCCTACTCGCTGGGGATGTGCGGGTCCTTCGGCAGGTGCCGCAGCCCCATGTAGCCGAGGGCCGCCACGTGGCGGGCGACCTCATGCTTGGGCAGCTCCTTGGACTCGACCCACCACTGCCCGGCCAGGGTCACCATGCCGATCAGGCCCTGGGCGTAGATGGGGGCAAAGGCCGGGTCGTAGCCGGCCTCGACGAACTCCTGCTCGAAGATCTCGGAGACCCGCACGCCGACGTCGCTCATGACGAGCTTCATGCCGGAGCCGCCGTCGGTCACCGGGTTGGTGCGGGTGAGCACGGCGAAGCCCTCGGGGCGCTCGTCCACGTAGTCCAGGAAGGCGGCGACGGCCTGCTCGAAGAGCTTGCGCGGCGTGCCCGCGGAGATGGCCTTGGCGACGGTGTTGTAGAGCGTCTCCATCTCCCGGTCGACGATGACCGCGTAGAGCCCCTCCTTGCCGCCGAAGTGCTCGTAGATGATGGGCTTGGAGACCTGGGCCGCCCGGGCGATCTCCTCCACCGAGGTGGCGGCGTAGCCGTGCTCGGCGAAGACCTGGCAGCCGACCTCGATCAGCTGGACCCGACGCTGGGCACCGGTGAGTCGCTTGGAGCGGGGCATGGCCTGGATCCTAACGGCTCGGAGATCCGGAGAGTTGTGCTTCAGGATTCCCCACCTCGGTCCGACGGATCCCAGGTGTGGACCGCGTCCCAGCTGAAGCGCCCCTACACGGTGGTCGTGCAGACCCCCGAGGGCATCCAGGAAGGCCTGATCGTCCGGGTCCAGGACGACGCGCTCCAGCTCCTGCTGGTGCGGCCGCTGAAGCTGTCGAGCCGGGCTCGGGCGCGGCTCGATCTGGGCGGCATGCACGGCTCGGTGGACCTGGAGCTGGTGGTCGCGCAGGTCGGCTCCAAGCGGCTCAAGGGCGCCGGGGGCAGCTGGTTCTTCCACCGGGTGGACTGGAGCGGCGTGGGTCTCGAAGACCAGGCCGGCATGCACGAGGCCCTGGGGGTCGGCCGCGCGCCGGACCCCGGTCAGGTGGTCGCGCTGCACAGCCACAGCGCACCGTCCAGACCCGCCCCGGAGCCCAGCTCGATGGCCACGGAGCCTTCGCGCCGGCGCCGCCCGCGCCTGCCCGCCGCTCCGGCGGCGCACGACCGGCTGATGCTCGAGGTGGACGCCCGCGACCCCGGGCTGGTCGGCCAGGCCGTGCGCACCAGTGGGTCTCGCGTGCGCCTGCGCCTGCGCCTGCCCGAGGCCATGACGCTCTCCCCCAGGATCCGCCTGAGCGTGCGCCTGGGCCGGGACACCTGGATCCAGCTCCGGGGCCGGGTCGCCCGACAGGACGGCCGCCGGCTCTCCATCGAGTGCCACGACGTGCCCGAAGACGACCTGTGGCTGCTCACCCGGACGCCCCGCCGCTCCGCCTGAGCCGGCCTCCGGGGCGCTCTCCCGAAACCTACGGTACCGAAAGTTACTTGCGCGTAACCTACGGCCGCGTAACTTACGGGACCGTAGCTTAGAGGATCCGCCCGATGTACCTCCTGCTCTGCCTGGTCGTCTTTCTCGCGACCTACCTGCTGAACGCGCTGACCATCACGATCGGCTACCACCGCGGCCTGGCCCACGGGGCCCTGGAGCTCCACCCGCTGCTGCGACGCTACGTCATCGTCTGGGGCAACTGGGTCACCGGCCTGGACCCCAAGGCCTGGTCGGTCATGCACCGCATGCACCACGCCTACAGCGACACGCCGGACGACCCGCACTCGCCGGTCAACGTCGGCATCTTCGGCATCCTGCTGGAGCAGCTGCGCAGCTACGAGGACACCATCCGCGGCCTGGCCCGGGGCGACGAGCGCTACACCCGCCACGCCCACGGCCTGGACTTCGAGCTGAGCTGGCTCAACCGCAAGCGCCTGTGGTGGCTGCCCTACGTGCTGCACGCCCTGGTGGCGCTGCTGATCGCCGTGCCCTTCGGCGCCTGGCTGCTCGGCGTGGCCTGGTTCCTCGGCATGATGAGCCACCCCTTCCAGGGCGGCACAGTCAACGCCCTGGGCCACGCCATCGGCGGTCGGAACTTCGACACCCCCGACCAGTCCACCAACAACCTCTTCGCCGCCCTGTTCATCCTCGGCGAGGGGTACCAGAACAACCACCACATGTTCCCGATCAGCGCCAAGTTCAGCTACCGGCCCTGGGAGGTGGACCTGGGCTTCGGGTTCTGCCTGCTGTTGGAGACCCTGGGCTGGGTGACGGTGGACTACGAGACCATCATCCCGGCGCCGCCCACCTTCGTGGAGACCCGGGCGGTGAGCGCCAAGTAGCGGTCAGCGACCGTCCCAGCAGTCGATCCAGATCCGCAGCCACTCCAGGTCGAGCTCAGGCACGCCGCCGGCTGGGGGCATGCCGCCTTCGTCTCCGATGACCCGGGCGCGGATGCGCGGGAGCCAGGTGAGCACGGCGTCGTGGTCGTCGAAGTGCACGCCCTCCGGGGCGCCGAAGCGCTCCTCGCTCTCCGAGCCGTGACAGCCCTGGCAGGTGAAGGTGACGAAGCCCTCGCCCCAGGTGGCGTAGGTGATGAGGGGCGCGTCGACGCAGGCCGGATCGACGGGCTCGCCGGTGTCGGCGGTCTCCGTGGGGGACGCGCTGTCCGTCGGCGGGTCGGCGGAGTCCGCGGTGGTGACGGGTGCACCGCCGGAGTCTCCGGAGCCGTCGCCGCCACAGGCCAGCAGGAGCCAGGCACCGATCACGTCAGCACCCCCAGGAGCGGGTCCGCGTCGAGGTTCCAGTCGCCGGGGTCCACGTCGCCCAGGGCCAGCAGGGTGGCGCCGATGCTGGTGGCGGTGAGCAGGGTGCCGCTGTCGCTGCGCTCGCCGGTGGCCAGGTCCACGGGCAGGCCGCTGAGGGCGTCGTCGAAGGCGCCGACGACCCGGTCGGTGGTCACACCGGCGCCGCAGATCATCGTGGAGGTGAAGGGCCAGTGGTCCTTGCCTCCGCTGCTGTTCCACTGGGGCGTCTTGCCCATCTCGGACTGGACCACCACGGTGGTCTGGTCGAGCAGGACCCCGCCGGCGGGCCCGGGGGTGGAGGCCAGGGCGTCGAGCAGGTCGTGCAGCGTGTCGAACAGGCCCTTGAGGTAGTAGTCCTGGTAGTAGGTGTTGTCGGTGTGGCTGTCGTAGCCGCTGTAGGTCTGGCTCAGGCTGACGCAGCGGGACAGGCCCAGGCGCAGGACCTCGACGGCGTTGGACACCTGGATGCCCAGGTCCGAGGAGCTGCGCAGGTTCTGGCGGAAGGGCTCGGCCTGCTTCATGACGTCCAGGCTGCGGGCGTGGTCCGCCAGCAGGGTGGCCCGGCGACCGATCGCGCCGGTGTCGATCAGCGCCTGGGCGCGGGCCTCGGCGAACTCGTCGAGCAGGCTGCGGGACTCGAAGCCCGGGACCGAGCGCTCCGAGTAGTTCATCAGGCTGCCGCCGAGCATGTCGGAGATGCCGTTGCCACCGGAGACCCGCACCACCGACGTGGGGAAGTCCCCGGCATAGGCGGGCCCGCCCAGGGCCAGGTGGGGAATGATGAAGTCGTCGGCGCGGGCATGGGCCAGGATGGTCGCCCAGTCCGGTCGGTCGCCGCCGGTGTCGCCGGTCTTGGCCAGGTGGGTGCAGATCGTGTGGTCGACGTTGCGCACCTCGAGACCGTTGATCAGCAGGCTGCGGTCGCCCCAGGTCTCGAAGAAGGCGTCGACATTGGGGCGGCTGGGGTTGGAGACCCAGGTGTGGCCGCCGAAGGTGGCGGTCGTGCTGTCGGACTCCCGGTCTACCTGGTCGCCCTCACCGGGGGCGAAGACCATGGCCGGGTCCCAGCCGCCGCCGCACAGCAGGAAGACGAAGAGGCGGTCTGCGGACGAGGTGGCCGCTCGCGCGGGCAGCGCCAGACCCGCCAGGCCCGTGGCGGTCGCTCCGAGGAAGTCTCTTCGTCGCATCAGTAGACCAGGAAGGTGGGGTCACGCAGGATCGCGGCGAGCACGGCGGCCCAGGCGGCGGCCCGTCGCTCGGCTTCGTCCGCCAGCTGCCAGTTGCTGCCCTCGGCGAGCCAGGCGGCCTCCCACAGCGCCAGCAGCTCGGCCACCCGGGCGCTGTCCGCGGCGGCCTCCTCGGCCAGGACCCGCCGCAGCAGGCGCTGGACCTGGGCGGCGGCCTGGTCGGGGTGGGTCGCGGGAGACTGGTCGGCCTCGACCTCGGTGAACAGGCTGCGCTCGCCGGCCTCCACGGCGAGCTCCCGCAGGGCCACGTCCATCGCGGAGACCTCGCTGATGCGGGCGTGCAGGAGCGCCAGGGGCATGTGCACCGAGGCGGTGGCGCTGAGCACCTCCAGGCCGTCGGTGCCGCCGCCGATGACCCGCCAGTCCGGCAGGTCCAGGATGGGCCCTTCGCCTTGCACGTCGTACTCCAGGCGGAAGCCCGTCAGGTCCTCGACGCTGGTGCGCAGCATGTCGGCGGTGATGAGCCGGGCGCTGGACCGGGCGTCGGGGTTGTCGATCGCGGCCACGTACATCGGGTCGGCCAGCACCGAGCGGAACAGGGCCTTCACGCGCAGGTCCGACGCCAGGAAGGCCTCGCGGTGGTGGTTGTAGCGGTCCAGGTCCTCCGTGAGCACGGGCTCCTGGAGCAGGGTGGCCATGACCTGGGTGACGACGCAGTTGGGGAAGCGACTGTCCCCTGCGATCAGGTGCCCCAGGTCCTGCAGGCCCTGGCTGTCCTGGCCGTAGTAGGCGGGTGCGACGCCGGTGGTGTCCTGCCAGTCCAGCTCCTTGCTGGGGTGGTAGGCGAGCTGGTCGAGCAGGCCGTAGGCGTACCAGTCGAAGCCCCAGAGGTGGCTGGCCAGGGGGTCCAGGCTGTTGTGGCAGCCGATGCAGGCCTCGGACTCCTGGGTGGCGGCCTGGGTGGACTCGGCGTCGGAGATGCCCGACTCCCGGGAGAACTCGATGGTGCGGCCTCGGTAGTCCTGGCAGAGCAGGATGCGGCTCAGCTCGTTGGCTCGTCGCCGCTGGTAGTTCACACCCTGGCTGATGTAGCGCTGATAGAAGCCCGAGCTCACCAGCAGGCCCCCCGGCGGGCGGGCGTCGGTCCAGGTGACCGGGTGCCAGCCGGTGGCGCCGTCGGGGTAGTCCACGGGGTAGATCCGCGCGAGGTGATGGTCCGCCATGGTCCAGTCGGCGGTGACCACCTCGGTCCAGGGCCGGTCCTCGACGATGACCTGGCGGATGAGGCGCAGGGGCTCCTGGCCCACGGAGATCGGGACCTCCCGGGTGAAGTCCGAGTCCCAGCCTTCGCCGAAGAGGTCGCCGAAGTTCACCCAGAAGCTGCGGGTGTCGGTGTGGGTGATGGCGTCGAAGATCGGCAGGAGCCGATCGGCGAAGCGCTCGTCGTCGAGGAACTCGTCGACCAGCACGTCGAGCTCGGCGGGGTCGGCGGCCACGCGGTCGAGCTCGGCCAGGGTCGGCCGGGTGCCGCGCAGGTCCAGGGACAGCCGGGTCAGCAGCTGGGCGTCGGTCAGGCGGGCCCACTCCTGGCCGGTGTCGCCGGTCTCGGTGGGGGCGGTGTCGGTGGGGGGGGCGCTGTCGTCGGTCTCGGTCACCGGGACCGGGTCCGAGTCCACCGGGGCGGTCGTGCCGGTCGGGCCGCCGGCGCAGGCCAGGAGCCAGAGCGCGCTCACCACGGGGCGTCTCCTGCGTCCCAGAGCAGGGTGGTCAGGTCCAGGCAGACCGGGCCGAGCTCCTCGCCGTCGAGCCACGCGGTGGCGCAGCCGTCGCAGGTGCCCACGAGCTCCTGGGCGTCGCCGTACTGGTCGCTGGTGACGTCGGTGATCACGTCGACCCAGCGGCCGTCTGCCAGCCGCACCTGGAGGCCGTTGGCCAGCTCGGTCGGGCAGGGGGAGTCGCTCTTCCAGGCCAGGGCGTGGGGGATGGTGAAGGCGGTCAGGTCCCCGATCACCGCCTCGCCGGAGCCGCCGATCAGCAGGTAGCGCTCGCCGCTGCGGTAGGTGACCGCGTAGAGGGACAGGTTCAGGGTCTGGATGTCGCTGCGCCAGGCCGCCGGGTCGGCGCCCCCGTCCCAGAAGGAGCCGGTCAGCACCCCGCTCCAGCTGTCTTGGCCCGACCCGGCGCTGCTGCTGGTGGTCGCCGAGACATAGTCGGAGTCCTGGTGGACCTCGGTGCCGTCCGGGCGCACGATCCGCAGGTCGCCGTACATGACGTAGGGGCCGGACAGGTCCCGGTACACGTCGAGCAGGCCGTAGATCTCGTGGCCG
>CAYFPX010000111.1:0-24454 GCA_964344945.1 uncultured Enterobacterales bacterium
CGGGCAGGGCGCTGTAGAGCAGGTGGTGCGGTCCGGCCCAGATGTACAGGAACACCAGGGACCAGAAGTGCACGATGCTCAGCCGGTAGCTGTAGACCGGCCGCTCCGCCGCCTTGGGCAGGAAGTAGTACATCAGCCCGAGCATCGGCGTGGTCAGCAGGAAGCCGACCGCGTTGTGGCCGTACCACCACTGGACCAGGGCGTCGGTCATGCCCGAGTACAGCGGGTAGCTGCGGGTGAGGGTCGCGGGCACCGCCAGGCTGTTCACGATGTGCAGCACGGCGATGGTGATGACCATCGACATGTAGAACCAGATGGCCACGTAGAGGTGCTTGACCTTGCGGGTGGCGATGGTGCCGAAGAAGTTGACGGCGAACACCACCCAGATCACGGCGATCAGGATGTCGAGCGGCCAGATCAGCTCGGCGTACTCCTTGCCCTGGGTCCAGCCCGAGGGCAGCGAGATCGCCGCGCAGACGATGATGAGCTGCCAGCCCCAGAAGTGGATCTTCGACAGCATGTCGTTCCACATCCGGACCTTGAGCAGCCGCTGCATCGACCAGTAGATGCCCGCGAACAGCCCGTTCGCCGTGAAGGCGAAGATGACCGCGTTGGTGTGCAGGGGCCGGAGCCGACCGAACGTGGTCCACTCCAGGCCGAGGTTGGCAGGCCACCAGGCGAGCTGGAGCGCCAGGATCACGCCGACCAGCATGCCCACGGCACCCCACACCACCGTGGCGATGCAGAACTTCTTGATGATGGCGTCGTCGTAGACGGGCGCCGGGGAGACAGAGGAAGACACGGATCACGCTCCGGATGCGCCTCCCCGCTGAGCAAGGGGCGTGCCACACCGAGCCAGGCGCGAATCGGGCCGATCGGGCGACCGGCCTGTGGCTTCTCACACAGGATCGGTGGCCATCCGGCACGCTCCTCCGTCAGATGGGGGAGGGCAGCTGGGGGAGTCCGCGGGCACGGTTCGTGCTTCGGGTGGGGCATGGACCTGACCGGGCTGCCCCTCTGGATCGCCGCCGCTGCCTCGGGGCTGCTGGGCGCGCCGCACTGTGTGGGCATGTGCGGTGGCCTGGTGCTCGCTGTGCCTGGTGGCAGGGCGGGCCGGGTCGGCTGGCACGCCGGTCGCCTGGGGACCTACGCGACCCTGGGGGGGGCGGCGGGCTTCACCGGCGGTGCCCTGCCTGGCCCGGGTTGGGTGGTCACCCTCCTCGCGGGCGGACTGCTCGTGGTGTTCGCCGCGCGGCTGGCCGGCTTCGGACCCGCCGTCTCGCCGCCGCGCTGGCTGGGGCGCGCCGCGGGACAGGTGCGCCGCCTGGGGCCGGCGGCGCCGGTGGCCTTCGGCGCCCTGAGCGGGCTGTTGCCCTGCGGGCTGGTCTACGCCGCCCTGGCCCTGCCGGTGGCTTCGGGCAGCCCGCTCACCGGGGTCGGGCTGATGCTCGCCTTCGGGGTCGGCACCCTGCCGGGGCTGGTGGTGGCGAGCCAGGCCCTGCACCGGCTGACCCGGGCCCGGCCGTGGACGCGACGGGCACTGGCGGTCGGCGTGCTGGTCGCCGGTGGGTTGGCCCTGGGCATGCGGCAGCCGCCGGCCGAGGCCGGGGCGCCGCCGGACTGCCACTCACCGCCGGGCGAGGCCCTCCCCTGAGCGCTGGATCAGGCGCGGGAGGTGCTCGTTCTTCCAGGCCTGGGCCCGGTCGTGGTCCGGGTGGGCGCGCTCCGCCTGGCGAAAGGCCCGGGTGTGGACCCGGCGCCGGCCGCTCGGCAGGGTCTCGGGAGGGTGCACGGCGTGGAGCACCTCGTGGAAGATCACGAAGCGCACGAACCAGGCCGGCACGCTGGCGCAGTCGAGGACCGGGTGGATGCGCACCAGGCCCGAGACGTCCCGCGAGCCCAGCCGGAGCGTGCGACGGCGAGCCCGCTGGGGTCGGGCGCCCCGCCGGCCCCAGGTGATGTCCGCCGGGACAGCGTGTGGGAAGCAGGCCGCCTGGACCTCGGCCAGGAGCACGGCGAGATCGTGCACCTGGCCCTGGGGCCGCAGGGGGCCGCGGCTGCGGCGCAGTGCCCGGTCCCGGTTGAGCGCCCGCAGCGCGTGCAGGGCGCTGATGTCCTTGCGGGCCAGGTAGCGGGCGAGCAGGTCGGCCTCGCCGGCGATGGTCCAGTGGACGGAGACCCGGACCTCGTCCGAGTGCCAGGTGCAGCGCACCATGTCCCGACGGTTGTCGTTGACCGTCACTCGCACCGGGCGGTCGCCTCGGAAGGCGCGGCGCAGTCGCCGACCCGTGCGCAGCGCGGCGGGTCGCAGCTCGGGGTCGGCCGGCACTCCGCTGCGCACGCGCACGGTCACGCTGTCGCTACTTGTCCCCACGGCTGCAGAGGAAGTGTGCCGACTCGCCACCGGGCCAGCGGGTGTCGTTGTACCAGGTGACGTTGCCGTCGGCGTCGAAGGAGTAGGTCATGCTCGAGTTCTGGTCGTTGTCGCCGTTGGGCTCGCTGATCGTGGTGAGCTCGCTCACCCAGAAGCCGCGGCCGTCCCGGGCCGACCAGTCGCAGTCGCTGGAGTCGGAGGTGAAGGCCTTGTTGGAGCAGGTGGCGCCGTTCCAGTCCGGGTAGATGCCCATGATGGTCAGGTACTCGTAGGAGGCCTCGCCGCCCGCGGCCGTGTCGTTGGCCACCACCCAGGCTGACGCCAGGTGCTGCTCGGTCCGGGGGATGAACAGGTTCAGGCCGCGCTCGTTGCACTCGCGCTCGGCGGTGTCGGCGCTGGTGCTCCCGGGGGCGTCGACCTTGTAGAAGGTGTAGCCGCCACCGTCGGTGGACATGTCGCACCAGGCCTCGAAGGGGTTGTTCGAGACGGTGGGGTCGAGCCAGTACAGACCGTCGGACATCGGGGCGTCGGCGGCGTCGAGCAGCTCCAGGCAGGAGCGACCGACACAGTCGGCGCTGTTGCCCGGGGACTCGTCGAACTCGATCCAGCCGGAGCAGTCGAGGTCCTCACCGGAGCAGTCGCCCTCGGCGTCGGGGTTCACCCCGTCGTCGGTGTCGTCGCAGTCGTCGCTGTTGTCGACGTACCCGCTGGGGGCGGTGCAGGCGGCGGCCGTGTCGCTCGGGGTGCCGTAGCCGTCTTCGTCGGCGTCCCGGTAGAAGGTCTCGGCCTCGCCGGCTTCGTCCACCGCCTCGTCGCAGTCGTCGTCGGTGTCGTTGCAGGACTCGGCGGCGCCGGGGTTGGTGGTCGCGACCTCGTCGTCGCAGTCGTCGGCGTTGGAGACGTGGCTCGTGGGCGCAGTGCAGGCGGTCTGGCTGCTGTCCGGGTCCCCGTAGCCGTCGTCGTCGGCGTCGAGGTACCACGCGGGGCCGGCGTCTTCGTCGACGATGTCGTCGCAGTCCTCGTCCCGGCTGTCACAGGTCTCCGGTGCCCCCGGGTAGGTCGTGGGGCTCAGGTCGTTGCAGTCCTCCTTGGCGCCGTAGCCGTCCTGATCCTGGTCGATCAGCTCGCCGGTGTCGAGGAACTCGGTCGGGTCCTGGGGACCGCCGCAGGCGAGCAGGAGGAGGAGAGGGGACACGCCCGAGACTCTAACGGAAGTCTCGGCTGTCCTTGTCGAACTCCGGCGGCTTCACGGCGAGCTCGTTCAGCTCTCCCCAGGCCGACTGGGGGATCTTGCGGAAGCGGTAGATCACGATGGAGACGGCCTCGTTGTACCGCTGGAGCTTGCCGGTCACCATCACCAGGTTCTCGCCCCGGGCCACCCTGCGCTGAGACTCGAAGACCTTGGGCCAGACCACCACGTTGGCCAGGCCGGTCTCGTCCTCCAGGGACATGAAGACCACCCCGCTGGCGGTCATCGGCCGCTGCCGGCTGGTCACCAGCCCCGCGATCTTGACGATCCGGTCCGGCTCGAGCTCCAGGAGCCGCGAGATCGGCACCACCCCGCGTTGCTCCAGCCAGGGCCGGGCCAGCCCGATGGGGTGGGCCCCCAGGGACAGCCCCACGTACTTGTAGTCGAGCTGCATCTCCTCGAAGCGGGTGGCGATGGGCAGCCGCTCGCCGTCGTCCGTGCTGGCCAGGCCCTCCAGCAGCGGGGTGCTCTTCGTCCACAGGCCCTCGACGGCCCAGACCGCCTCTCGCCGGGACAGACCGAGATCCGCGAGCACGTCGGCCCGGGCCAGGGCCGACAGCGCCCCGCGATCCAGGCTGGCGCGTCTCGCCAGGTCTGCCACGCCGCGAAAGGCCCCGCCAGCGCTGCGGGCCTCCATGATGCGCAGGCCCTCCTCCTCGCCCAGTCCCTTCACCTCCCGCAGTCCCAGGCGCAGGGCGACCCCCCGGGCCTCGATGCCCTCGGTGCCGCCCACCAGCGGGTCCACCTGGCCGTCGGGCTCCAGGGTGGCGTCCCAGGCGCTGGCGTGCAGCCGCGCCGGGCGGACCTCGACGTGGTGGCGCCGGGCGTCGCCCACCAGGCTCGAGCTGCTGTAGAACCCCATCGGCTGGGAGTTGAGCAGCGCCGCGCAGAACGCCGCCGGGTAGTAGGTCTTGAGGTACAGGGAGACATAGACCAGCAGGGCGAAGCTGGCGGCGTGGGACTCCGGGAAGCCGTACTCGCCGAAGCCCAGGATCTGCTTGGCGATCTGCTGGCTGTACTCCCGGGAGATGCCCTGCTGCTGCAGGTTGCCCATCAGCTTGGCCACCAGGGGCTCCAGGCCGCCCCGCTTGCGCCAGGCGCCCATGGCGCGTCTGAGAGCGTCCGCCTCGCCGGCGCCGAAGCCGCCCACTGCCATGGCCATCTCCATGACCTGCTCCTGGAAGATCGGGACCCCCAGGGTGCGGCTCAGGATGGGCTCGAGCTTGGGGTGGGCGTAGCGGACCGGCTCGAGGCCGTCCCGGCGGTCCAGGTAGGGGTGCACCATGCCGCCCTGGATCGGGCCGGGCCGCACGATGCTGATCTCGATGACCAGGTCGTAGAAGGTGCGGGGCTGGAGCCGGGGCAGCATGGACATCTGGGCCCGGGACTCGATCTGGAAGACCCCGATGGTGTCGGCCCGGCAGGCGGTGTCGTAGACGTGGGGGTCCTCGGCGGGCAGGGTCGCCAGGGGCAGGGTGCGGCCGTGGTGGTCCTCGACCAGCTCGAAGCACTTGCGGATGGCCGAGAGCATGCCCAGGGCCAGCACGTCGACCTTGACGAAGCCCACGGCGTCGACGTCGTCCTTGTCCCACTGGATGACCGTGCGGTCCGGCATGGTCGCCGGCTCGATGGGGCAGCGGTCTCGGAGGGAGCCTTCGGCGATGACGAAGCCGCCCACGTGGATGCTCACGTGCCGCGGAAAGCCCTGGATGTCCTCGCAGATCGCGAGGGTGGCGTGCACGGCGGGGTCGTCGGGGTCCAGGCCGGCCTCGGTGACCAGGGACTCGGGCATCGGGCCCCGGGACCAGTAGTTCAGGGTCTTGGCCAGGCGGTCGACCTGTTCCAGGGAGAGGCCCAGGGCCTTGCCCACGTCTCTGACGGCGCTCCGGGGCCGGTAGCTGATCACCTCGTTGACCATGGCCGCCCGGTCCCGCCCGTACTTGTCGTAGACGTCCTGGATGACCTCTTCCCGGCGCTCGTGCTCGAAGTCCACGTCGATGTCGGGGGGCTCCCCCCGCTCCTCGCTCAGGAAGCGCTCGAAGAGCAGGTTGGAGCGCTCCGGATCCACCGCGGTGATGCCCAGGCAGTAGCAGATGGCGCTGTTGGCGGCGGAGCCCCGCCCCTGGCACAGGATCTCGCGACTCCGGGCCATCTGGACGATGTCGTAGACGGTGAGGAAGTACGTGGCGAAGTCGAGCTTGTCGATGAGCCGGAACTCGTGCTCAACCTGGTTGCGGACCTTCTGCGGGATCCCGCGCGGCCAGCGCTCCTCGATGCCCGTCTCCACCCGGTCTCTGAGCCAGGTCAGCGGCGTGTGGCCCTCGGGCACGACCTCTTGCGGGTAGCTGTACCGGAGCTGGCCCAGGTGGAAGTGGATGCGGTCGGCGATCTCGATGGATCGGGCCAGGCGGTCCGGGTGGTCCCGCCACAGGGCGCCCATGGCCCCGGGGCCCTTGAGGTGGCGCTCGGCGTTGGGCTCCAGCAGCTTGCCGGCTTCGGCGAGGGGGAGCTTGTGCTTGATGCAGCGGAAGACGTCCTGCAGGCGCTTGCGGCCGGGGTCGTGCATCAGGACCCGGTTCACGGCGACGAGGGGGCGGTCTACCAGCTCGGAGAGGGCTTCAGCCCGGGCGACGCCCACCGCATCGGCCGGCAGCAGCTGGCGCCAGCACGCCACGTAGACCCGGTCGCCGAAGGCCTCGGCGATGGCCAGGGCTTCGCCCGGGTCGTCGAGCCAGTCCGGGTGGAGCAGGGCGATGACGTCGTCGGCGTGGCCCAGGACCGGCTCCAGGCCGATCCGGTAGGGCTGCTTGCCTTCCCAGGGGCCGTCCGGGTCCCTCGGCGCCTTGCCGAGGGTGAGCAGGTCGCAGAGCTGGCTCCAGCCGCCCTCGGTGCAGGCGTAGAGCGGGATCTCGGGGAAGGCGGGGCTGTCGGCGCCCAGCGAGACATCCCGTCGCGGCGAGAGCATCGTGCCGTGCAGGCAGCGCAGGTTGAGCCGGCTGGCGGCCTTCCAGCCCCGGACCAGGCCGTAGACGCCGTCGCAGTCGGCGAGGCCCAGGGCCGCGAGGCCGAGCTCCGAGGCCTTCTCCGCCAGCTCCTCGGGCTGGGAGGCGCCCTCGTGGAAGGAGAAGGCGGACTGGCACCAGAGCTCGGCGTAGGCCATCGGGAGAGTATAACCTGAACGGGTGTTCAGTGTGTGGTGCGGCTCGGGGGATCGAGGTACCCGCCGTCATGGCAATCGACCTCGAAGAATTCCCCGATCGCAGCGATGACTGGAAGTCCGAACACTGGAGAGCCATGGTCGAGGCCATGGTCGACGAGGGGCTCGCGACCTGGGAGGAACTCGGGTCCCTGCTGTTGGGGGCCCTGAATCCGCCCCAGGTCGGCACGGCCCAGGCCTCCAACAAGTCCTTCCAGCGTCACTTTCCGAAGCGGGAGTGCTGGAAGGGTGTCCGGGCCTGGCTCTACGACCAGGACGGCCACTGTGCGGACTGCCCCACGCTGCTCACGCTCCAAGCCGATCACATCATCCCGCGCAAGACCGCCCAGGAGGTCGGCGAGCAGCTGGCTTCCCGGGACGAGGTCTCGCTCGTCCACGTCGAGCTCCTGATCCTCAACGCGATGAAGAAGACCCCCAGGCTGGGCACTCCCGACCCCGACGTCCTCACCATCGTGGCCACGGACCTGCGGGGGCGCATCCTCGCCGGCGAGAAGGACCTCGCGGGAGCGGCCGACCACGTCGAGAACCTCGCCCTCCGCTGCCGGCGCTGCAATGTCGTGCGTCGCCCGTCCCACAAGCACGGCGGCGTCACCCACCTGACCACCCAGGCCGCCGTGATGTGGATCCTGCTGTCCCGACAGCCAGCGACCTACCAGGACAGGAGTTCCACGACCTGTGCCGGGCCTATGGCCTGACCATGGCCAACATCCGCTTCCAGGAGGCCTGGGCCCGGGCCATCTGGCTGGCCCGGGAAGGCCAGATGTCCATCGAGGACTCAGCCGAATAGGCTGAGCTGGCCCGCCGTGGCCCGCGACACCGTGGCTTCGGCGTCGAACAGGCGCAGGGACAGCTGGCAGTACTCCGGGCTGCGCTCGACACAGGTGACGGCGTGCCCGGCCGGGACCAGGGCCCGCGCCGTCGTGCAGCTCCCCCCGAACGGGTCGAGCACGCGGGAGCCTGGCGGGAGGATGCGGGCCAGCAGGCCGGGGATGGCCCCGGGGAACGGAGCGGTGTGGCCGTGCACGTTCTTGCCGCGCACGATCTTCTTGACCGGCTGCTCGTCGAGCACGCTCGGCAGATCGGGCAAGGACTTCGAGCCCCCGGGCTTCCGGAAGACCAGGATGTGCTCCCAGCAGTTCAGGGGCGCCTGGTAGTAGGGCGAGAAGTTGCCCCCGTTGAAGGCACGCTTTCCCTCGATCTCGCCCTTGTACCAGGTGATCGAGCCCTCGCAGACGAACCCGACCCGTCGGAAGGCGTCGAGGGTCAGCGAGCTGAGCGCGATGCGCTTGTCTCCCATGGCGGAGAAGACGATGGTGCGCTCGTTGTCGAAGGTGTCGAAGACGTTGTAGAGGTAGAGCCCGCCGGGCTTCAGCACCCGGAAGACCTCTTCACCCACCAGCCGCATGTCGTGCATGTGGCAGTAGAGGTTGGCCCACTGCGCGTACTCGCGTGCGTTGTAGTAGGGCGGCGAGGTGACGGCGGCGTCGAAGCTCGCCGACGCGAGGGTCGGGAGACTGCGGGCGTCCCCGTTGATCAGCTGGAAGCCCTCTCGCTCGAAGACCGGCGTGCTCTCGGCGGTGGCCACCGGGGTGCTCGGAGGGGTGGCGTACCGGTGGAACCACGGCGAGGCCCAGAAGCCCTCGGCCTCCAGGGCCCGGCTCTGTTGTCGCTGGAGCGCCACCACCCTACGGCCCAGACGCGTGGTCCCGGGCGCGACCTCGCCGTCCAGGGCCACGCCGTCCCCCGGCAGGGAGTAGTGCCGGATGAGCATCTCCACGGCCTCTTCGAAGGTGCGGCCGGGCTGGTAGTCCTTGGACCAGGCCCGCACAGAGCTCGGGGGAACCTGGGCGTCGGGCGCCTCGATGGCCTCCTGCATCAGCAGGGCGCGGAACGAGTACCGCTTGCCCCGGTTGTACTTGCTCCGGTCGGGGCAGAGCACGTTCTTGCACTCCCAGGACCGGACCCCCAGCGTGGGGTACGAGTTGCCGCGCACGGCGCGGGAGCGACAGGCGGGACACGGGATGACCGTCTCGTCGCGCTGGTTCTTCTGGAAGACCAGCAGCAGGGACTCGGTGCCGAGAGCAGACCCCTCGGCCGGGGGGCAGACATAGGTGTCCCGATAGGTGAAGCCTTCGTTCGCCAGCTCGAACCGGGCCTGCTCGGGGTCGAGGGTCGACACGACCGCCGTGGTCTGGCGATCGATCTGCTTCCAGCGGAAGTACCCGCGGTCCACCCGGTGGCAGAGGTGCTTCTCGGCGAACAGGATCAGGTCCGAGGCCAGCTCCCAGGTCACGGAGCGCCCGCCTGCGGCCACCGGCTCGATCCACACCGCGAGGTGCCCGTGGTTGCACAGCTGGGCGAAGCTGTCCTGGACCAGGGCCAGGGTCCGACCCCGGAGCGCCGTGTACTGCGAGGAGAGGCTCTCATCCGAGCGAACCCGCACCACGTCGAGGGTGCGGCCCCGGGAGTACAGCTGTGGGGTGATCTGCTGCAGGTGTCGCCAGAAGCTCGACGTGTAGGGCGTCTCCCCGCTCTCCTCGTCGAAGAACCCGTGGGCCACCGGGGCTTCGACGCACCCGAACAGGTAGGCCGAGAAGGCCGCCAGCAGGATCTGCTGGTCGATCGGGCGGTCTCCCTTGCTCCGCCGGAGGTGCGACGGCGACGCCAGCTCGGCTCGCAGCCTGCGGAAGGTCTCCGACGGCGAGATGGGACTGAACTCCTCGGCGAGTCGATCCCGGGCGGCCGGGTCGCAGCCCGCCTGCGCCAGCGCCTCGGTGAACGCCTCCGCATCGCCCCGATCGAAGGCCCCTTCGATGGCCTTCTTCTCGTGGTAGTTGAAGGTCCGGCCGTCGGCGGCGGCCGCTGCGTACACCCCGGCGATCCCGCTCCGGTTGAAGCGGAACTTGCGGTTGACGTGCGCGATCAGGTTCCGCCGCCGGAGGGCTTCCGGGTGCAGGCCCGCCGCCGCGATGTGCGCGACGAAGCCCGTGGCACGCTGCTCGTAGGCGTCGGGGAGCGCGAGGCTGGCTCCGACGATCGACTCGAATTCCGCGTGCAGCGACGCCAGCGTGCCCATGTCCCGCACCTAACCCTTCTCCCCGGCCCGACTCGACCCCGCAGGCGCTACCCTCCCCCCATGGACGCCGGTCTCATCGCCCTCTTCGTCCCCTTCTTCTTCCTCCTCATCCTGGCGGAGGTCCTGGTCTCCCGCTGGCAGGGCATCGAGGCCCACCGCTTCGACGACTCGGTCACCGACATCGCCTGTGGCATCGGCCAGTCGGTCACCAACGGCTTCTACATCGGCCTCACCCTCGCCGCGTACGCCTGGGTCCTCGAGCACGCCCGGATCACCACCTTCGAGGGCCCGCTCGCCTGGGTCCTGGCCTTCTTCGCCGTCGACTTCTTCTACTACTGGTGGCACCGGGCCTCGCACCGGATCAACGGGATCTGGGCCACCCACGTCGTGCACCACCAGAGCCAGGAGTACAACCTGGCCGTCGCCCTGCGGCAGTCCTGGTTCACCAGCGCCACCACCTGGGTCTTCTACCTGCCCCTGGCGCTGATCGGGCTGCCCGTCGAGGTCTACGCCGGCTCGGTCGCCATCAACACCGTCGGACAGTTCTGGTTCCACACCCGCTGCATCGGCCGCCTGGGCCCGCTGGAGTGGATCCTCAACACCCCCTCCCACCACCGGGTCCACCACGGCATCAACCCGGCCTACATCGACAAGAACTACGCCGGGATCCTGATCGTCTGGGACCGGATGTTCGGGACCTTCACCGCCGAGGAGGAAGAGCCGGTCTACGGCACCGTCGCGGTGCTGGAGAGCCGGAACCCGGTCTGGGCCCAGGTCGAGGTCTTCGCCGCCCTGGCCCGGCGGTCGGTGGCCTACCGGGGCCTGGACCGCCTGCGGGTCTGGTGGAAGCCTCCGGAGTGGACGCCCGAGGGCCCCAAGCACATCCCCGAGGTCGACCGGGCCACCCACGAGCCCTGGCGACCCCCCCAGGATCCCCGCACCTGGTGGTACGTCGGCTTGCACTTCCTGCCCGTGGCCGCGGCCTCGACCGCCGTGATGGCCCTGCAGGAGGGCTCGCCGGTCTGGGTCAGCACCGCGCTGGCGACCTGGGTCGTGCTGAGCACCATGGCCTTTGGCGGCCTGTTCGAGCGCCGCGCCTGGGCCCGGCGGCTGGAGCAGGGGCGACTGCTGGCGGTGGTGGCGGTGCTGGCCGCCTGGGCCTACGTGGCCCCCGCACCCGTGGTGTGGGCCGCTCTGGCCGGCGCTGTCGGCATCGTGGCGGTGTCACTGTGGTCGCTTCCCGCCGGTTCTCCACAGGTGTGATCAACTCTGTTGACAAGTCAACGCGGCCCCTGAGGTGACTTCCATGGCCCTCGTGGAGAAGCGCGAGGCCCAGGTGCAATAGCGGGGGCTGCCTGGGGGTAGAGTGCGCAGACCCCAGGCCAGGGAGAGAGCCATGTTCCAGCGGATGTTCGAGGATCTGATCGGCAAGGACGTCGACGAGTCGGAGCGCGAGGAACGCGCCCGCAAGCTCACCGAGACCGCGGGCTATGCCGCCGCGGCCCTCACGATCATCCCGATCCCAGGCACCGAGGTGCTGGCCGTGATGCCCATCCACGTGGGCATGGTCGTGGGCATCGGCCAGCTCTACGGCGCGGACATCTCCAAGGACTCGGCCACCGAGATCATCCTCAAGATCGGCACCACCGTCGGCGTGTCGATGGTCGGCAGTCGGCTGGCGACCACCGCGGCCAAGATGCTCCTGCCCGGCCTGGGCGGGCTGATCTCGGCCCCGTTCATGTATGCCACCACCCTGGCCATCGGGGCGGTCGCCGAGCGCTACTTCGCCTCGGAGGGCGAGCTCTCCTCCGAAGAGCTCAAGGATCTCTACAAGCGCACGGTCAAGGAGGCGAAGCAGAGCTTCGACCCCACCAGGATGAAGTCCGACGAGGCCAAGGACATGGCCAAGGCCGCCGCCGCCGAGGCCACGGGCGACGCGGTCGACGCCGCCACCGAGGAGGCCGCCCCCGAGGCCGAGCCCCCCGCCGAGGACCCCATCTCCCGCCTGCGCCGCCTGAAGTCCATGCTCGACGAGGGCCTCATCGACCAGGCCGAGTACGACGAGACCAAGGCCCGGGTCCTGGCCGAGATCTGACGCGGGCCTCACCGGGCCGCGGATAGGGGAGGAGGCATGTGGCACCTCACCCTGCCGGCGGCCCTGGCCGTCTCGCCCAAGATCTTCCACGGCGAAGACGAAGACGGCTGGGAGGCGGTGGTCTCCCTCGGCGCCGGCGGTGGTGAGTACGCCATCAGCGCCTGCACGGGCACGGTCATCACCCCGCGCCTGGTGCTCAGCGCCGCCCACTGCGGGGCGGACTTCTCGGTGGAGGCCATCGTGGCCCTGGGCAGCGCCTACTTCGGCCGCGAGGTGGGCGACCCGGCACACCAGCTGGGCTTCGAGGACGCCTTCATCCACCCCGACTACGTGCCGCTGGAGTCCAGCGTCCGGCCCGGTGGCGACCAGGACCTGGGCGAGTTCGACGTCGCGCTCTTCGTGCTCGACGAGGACGCCCCGGTGGCGCCCCTGCGGTTCCAGCGCGGTGAGCTCACCACCGAGATCGAGGGCGAGACCGTCACGAGCATCGGCTACGGCGCTCACCGAGCGCAACGAGTCGGGGCTGAAGCACTCCGCCGCGCTGACCGTCGACACCCTCGACGAGATGTTCCTGGTCTCCTACTCCAGCACCAACGTCGAAGAGGCGAACATCTGCTCTGGCGACTCCGGGGGCCCCCAGGTCCTGGAGACCGCCGACGGCCCCGTGGTGGTGGGCGTGCACTCCTGGGGCGACAGCCAGTGCGTGAACAGCTCTGGCAGCACCCGGGTGGACCTCGTCCAGGACTGGATCATGGACCACGTGCTCGAGCAGCACGGCACGCTGGACCTCTGCCACGTGAACGCCCGCTACAGCGACGGGGTCTGCGACGCCGACTGTCTGGCGCCGGACCCGGACTGCTTCGAGGAGAGCGCCGAGGGGTCGCTCGCCTGCACCAGCGCGTCAGGGAGCGGCGGTCTCTGGCTGCTCGGCCTGCTCGGGCTGGGCCTGCGGCGCCGGGCCTGACCCTGGGGCCATCCACTCCGCCGGGGTCTTTGCCACCCCGTCCTTCACGGTCCACTGCACGCTCCAGACCGCCTCCAGGCCCTGGAGCGGGTCGTCGGCCAGGATCACCAGGTCCGCCCGCTGCCCCACGGCCACGGTGCCTCGGTCATCCGCCACGCCGAGCAGCTTGGCCGCACGCGAGGTGCCGGCCACGATGACGGCCATCGGGTCCAGGCCCGCCTCCTCCAGCAGCTCGGCCTCGCGCAGGGTGGTCATGCCGTGGGGGAAGCCGGTGAGCACCGACCAGTTCGCGGTGTCGCTGCCCAGCACCACCGGCACGCCGGCCTCGTGCAGCCGGGAGAGGGTCTTCTGCATGCGCCGGACCTGGGCCCGGTAGGTCAGGTCCGCCGTGACCGCCAGGCGGAACAGGCCGGCCATGGGGCCGGGCAGGCCGGGGGCCATGATGTGCTGGACCGCGTGGGCGCTGCGCCTGCGCACGTCGGCGTCGAGGGCCGACGCCTGGACCCGCTCGGGCACCACGGTCTGGACCAGCGCCCGCTCCAGCCGCTCCGGGTGGTGGGTCAGGCGCATGCCGTCGACCACGGCCAGGGTGCTGATCTGGGTGACTCCCCGCTCGGCCAGGACCCGCACGTGGCGCGGGGTGGTCTGGAAGGCCGTGTGGACGAAGGCGGTGGGCTGGCCGCTCAGGGCGTGCAGCTGTTCCCGGGCGGTCATCGCGTGCACGAAGACCCCCAGGTCCCGCGCGGAGGCCTCCTCGGCGATGGTGTGGAGCTGCTCGGGGGTGAAGACCGGCCAGTTGGGCGCGAAGAAGCCGTTCTCCACGGTGACCTTGGCGCCGGCGGCGTCCAGGGCGACCAGCTCGTCCAGGTGGGCGGCGAATTGCGCCCGGTCCTCCAGGGACGGCAGCCCGGTGTCCAGCCGGTCGAGGTAGCCGTCCGGCGGGGACATCGGGACGCCGAGGAACAGGATCTCCGGGCCGGCGTCGTGGCCCTCTTCGAATTGGCGGATGGCGTGGACCAGCTCGTGGGGGGCTCCGGCGTCGAGCACGGTGGTCACGCCGCAGGCGACGTAGGCCCGCAGGCGCCGGTCCAGGGCCACCGGGTCCCAGACCAGGGGCTCGTCGCGCATGGTGGCGCCGGCGTCGGCGTAGAGGTGCACGTGGGCGTCGAACCAGCCCGGCATGACGGTGGCGCCGGCGGCGTCGAGGACACGGACGTCGCCTGGTGGCTCCGGCCCGTCACCGGGCCAGATCGCGGCGATCCGGCCGTCCTTCACGTAGAGGTCGGCCTGGGGCACCGGCGGCGCACCGGTGCCGTCGATCACCCGAGCGTTGGTGAGCCAGAGGTCCTGGGCCAGGGCGGTCGAGAGCAGCAGGGTGAACACGGGGAGGCCTTAGCTGATCCACGGACAGGCGCCGTCCGTACCCCGTGCATGCTGACCCTCCTCACCGCTCTGGTGGCGTGTGCCTCGACGCCCGCCACGGACTCCGACGCCCGGCTCACCCTCGACTCCACGGCGCCCACCGCCGACACCTGGGCCCTGACCGGCGGCACGGTGGTCGGGCTGGGGCCCGCGGACCTCACCATCACCCAGGGCCGCATCACCGCCGTCGGCACCGCCGACCCCGCGCTGCCCGCGGTCGACGTCTCGGGCCACTGGCTCGCGCCAGCCTTCATCGACTCCCACGTGCACCTGGTCTACGACCCGCGGCCCACGGAGCTTGCCCGGGGCGGGGTCGCTGGGGTCGTGGACCTCGCGGCCCCGGAGAGCGTCTTCGACGTGGACTGGGCGCCGCTGCGGGCGGTCAAGGCCGGGCCGATGGTGACGGCGGTCGGCGGCTACCCCACCACCGGCTGGGGCAGCAGCGGCTATGGGCTGGAGTGCGTCGACGCCGAGGCCGCCGCGGCGGCCGTCGATCACCTGGTCGCTCGGGGTGCCGGCGTGATCAAGCTCCCGGTCACCGGGGGCGCCCAGCTCGACGACCCGGCCCTGGCCGCCGCCGTCGAGCGGGCCCGGACCCACGGGGTGCCGGTGGCCTCCCACGCCCTGGGAGACTCCGAGGCCACCCGGGCCCACGGCGCCGGGGCGGACGTCCTGGCTCACACTCCCACCGGCGCCCTGAGCGCGGCGACCGTGTCGCTGTGGTCCGATCGGGCGGTGATCAGCACGCTGAGGGCCTTCGGCTCGGGCACTGCGGTCGCCAACCTGGGCGCCCTCCACCAGGCCGGCGCCACCGTGCTCTACGGCACGGACTTCGGCAACAGCCGCACCGCCCGCATCGACCCCGGCGAGCTCCAGCTGCTGGTGGACGCCGGGCTCACCCCCGCGGAGGTGCTGGCCGCCGGCACCTCGGTGGCGGCCGGGTACTGGGGCTTCGAGGAGCTGGGTTCCCTGGCCGTCGGCAAGGCGGCGAGCGTGCTGGTCCTGGCCGCCGACCCGCTCTCGGACCTGTCGACCCTGGGCGACCCGGTGGCGGTGTACCTCGACGGGGTCAGGCTGGACTGACGCAGGTCCCGCCCGAGCGAGACGCCGCCGACGCAGGTCTGGGGGATGTGAGACGGTACTGGCCCGCTCCGGCCGCTGGAGCGGTGCTGGGGGAGCGAGAGGCGCTGTGGGAGGCTCCAGATCGACCTGTCGGGCCGACGACCGTCTCACTTGGGCGGGACCTGCGTCGACGGCGTCTCGCTCGGAGGGGACCTGCGTCCGTCGTGGGCGTCCGCTGCGGGCGCGGCGGTCTGTGCCGCCTCCAGCAGACCCTTCACCTCGTCGAGCCGGTCCCGCTGGAGCATCACCTGCAGGGCGTCGCCGCTGGCCAGGCGGACGCCGGCGCTCGGCTGGGCCTCCCAGACCTCGCTGTCCCTGGGCCGGTGGGCGACCACCGTGAGGCGGTGGGCGCCGACCACCTCGGAGATGTGGACGCCGGCGAAGGGCGAGCTCTCGGCGATGACCCCCTCGAGCACCAGGAGCACGGTCTCGCCCAGCCGGTGGGCGCCGACCACGCTGGGATCCAGCGCCGCGGCCGCCAGGATCGGAGCGGCCACCTGGCTGGTGGAGACCGTGACCTGGAAGCCCAGGGAGGCCTGGACCTTGCGGGCCAGGCGCTGGTCGAACAGCCGCAGCACGATGGGGATGTCCTGGCGTGCTTCGCGCACGTCCATCGCCACCTCCAGGTTCACCAGATCGTCGTCGGTGCAGACGATGACCGCGCGGGCCTGGGCGATGTTCAGGGTCGCGAGCACGTCTTCGCCGCGGGCGTCCCCCAGGCGCACGTCGGCGCCCAGGTTGCGGGCCCGGTCCAGGAACTGGCACTCCGGGTCGCGCTCGACCACGAAGACCTGCTCGCCCAGGGTGGTGAGCTCCTCGAGCACGCGAAAGCCGACCGTGCCCAGGCCCACGATCAGCACGTGGTCACGGGTGGAAGAGGCGAGGATGGACATCCACTGCTCCTGGTGGTGGTCCTTCTGGAAGACGGTCAGGCCCAGCTTGATCAGCCCCTCGGCGAGCAGGAACACGCCGAAGAGGGGCTGCAGGTACTGCACGGCGACGCCCACCGGGTGGGCAGGCAGGGCCGCGGTGTGCTCCAGGAAGAGCAGGTTGTAGGACACGAAGAAGGCTTCGGACCAGGGCGGGCGGGTGCCGCCCGGCGGGGCGCCGAAGAAGTGGTGCACCACCGCCCCGAGGGCCCAGACGATCGCCAGGCCAGCAAAGGGGCGCGACAGTCCACGCAGGCCCCAGAGGGTCCAGCGGAGCTCGGCCCAGGCCCGCTGGGGGCGGCGGCGGTCGATCACAGGAGCGGGCTGGCGGACCGCGGCAGGTGCTCCAGGTACTCGGGGCCAGCGCCCCTGAGCTGAGAGGTGCCCGCGCCGTCCTCGTCTCCGATCAGGCCGTCGACCACGTCGGCGGCGTCCCAGCGCCGAATGGTGCAGAGGTTCGAGAAGAAGTACCAGGGGACCAGGCCACTCAGGCTGATGGCGACGCCGACGAAGATCAGGGCTGTGATGCCGAAGGCATCGCTGGCGGCCATCCCCAGGCCGCAGCCGCTCGACAAGAGGACGAGACCGCCGATGAGCTGGAAGGGGCGGCGGTTCCGGTGGGTGCGGCACAGGGGCACGTCGACGTGCACGAAGGGGCCCTTGACGTAGTGCCAGTAGAGGAAGGCGAAGAGCGCCAGGATGCGCGCGAAGATGAACAGCAACACCAGGGCTACGCGGCGCCCGATGGGGTGCCAGCGCAGCTTGAAGTGCAGGGTGCTGAGGCCGTCAGTGCTGCCGCAGCGCCAGCACCGGTCGTCGGGTAGCCTGGCCCTGGGCGGGAGGATGACGAGTCTGTCAGAGCGGGTGACGCCCGGGCGGCCGCTCGGGGTCGAGGGGGTCTCGGTACCGGTGGACGCGGGGGCGCTGTACGGGTTGAAGTCCGTGTCTTCGGGGCCTGCCATGTCCGGGATCTACCACGGTTCCGGCCCTACTCGAACCAGCCGTGCAGCCACCAGTCCCCGGTCTCACGGTCCAGGAAGATCCAGGCCAGCCTCCCGTCAGAGAGCGCCGCTCGGTGGTAGTCCCGCTCGAAGGGATCCAGGGTCCACCACTCCCCGACCAGGCGCTCGGGGCCGACGCTGGCGTCGACCCGGGCCCAGCGGCCTTCGACCTCGACCCCGCGCACGTCCCCCGCCGGGTCCAGCTGGACCCTGAGGGGTCGGGGCTCCGGCAGCAGCAGGCTCGGTCGGGGGAGCGCTGGCAGGGGTTCGGCGGTGACTCGGCGGAAGAGCTCGCCGGCCCGGCGAGGATCGAAGGGCGCGGGCAGCCAGCTTGTCTCGGGCCGGTGCACGTCGGCCACACAGACCCGGAACAGGCTCTCCTCGCCCAGGGCGTCGGCGAGCCGGCCGAGCAGCTCGGGCAGGGGTTCGAGCGCCTCGGAGCGGTCCAGCAGCCCGTGCTGACGACCGTGGTACGGGCAGCTCTCCAGCACGTCCAGCCCTGCCTCGACCACGGGAGCCGACACCTGCAGGTCCTCCAGGCGACGCCGGAGCTGGGTCCCGACAGTGGCGGGATCCCGCGCCGGGCGACCCAGGCGGATGGACAGCAGGGTGTCGGGCGCGTCCTCCAGCACCAGCCGAAGCTGGAGCCGGACAGCCGCGCGTCCGGTGGTCTGGAGGGCCTCGCAGAGGCTCTCCAGGAGCGGATCCAGGGTGGCCTGGACCGCCACGAGCGTGACCGCTGGCGCGGGGAGCTGTGCCCGGACCGAAGGGCCAGGACAGGCCTCCCGCTCCGAGGGCTCGAGGGAGTCGATGACAGGGACCGGCGCCGCCTGGGCGAGCTCGAGCAGGGCCAGGCCCTCCTCGCCGTAGCGGGAGGCGACCGAGGCCGCGGACAGCCGGGCCAGCTCACCGAGGGTGCGGACACCGACGGCCCGGAGGCCGTCTTCGAGGCGGAGGGAGCACCGCAGCACCGGCACGGGCAGCGGTGCCAGGGCATCCGCCAGGCCCCCCGGGGGCACGATGCGGTGCTGATCGTGGTGCAGGGCCAGAGCCCGCGCGGCATCGGCGGCGCCAGCACGGTCGCCGTCGACCACGACCACCCGACAGCGGTGGCCCACGTCGCCGAGGACGGAGATGGCCTTGTCCACACAGGCCTGCTCGCCGCCGAAGAGCCCGACCGTGTCCGTGATGTCGACGCTGATCGCGTCCCGGTGGTCGATGCGCGGGGTGATGCTGGGCGAGAGCACCCGCAGGAGCCGGGAGAGCTCGCCGAGATCCTGGGCTTCGTCCAGTGGGTCCCGCTCCTCGAAGACCTCGAAGGCCAGGTCCGGCACCAGGGCACGAGCCTCTGCAGCCCCCATGCCCACACGGATGCCCAGCCCCGACGCGCCCGGGGTCACAGCCTGGACCCGCATCGCGTTCTTCTCCGGGGCGATCAGCGCGACCTTGTCCCGGGCCTCCCAGCCGCAGCGCTCCAGCCGGAAGGCAGGCAGCCAGGCCACCAGCAGCCGCCGAGCCCTGCAGCGCCGTCCAGGCGCTGCGGGACGCGCAGGGGCAGTGCGGAGGGCCTTGCGCCCTCCCAGGGGGAGTGGGACCGCCGTTGCCATGCCGGGCACCTGTACGGATGTTCAGTACCTGGACTTTAGCTGGAAGGGGTGTGGACGGTGGGCCAGAAACTGTCCGGCGCGTCCTCAGGCCCGGTCACCCGCCCGCAACTTGACTGAGTGTCAAGTTCTCACAGCCTCACCCCCCTGACCCGCGCCGAACTTGTCACTGAGTCAAGTTCGCCCCGGGTCACGACGGGCTGGTCAGCCCTCGAGCTCCGCCCCTGGCGCCACGCCGGCGTCCCGGCTGGTCCAGATCTGGCTGATCGACCGCTCCAGCAGCAGGTCCAGGGTCCAGTCCAAGACCACCCGCACCTTGTTCCCGAAGCCCACCAGCTTCGTCAGGTACAGCGTCCGCCAGACGATCCAGGCCAGGAACCCCGAGAACCGCACCCCCAGCAGGTCCACCACGGCGAAGTGCTCGCCCACGCTCACCAGCGAGCCGAAGTCGAAGTACTTGAAGGGCCTGGTCTCCCGCCCCTTCAGCAGCCGCACCAGGTTTCCGGCCATCTGGCCGCCCTGCTGGAAGGCCACCTGGCCCAGGGGCGGGTAGGGCCGCCCGGTCGCCGGGTTCTCCAGGCTCGTGGCGTCTCCGAGACAGAACGCGGCGTCCTGCCCCTGGATGCGCAGGTCGCGCTCCACCAGCACCCGGCCTCCCCGGTCCAGGGGCAGCTCCGAGGTCGCCAGCAGGCTGGGCGGCTTGACCCCCGTGCACCAGGCCACCGTCCGGGTCGCCAGCACGTCGCCGTTCTTCAGGGTGCAGGTGTCCGGGCCCACGCCGACCGTCCGGGTGCCCAGGATCAGCCGCACCCCCATGTGGCCCAGCTGGTCCTGGGACCGGGCCGCGACCATGTCGTGCCAGCCCGGCAGGACCCGGTCCCCGGACTGCACCAGGCAGACCTCGACCTCGGCTGGCTCGATCTCCGGGTAGCGCTTCAGCAGCACGTGCTCGACCAGGTCCTGGAGCTCGCTCGCCAGCTCCACCCCGGTGGGCCCCCCGCCCACGATCACGAAGCGCAACAAGGCCCTGCGCACCGGCTCCTGGGGCTCTCGGGCGGCCAGCTCGAAGCAGTCGATCACGTGGTTGCGCACGGCGATGGCGTCGCCCAGCTCCCGCATGAAGAAGGCGTGCTCCTCGACCCCGGGGACACCGAAGGTGTTGGTGATGGCGCCCGGCGCCAGCACCAGCCAGTCGTAGGGCAGCTCCGCTCGGGCCTCCTCCACGCCGGGGGTCGCGGCGTCCCGGTCCTGGGCCACACAGGTGTGCAGCACCTTGGCCGCCAGATCGATGCGCGTCACCGCCTCCTTGCGGAAGCGGATGTTCGTGGCCTCGAAGATGCGCCGGAAGGGCGTGGTCACCTGGCGCGTCTCGATGGCCCCGGCGGCGACCGCAGGCAGCAGCGGCGGGAAGAGGAAGTAGTTGCGCTGATCCACCACCGTCAGCGCGAGCTGCTTGCTCCAGCCGAGCCTCCGGTCCAGCCCCATCGCGCAGTAGAGCCCGGCGAAGCCACCCCCGACCACCACCACCCGCACCGGCTCCGCTGGCGGGTTCCGCCAGCGGGTGAAGAGCCACATGTGCTTGAGCACCCAGAGCGCCTTGGCCGCGTAGACCAGGCTCACGGCGAGCATCAGCGGCCCCAGCAGGTGCTGCAGCACCGAGCTGAAGGGGATGACCGCCCAGGTCACGATGTCCAGCACCGCCAGCCCGGCCGGCACCGCTGTGATCGCGGTGCGCGTCCCCCGGGGCAGCGGCAGCTTGCGCACCTGGCTCCCGGTCACCCCGATGATCATCGGCAGGCTCAAGGCGTGGGCCCCGAAGACCATCAGGAAGGTGCGCATCGACTGCTCTTCGAAGACCACCAGGATCTCGCCCAGGGTCCACAGCCCCCCCAGGGTGAATTCGTACTCGGCGAGCAGCACCGCCACGATCCAGCCCGCGAAGAACAACACCACCCCGATCAGCAGCGTCAGGGTCGCCCCGATCCGGCGCCAGAGGGACAGGTTGGGCAAGGGGTGGGAATTGTCGCGGGTCAACGGACACCTCGGAGCGGACCGAGGATAGCCCCGCGGCCTCACTCGGCAGCAGCTACTCCTCCCACCCGTGAAACATCACGGGCTGGGCCTCGCCCTCCGAGACGGTGAGGTAGTCCCTGCCATTCGCCGCGAAGCCGATGGCCTCGCCCTGGGGCTCGTCGGCCAGGGGCAGGGGACAGGGGTTGTGGTCGAAGGCCTCCCACAACGGCAGCGCCGGATCCCGGTACCAGGCGAAGAGCGAGGTGTAGGTCCGGATCAGGATCCACTCGCCGTCCTTGGAGATGTCCGCCCCGGTGGTGCGGTCGTGGCCGGGCAGCAGCTCGCCGCCGAACACGAGCTCGTGCACCTCGACCAGGGGCGCCACCGCCTCGGAGCCATAGGGCGCCTCCGCCCGGAAGACCCCGCTGATCCCCTCGTTGTCCCGGTTCTTGATGACCGAGTACAGGTCGCCGGTGAGCGGGTCGACGAAGATCGACTCCGAGTCCCGGGCCTCGCCGTCCCTGAATTCGAAGGACATCACCTCGGGGGTCACGGTGCCCGCGGTCGGCGTCGACGCCGCCAGGTCCACGTCGGGCTCTTCAAAGCGCAGGACCTGGACCGTGTCCCGGGTGCGGCCGTTGTCCCCCACATCGCCCAGGTAGAGGTAGTGGTCCTCGCCGTCGGGGCCCGGCCCGATCGCCAGGTCCTCGAGGTCCCGGGGGTGCACTCCGTCGATGGCGAAGGTCCCCAGGAGCGAGCCGCTCCGGGACAGGGCGAAGAAGCGGTCGGTGTCGCCGGAGTCGTTGTGGGTCCAGAGCACGCCCGGCTGCTTGCGGCTCTCGACCACCCCGGAGAGCTCGGTCAGGTCCTCGTGAATCACCGCGCCGATCTGCACGGGGTCGGCCACGGTCGGGCACCACGCCGGGGGGGTGGTGTCGATCGGACCGGTGTCGGTGGCGGAGTCCTCGGTCCCCGCGGTGTCCGTGGCGCTGTCCGGGGTGGCGGTCTCCGTGCGCGGCCCGGAGTCGGTGGCGGACAGGCCGGTCTCGGTGGGCGGAGCGGTGTCGGTGCTGTCCGGCGGCGGCGCCCCGATCTCGGTGGTGCCAACGGCCGTGATCTCTCCGCTCCCACAGGCGAGCAGGGCCAGCGCAGCACCGAGCATGAGGGGATGGTGTCACAGCCTCGTCCGGGCCTGATCGGCCGGGAGTCCGGCTTGATAGGGACGTGACGTGGGCACCTCTCTCTGGCTGCTGGCCTGTCTGATCGCTCCGACCGCCGCGGCGGAGCGCGTCGTGGCCGTGGGAGACCTGCACGGGGACCTCGACAACGCCCTGGCGGTGCTCCAGGTGGCCGGGGTGGTGGACGAACAGGGGCGCTGGAGCGGCGGCAAGGCCACCCTGGTCCAGACCGGCGACGTGACCGATCGCGGGCCCGACTCCAAGGAGCTCATCGAGCTCTTCGCGCGGCTCGAGGTCGAGGCCGCCGCGATCGGCGGCCGCGTGGTCGCGCTCAACGGCAACCACGAGATCATGAACCTGATGGGGGACCTGCGGTACGTCGATCCCGGCGACACCGCCAAGTTCGCCAGCCCCGAGGCCCGGGCCCACGCCTTCAGCGCCAACGGTGCACTGGGCCAGCGGCTCCGGGAGCTCGGCGTGGTCGCCCAGGTGGGCGACACGGTCTTCACCCACGGGGGCGTGACCCCCCAGTACGCCACCCTGGGCATCGACCAGATCAACGCCCTGGCCGCGGCCAGCGTGGCCGGCGAGGTGCCCGCCTCGGCCCTGGGGCCCCAGTCCCCGATCTGGTACCGGGGCTACGTCCAGGACCCCGAGGCCCAAGCCTGCGCGAACCTCGACACCGCCCTGTCCCAGCTCGGGGCGAAGCGCATGGTCGTGGGCCACACCACCCAGCGCACGGGCCGGGTCCTGTCCCGCTGCGGCGGCAAGCTGCTGGTCATCGACATCGGCGTGGCCGACCACTACGGCGGGAACCTGGGCGCGATCGAGCTGGTCGACGGCGACGCCCGCGCCCTCTACCCCGGGGGTCCGGTCGACCTGCCGGACCCGCCGTGACCGCCCTGGTCACTCGCCGTCGGCTCCTCGCCGGGGGCCTCGGTCTCGCGGGCGCCCTGGCCCTGGGCTGGGCGGTGGCCCTGCCTGGCCCGGCCGAGGGCATGCGGGTGCTCAGCGCCGAGGAGCGCCGGGTGGTCGCCGCCCTGGGCGAGGCCCTGTTCCCCGCGGGCAACCCGGTGGGCCTGTCCTGGCAGGACATCGACGGCGTGGCCGAGGTGGACCGGATCCTCGACCGCGTGATCTCCGGCGAGGCCCGCGTGGCCTTTCGCTACCTGCTCACGGCCCTGGACTGGAGCGCCGTGCTGGTTGCCGGCAAGCCTGTCACCGCCTGCGCCCTGGACGAGCGCCTGGCCCTGTGCCGAGCCCTCGAGGCGCGGGAGAGCGTGGTGCGCCGGGCCGCGCGAGACGGCCTGCGGGGAGTGTTCGCCCTGGCCTACTTCGACCACCCCCGGGTCTGGCAGGCCATCGGCTACCGGTCCCGCTGCACCGGCGAGCCGGAGTCGCTGCTGAGGGATGGGGCATGACTGCGACGAGCACTCGGATGGCGTCGCCCTCGCTTGCCCTCCGCCCGCCTGCCGCCGCGTGCGTGCCTCGACGTGGCGGGGGCCACGCTGTCGGCCCGCCCGCGCCAGCAGGCGGGCGGATTGCTGCGCGATCATCGCCCCCTTCCGAGTGCTCGTCGCAGTGAGGACCGGGATCTTCTCGCCGAAGGACCTCGCCGGACCGGGCCGCGTGCGGGCCGACGTGTGCGTGATCGGTGGCGGGGCCGGCGGCTCCGCCGTGACCCTGGCCCTGGCCGAGCGTGGCCTGAAGGTGTGCGTGCTCGAGGCCGGCAAGGCCTGGCAGCCCCAGGCCTTCCGGGCCCGGATCTCCTGGGCCCTGCCGAACCTGTTCTACCCGGTCGAGGCCGCCCTCGGAGACATCGCCATTCCCATCAACCGGGGCAAGGCGCTCGGGGGCGGCACGGTGGTCAACTCCGCCATCTGCTTCAAGCCCCCGCCCCACCGGGTGGCCGAGTGGCGGGCCTCCCACGGCTTCGACCAGGCCGAGACCCTGGCGGAGCACGCCGACCGCATCTGGCGGACCATCGGTGTCACGGTGAACCCGCCGGCGGTCCAGAAGAACAACAACCTCATCTTCAAGCAGGGAGCCGACGCCCTGGGGCTGAAGGGCGACTTCATGCCCCGCAACGCGCCGGGCTGCGTGGGCTGCGGGGCCTGCAACACGGGCTGCCCCACCGGCGGCAAGGCCTCGACGGACCGGACCCTGCTGCCCCTGGCCCAGCGCCTGGGCGAGGTGGCCATCTACACCGA
>CAYFPX010000111.1:24464-25598 GCA_964344945.1 uncultured Enterobacterales bacterium
GAGGGCGGGCGGGTGACCCGGGTCGAGGCGAGGTGTGGCGACGTGCCCATCGCGATCGACGCCGACCAGGTGGTGGTGAGCGCAGGCACCATCGGCAGCCCGCGCTTCCTGCTGGCCAACGGCCTGGCCGACGCCACCCACTGCGGCGCCCACCTGAAGCTCCACCCCGCCGCCGGCTCCGTGGCCCGGTTCGACTGGGCCATCACCCCCTGGGAGGGCGTGACCCAGGGCTACTACGTCGACCTCCACGACAAGGGGTATCTGCTCGAGACCTACACGATCACGCCCGAGGCCTACTACCTGATGATGGCCGTGAAGCTCGGCGGCGAGGGCCTGGACTGGATGGCCGACCTGCGCTTCATGGGCTCGGCCGGGGTCATGCTGCACGAGCGGGAGAGCGAGGGCCGAGTGGGGCTGCGCACGATGTCCTACGACCTGGCGCCCGCGGACCGGCGCCGACTCATCGAAGGGCACAAGGACTGCGCCCGGGTCTACTTCGCCGCGGGGGCGACCGAGGTGCTGCTGCCGCTGTACGGCGTGCCGCCCATCACCAGCGCAGAGGCCATCGACGAGGTGGTCCCTGACGACGTCCACCCCACCGACGTGCTCGCGGTCTCCAGCCACCCCCAGGGCACCTGTCGCATGTCCCTGACCGCCGAAGCAGGCGTGGTCGATCCCCAGGGGCGGGTGTGGGGCTGGGACAACCTGTACGTGGCCGACGCCTCGGTCTTCCCGGGAGCGCTGGGCGTGAACCCGCAGATCACGACCATGGCGGTCGGGTTGCAGGTGGGTGCCGCCGTCGGCTGAACCTCGACAGCAGGCCCCTCTGCGTTAGATGCGGCGGCCCACGCGACACCCGGAGACCCCCATGTCCGAGCCGAAGTCCAAGAACATCACCTTCCATGGCGCCAACGTCACCACCGAGGAGCGCGAGGGCATCCGCGGCCAGAAGGGCTGCGTCGTGTGGACCACCGGCCTCTCCGGCTCCGGCAAGAGCACCGTCGCCCGCCGCGCCGAGCAGCTGCTGCTCGAGGCCGGCTACCAGGCCTACGTGCTCGACGGCGACAACGTGCGCTTCGGCCTGAACAAGGACCTGGGCTTCAGCCCCGAGGACCGCAACGAGAACATCCGCCG
>CAYFPX010000112.1:0-7578 GCA_964344945.1 uncultured Enterobacterales bacterium
CAACCGGCCGAGTGGCCGGTATCCGCGCCACTGGAGCGACTGGCGGGCTGCCAACGGCGTGAGGGACAGAGGCCCGACAGGGCCGACCGGCGGCCGGAGCCGGAGCGGGGGTGCCACCGCGGGAGCCGGACCGCCGCGCGTAGCGAGGGGAGCCCGGCTTCGCCGGGCCGGGAAGGCCCCCGGGGGTGCACCGCCACGGAGGCGGAGGCCGCCGTCCCGCGTGGCCGGCGCAGCCGGCGCCACCCGGAAGAGAGAGAACCGGGTGAAGGAGCGAGCCTCACTGCCTGAGAGGTTGCTGCCAGCGCTGATCCCGTAGGTCGGTCAGGGTGGGGTCAGCTCTGTCCCGCACCCGGTTCCCGAACCATGACCTTGCACAGAACATGCCGATGGCTCAACCATGCGGATCCGGCTACTTCGGGGGAACACGATCCACGACATCCATGTCGCGGTGGAGGACCACGATGCAGCGCTTGGGCGACGACTGGACCGAAGGACAGCAGGCGCTGTGGGACGGCTTCTCGAAGGACTTCCAGACCCACTTCGAGCAGTGGACGATGCTCTCGGCCGTGGCCTTGGCCGACGCCCTGGCCTTGGACCGGGCAGGGCACCTGCTGGAGATCGGCTGCGGGGCTGGCGGCGCCGCTGCGCTGCTCTCCGAGCGCCTGCCGGGCCACGGCCGCTGGACCGCCCTGGACCTCAGCGACGAGATGGTCGCCTTGGCCCAGCAGGCCCTGGGCGAGCGCGCCACGGTCGTCCAGGGCAGCGCCGAGGCCCTGCCCTTCGAGGACGGGACCTTCGACCGCGTCTTCAGCAACCTGTGCCTGATGCTCGTGGCCGATCCGGTCGCCGCCCTCGCCGAAGCCCATCGGGTCGCGGCCCCCCGGGCGCGGGTAGGATGGACGGTCTGGGGCCGCCCCCAGCACAGCCCGATGATGACCCTGGTGGGCCAGGCCTGCGAGACCCTGGACATCGACGTGCCCGCGACGGAGCGGCCGAATTTCCACCTGGGGGAGTGGGGCGTGCTGCCCGAGGCCGTCCGGGACGCCGGCTTCGTCGAGGTCCAGGGCAAGTACGCGCCCATGGCCATGCGCGTGTCCGACGGGCGGGAATTCGCCCAGGAGATGCTCTACACCGGCCCTCGCCGCCAGGCGTGGATGGCCTCGCTGGGCGCCGAGACCGAGGCGGCGCTGGTCGCCGAGGTGGCTCGGCAAGCCGACGGGTTCCTCCGATCCCGCCAACCTCTCAGCCTCGACGTCCTGCACGTGGTGGCGACCCGCTGAAGGGGCCGGGTAGAGTCCCGCCGGGTCGATTGACTGGGGCCGGGTCGTCGCCTACGTTCCGCCCATGCTCACGCTGTTCACCCGCCTCCTGGCCCTGACGGCCGCCGTGCTGGCCGCCCTCCTGGTGTCCACCACGGCCCAGGCTGAGACCCCCTGCGCCCGCAGCACCACGGTCGAGGACTTCCGCCAGGCCCAGCTCCAGGCCGAAGACGCCTTCGCCCTGGGCGACGAAGCCGCCCTGCACACCGCCCGCGACGCCGCAGTGCTGGCACTGCGCTGCATCGGCGAGCGCCTGCCCGGCGAAGAGGCCGCCGCCTTCCACCGCATGATCGCGATGGTCGCGTTCACCTTCGGCGACGAAGCCCGGGTCAAGGGCGAGCTCCAGCGGGCCATCCAGCTCGACCCCGACTACTACGACCCCGGCGAGATCACCGCCGAGGACCACCGCTTCATCCAGCTCTACGGCGAGGCCGCGACCCTGGCGCCGGCGCCGGTCACGGAGCTCCAGCCCCCGCCGGGCGGCTTCGTGATGGTCGACGGCGTGCGCGCGGCCGGACGGCCGGACGGCGTGGCCAGCATCGTCCAGGTCTTCAACGCCGACTACATGCTGGTCGAGACCGTCTACCTGCCGCCGGGCGCCGCGAGCCCGTCCTGGGGTCGGGCGGTCGAGCCGCTCGTCGACGACAGCTTCGAGGACGACGAGCCCGGACCACCCCCGGCGCCGTCCTCCAGCTCCACCCCGGCCACCGCTCCGGCCGCCGCCGAGCCCTCCGGCGGGTCCCCGGTCTTGTGGCTCATCATCGGCGTCGTCGGCGGCGTCGTGGTCGGCGTGTTCCTGTGTTGCTTCCTCAGCTTCATCCTCTACTACTCCTACTACTGACCCCGGCTGGGGCGGCGGAGACCCTGTCCGCCGACGGCTTCAGCCTGCCGCTGCCCGCCGGCTTCTCGGTCGCCGAGGACGAGGCGCTGCTGGTCGGCCAGTGGTCGGGAGGACACCACCCGCCGAGCGGCGGCGGCTGGGCCATCCGGTCCCTGCCCGCGGACCGCTACACCAGCGTGCGCGCTCGCGTGGCCGGTCGGGTCGACGTGGACGCGGCCCTGTCGGCGGATCGCTTCGCCATGCTGGCCCTGCAGGCGGTCCAGGGCACCGAAGGCCTGCGCACGGTCTACGTCGGACCGGCCGACGGCGTGGACCCCCAGGTCGGACGGTGGGTCTACACAGCACCGGGTGGGGGCGGCGAGCGCCTGGCGTGGTGGCATGTCTACTGGCGCACACCGGACCACTTCGTCGAGCTGGCGGCCTGGGCGCCCCTGGCCCAGTTTCCGAGGCTGCAGACGGACCTGCGGGCGGTGGAGGGTGCCGGCCGCCCCCGGACGGACCCGGTGCAGACCCTGCTCTTCGAGTCCGGCCAGCAGGGCTGCGGACCGCCCCTGAACGCGGACCGGTCGGCGGCGATCCGCGACAGCCGCCGCTTCGACGACGCCCGCGAGGTCCTGCGGGACCAGCACGCCCAGGACCCCGACCCCACCGCCCTGCGCCTGGCCGAGCACCGGGCCCTGGGCCTGCTCTACCGCCACGCCGAGGCCTGCGTGCACGAGGTGGCGCGGGCCCAGCGGGTGTGCTCGGTGCGGGAGGGCGACGTGCGGGGTGAGCGCTCGGCGGGGCTGCAGGAGGCCGTGGTGGCCTGTCTGGACGGCGAAGCCGCCCTGGGCGAGACCCTGGCGCGGGAGGTGGAGGCGGTGTGGTCGGCGCCCTGATGCTCTGGAGCGCCGCGGCCTTCGCCGCGCCCATCCTGCCGCCCTGCGCACCGGCGGCCGGGGCGCCGGTCGAGCGGGAGCCCATGGTCGGCACCGGGCGCTGGACCGCTCGCCTCGCCCTGGGGCTCTACCAGGCGCTGATCTCCCCGGCCGATGGGCGCGGCTGCCAGTTCTTCCCCGCCTGCAGCACCTACACCCGGCAGGCGGTCCATCGCCACGGGCCCTTGATCGGGTTGGTGATGGGCTTCGAGCGCATCCAGCGCAACCACGACGGCTGGCACTACAGCCCCTGTCGCCACGACGGCTACATCCTCCTGCGAGATCCCGTGAGCGCCAACGACTGGTGGTTCCGGAGCCCCTCGGTAGACTCCGACCACACCGAGGAGGCCCCGTGACCTTGTGGTGGGCCCTGCCGGCCCTGCTCGCCGCCGAGCCCGAGGCAAGTCCCGAGGAGCCGCCGGCCGAGCCGGTCAGCGAGGCCCCGCCCCTGCCCCTCGCCGTCCCGGTCCAGGCCCCGGTGCCCCCCGCCGACAACGGCTTCCCCGACGACCTCTACGCCCGAGGCTGGTACGACGCGGCCTGGCTCGAGTACGAGCGTGTCGCCTGGCAGCTGGGGGAGGGGACCACCGCCGATCGGGCCCGGCTGATGGCCGGCGCGAGCCTGTGGGAGATGGGCCGCGACGCCGACGCCGCCGACCACTTCCAGGTCATGTCGGAGCGGGTGGACCCGGGCCTGGTGCCGCTGTTCCTGTTGTTCGAGGCGGAGAGCCGCTACCAGCTGGGGGACCTGGCCGACGCCCGCCGCAAGCTGGAGCCCCTCACCGCGGGCCCCTACGGCCCGCACGCCACCTACCGCCTGGCCTGGGTCGACCTGCGCCTGGGGAACCCGGAGGCCGCCGCAGCGACCCTCGACACCCTGGCGGGCGGCCCCCTCGGGGACCCGGCGGAGGGCCTGGCCGAGGAGCTGCGGGGCTGGGAGCCCCTGCCGACCCGGAACCCGCGGGCCGCAGGCGTGCTCTCCGCGGTGCTGCCCGGCGCTGGCCAGCTCTACGTCGGGGAGCGGCGGGACGCGCTGACGGCCTTCGTGATGAACGCCGCGCTGTTGGGGACGACGAGCGCCTTCCTCTGGCGCAGGAACTGGTACGCCGCCGGGGCCTCGGGCCTGGCCACCGCGGGGTTCTACGCGGGCAACATCTTCTCGGCCGTCAACGCCGCCCACCGGCGGAACCGACGCCTGGAGCGGGCCCGCATGGCCCAGGTCTCCGCGGACTGGGAGCTGACCCTGGCCCCCGACGACGCCCTGGGGCTCGAGGCCGACATCGGGGACGAGTAGCTGTCCATGCTCGGCCTCTGGCTGGTGGCCTGCACCTCGGCGCCCCCGGCCGAGGGTGGCGAGGTCGTCGGCGAGACCTGGCGCCACGAGGCCCTCGGCCTGGAGACCGCCTTCCCACCCGGGTGGTCCGCGACGACCCGCCACCTCGAGAGCGGTCTCGAGGGCGTGCTCGTCGAGGCCCGGAGCGACGACGAGGGCCTGCGCCTGGCGGTCACCTTCTCGCCCCTGCCGGTCGGGGTCGACCAGCTCTCGGCCCTCGATCTCCTCGCAGCGCTGAACCCGGCCCACGACGGCCTGGACGACGAGACCTACGTGCTGGAGCGGCTGGTGGACTGCCGGGACGGGGTGTACCGGCGACGCACCGGCGAGGACGGCCGCACGGTGCACCAGGTGGCCCGGCGCGCGACCTCGGGCCTGGTCGTGTGGAGTGCGTGGCAGGGTGCGGGCCGGCGCGGGGCTGGGGTCCGGCTCCGGCAGATCGCCTGTGAGCGCTCGACGGTCCGGACCCCGTGACGCGCGCCGCTGCCTTCGTCCGCGCCGCGGCCCTGGCCGTGGGGGCCGGCGCGGCCTTCGGCCTGCTCGAAGGCCTCTGGGCCGACGGCCTCCCCGGGGAGTCCACCTGGGCTCGGCTGGGCAGCCTGGCCCTGCTCGACGCGGTGCTCTTGGGCGTGCCCCTGGCGATCGGGGCCGGTGCCTGGGCCGCGCTGCGCCCGGCGCAGGAGCCGCGCCCCGGTCGCACCCTGGCGGCCCTCGGGGTGCTGCTGGCCCTGGGCGCGTCTGGGACCTGGCGCCTGGGAGAGGTGCTGCGGGATCTGGACCTGGACCGCCTCCAGGCCTGGCACCTGGAGCGCCCCCTGCCGGTGCTGCGGGCCTCCGACCAGGCCCGCCCCATCCTGTTGATCACCGTCGACACCCTGCGGGCGGATCGGGTGGCGTCCATGCCCGCGCTCTCCCGCTGGGCGGCGACAGGCCGCCAGTTCACCCAGGCGAGGACCGGCTCGCCGTGGACCCTGCCGGCGCTCGGCACCCTGCACTCCGGGCTGCCGACCGCGGCACACGGGGCCGGCCGGCGGGTCGAGGGTGCCCCTCTCCACGTCCGCACGCCCCTGGACGAGGTGCCCCTGCTGGCCGAGACCCTGCGACGCCAGGGGTACGTGGCGGCCGCGGTCGTCACCAACCCCTACGCCGGGGCCCGCTACGGCTTCAGCCGCGGCTTCGACCGCTTCCACGATCTGACCCACCGCACCCTGCGACAGCGGGCGCTCCGGCGCGGCCTGCTGCTCAGGGGCTTCGTGCCCCCTGGCGGAGACACCGCCGTCGCGGTGACGGACCGGGCCCTCACCCTGCTCGAGCGCGGCGGCCAGGGGCGACTGTTCGCCTGGGTCCACTACCTCGACGCCCACGCCCCCTACGCCGAGGCGCCGGCGGGCTTCGACCCCTACGGCCCCTGCGACCTGCCCACCTGCTTCGACGACTGGAAGGCCATGCGCGCCGGGTTCTTCGCGCCGGGCGAGCCCGAGCGGGACCACGTCCGAGCCCTCTACGACGCCGACGTGGCCTGGCTCGACGGCCAGCTGGACCGGCTGCTGGACGAGGTGGCGGCCCAGGGCTGGCTCGAGGAGGGCCTGGTGGTCCTGGTCGGAGACCACGGCGAGGAGCTCTGGGACCACGGCGGCGGCGAGCACGGGGCGACCTTCTACGACGAGGTGGTGCGGGTGCCGCTGATCGTCTGGGGGGCGGGGGTCGAGGCCGGCCAGGATGCCCGCTCGATCGGCCTCGCCGACGTGCACCGGGGCCTCAGGGCCTGGGCCGCCCGCGATGGCCTGGGGCCCCTCGCGCCGGACCGCCCCACCACCCCGGTGGCCCTCAGCAGCCGCCTCTTCGGAGACGAGGCGGCCGGCTGCGTCCTGGGGCAATTCAAGCGCATCGTCGAGGCCGACGGCACGGTCCTGTGGTTCGACCTCGCGGCCGACCCCCAGGAGCGCGTCCCCCTGGGGGAGCCGCCGCCCCAGGCCAGGGACGCGCTGATCGCCTGCACCCCGGAGCCGCTGTCCGCCGCCGACGACGGGGTCGACGACGCCGGGGTGCTCCAGGCCCTCGGCTACGTGGACTGACGGCTCGCGCTGGGTCATCCTGGGGCCGTGCTGCTCCTGCTCCTGGCCTGCACCGGCGCCACCACCAGCGACTCGGCGACCGCGGCCGACTCAGCGCCAGCCACGGTCGTCGACAGCCGAGACACGCCCCCCGGCGACAGCGACACTGCGCCCCCCACGGACACCGGCTCGGCGGTGCCGCCTCCGCCAGCGCCCTTCTCGGCGACCTACCTGTGGGCCGACCTGGACTTCAGCGACGCCCGCTGGCTCGGCTTCACGCCAGCGGCCGTGCCCGCTGCCGAGCGGGCCCCCCACGGCCCGGTGGTGCTCACGGAGGTGGGGGCCGAGGCCGGGCTCGCCGACGCCGTCGCCGGCGGCAACAGCCACGGGGTGGGGGTCGGCTTCTTCGACGCCGATGGCGACGCCCTCCCGGACGTCTTCATCGCCAGCGGCATCGCCGGCGGCGGCAGCCCGTCGTGGCCGAGCAGCCTGTGGCGCAACCAGGGCGACGGCACCTTCGTCGACGTGTCCGAAGCCAGCGGAGTCTCGACCTTGCTCGCGGGCCTGGACACCTACTCGGTGGCCGCCGCGGACTTCGACGCCGACGGCGACCTGGACGCCTACGTCACGGCCCACCCCATCGACCGGCTCCTGGTGAACGAGGGAGACGGCACCTTCGTCGACGGCACCCTGGCGACCGGGGCGGGGGGCCCGGACTCCGAGCCGGCGAGCAACGGCAGCTCCAAGATCGCCGCCTGGGGTGACTGGGACGGCGACGGCTGGCTCGACCTGGCGGTCGCCAGCAGCCAGTTCCTGGACCACCCGCCCCACGGCTACCTGCTGCACAACCAGGGCGACGGCACCTTCGTCGACGCGACCGAGGCCGCCGCGATGCAGGTCAGCCAGACCGGCAACCCCTGCGCGGTGATGTGGTCGGACTACGACAACGACGGCGACCAGGACCTGTGGGTCTGGAACGACCGCGGCGACGCTGGCACCAACCGGTCGCTGCTCCAGAACGAGTCCGGTGTCTTCACCGATGTGCGCGAGACGGTGGGCGCCACCAACCCGATGGGGAACCCCATGGGCATCGACGGCGTCGACCTCAACGACG
>CAYFPX010000112.1:7677-9457 GCA_964344945.1 uncultured Enterobacterales bacterium
GGCCTGGGCTTCGAGGACCTGGACCTGGACGCCCTGACCGACCTCTTCGTCGCCCAGGAGGACGACCGGGCCTTCCTGAGCTTCACGAACCTGGGCACCGACCCGCCGACCTTCTTCGAGCAGGAGTGGCCCCACGTCGCCACGCCCCCCAGCCTGTCCCACAACGTGGCCGTGGCCTTCGCCGACTACGACCGTGACGGCGACGTGGACATCGTCACCGCCGGCACCGGCGGGGCGCGGCCGAACCTGTACCGCAACGACACCGACCGCGGCACCAACCACTGGCTGCACGTCACCGTCCCGGTGACCCCCGGCACCGGCGGCAGCGGCGGCGTGAGCGCCCGGGTGGTGGTCAAGGCCGGCGAGCGGATCCAGTGGCGTGACCTCACCGCCGGCAGCAGCCGGGCGTCGATGAACCAGCTGAGCGTGCGCTTCGGGCTCGGCCAGCACACCGGCGCCGACTGGGTCGCGGCCCTGTGGCCCGACGGGCGCCAGGTCGCGGTCTATGGCGTGCCGGGGGACCAGGTCCTGGCGCTGGAGTAGTTCGCTACCAGACGAGGGGGATCAGCCGCTTGCGCTCGGGCGGGTAGTCCGGGAAGGTCTCCCTGTACCAGGCGTGGTTGGTGACCGCCCGGGGCACCAGGTTGCTCGCCGTCCACAGCGCGAAGGCCAGACCGGGAAGGGACCAGGTCGCGATGGCCCAGCCGGTCCACGCCAGGAGCTCGCCCAGGTAGTTCGGGGCCGAGACCCACCGGTAGGCGCCGGCCCGGGGGATCTTGTACCCGGTCTCCCCCGGCGCCCGGAGATCCCGCAGCACGGCGTCGCTGTGGCGGTTGAGCACGAAGCCCCCCCAGAAGAGCGCGAAGCCCACCAGGAACTGGGGGCTCGTGAGCCAGTCGGTGCCCCACTCCGGTGCCCGGAAGAAGATCCAGTAGAAGTTGAGCCAGTCGATGCCGCAATTCGTGACCACCGCGAGCAGCACCACCACCAGGGGCATGCGCTTGCCGTCCATGCGCATGCGCAGCGGGTAGATGAACGTGCGGTGCACATAGTGGGCGAGCCACATGCCCAGGAACAGCGCGGGGACCAGGGCCGCGCGACGGTCGCTCGCCAGCCAGCAGGCCAGGGGGACCAGCACCGCGGGCAGCTCCATGAGCACCCAGCCGACCCTGGACGGGATCGTGGGTCCCCAGCCTTCGCGGGTGTGGCGGCCATAGGGCGCCGAGAGCAGCTGGAGCACCACGAACACGAGAGCGGCCAGACCGAACCAGCCCCACAGCAGGGGTTCGTAGAGGGAGGCGGGGTCCACCGGCCCTCTATACTTCGCCGAATGCCCCGCACCCTCGTCGTCGGCGACGTCCACGGCTGTGCAGACGAGCTGCAGGCGCTGCTCAGGCAGGCCCGCGCGGACCGGGTGGTGCTGGTCGGGGACCTGTTCACCAAGGGCCCGGATCCGGTCGGGGTCTGGAGGCTCATCCGGGAGCACGACTGCGAGGCGGTGCTGGGCAACCACGACGCCTGGCTGCTGGCGCACTGGGCCGAGCGCAAGGGCCCGCTCCAGGACCTGGGCAAGGAGGCCCGGGCCTGGCTGGCAGCACTTCCGCTCTTCCGCCTGCACCCCGGCTGGCTGGTCGTGCACGCCGGGGTCCACCCACAGCACGGGGTCGGCGGCACCCGGCGCTGGATGGCCCTGAACCTGCGCCGCTGGCCGAACGACCGGGAGTGCCTGCACCCGTTCTGGTACGACGCGGGCTGGCGAGGGCCGCAGACGGTGGTGTTC
>CAYFPX010000112.1:9467-23629 GCA_964344945.1 uncultured Enterobacterales bacterium
GACGCGCGGCGGCGGCGGGTGCGCCGGGAGGTCGACGGGCGGCCGGTGGCCATCGGACTGGACAGTGGCTGTGTGTACGGCGGCGAGCTGTCCGGCTGGCTGGTCGAGGAGGACGCGCTGGTGATCGAGCCGGCCCGCGAGGTCTACAAGCCCGTCGGGTAGGTCGCCTCGGTCAGCCGCCCAGCGCCGCGGCACGGGCCGCCAGCGGCACCAGCCCCAGGTCCTCGGCGCGGAGCCCGAGGGTCGCGAAGCGGGCGCGGGCGCCACGCCGGTCTCCCAGCAGCAGCCGCCTGCGGCCGTCGAGCTCGACGGCACCCAGGAAGAGCCCGAGCCAGGGCTCTCGCAGGCAGCGCCCGACGAGGCGATCCCAGCCCTTCTTCTGGACCGGCGGCACCAGGCCCGCGAGCAGGCGGCCGTACAGGGTGAGCTCGCTCAGCTCGGCCTCCTGGGCCAGGTCCAGGCCGTCCCGCAGCGGCCGCCGCGCCCGCTCGGGCTCGTCGGACTCCAGGTGGAGGCGGGCGAGCTCGAGCCGGATCGCCGCGCCGGCGTAGCCGTCGGCGGGTGCGCCCCGCAGGGCCTCGTCGAAGGCTCCCTCGTCGCCCCGGATCCGCGCCCGGCGAGCCAGGGCCACGGCGACGTCGTCCTCGCGCACGTGCCGCACCGCCAGGTCCGACAGCACCCGCCGTTCCCGCTCCCCGTCGCCGCTGATCACGGCCAGCTCCAGCTCCAGGGCCAGGGCACGGACGGTCAGCGGCGCCAGGTTGAGCTTGCGGGCGCCGTGGCTGGCGTGGTCCAGGTGGACCGCCGCAGCGGACAGCTCCCCGCGGCCGAGAGCGAGGCGCGCCAGCTCCAGGGAGGTGTCCGCGTGCAGGTGCTGGTCGCCGTGCTGGACGAAGGTCTGGCGGCTCTCCCAGGCCAGGGCTTCGGCCCGGCGGCGGCGCCCGCGCAGCCGATCCGCCCGAGCGAGCACCAGGGCGAAGGTGCCGGAGCCCCTGGGCAGTCCGAGGCGACGGGACATCGCCAGTCCGCGCCTGGCGAGCTCCGCGGCCCGGCCCAGGTCCCCGCAGCGCACCAGCGCTCGGGCCTCGACCATCGACAGCTCCAGGGTCAGCAGGGGGTGTTCCTGGGGGTCGAGCCGCCGCAGGGCCTGCTCGCAGACCTCCTGGGCGGTGGGGTGATCCCCCCGCGCCTGGCGGGCCTCCGCCTCGGCCAGACCCAGCCGGCCCGCGAGCACGGCGTCGCTGGTGCCGACCTCGTCGATGGACCTGCGCGCCCGGGCCAGGGCACCCTTGGCGTCGCCGCCGCGCAGCCGCAGCTGGATCAGCAGGAGGGCGACCCGGTGCTTGTCCAGAGGCTCGCCGGCCCTCGCCGCGGCCTGCTCCACCAGGTCCCGACGCACCCGCTCCGTGTCGCACATGTGGGCGATGCGGGCGCGGGTCCACGCCAGGGGAAAGGCGAGGCGCTGGTAGGCCGCGCTGTTGCGATCCTTGGGGATGTCGTCGAGCAACAGCAGCCACTCCCGCGCCGGGGCGTAGCGGCCCAGTCGCTCGGCGGCGATGGCCGCCCGGGCCGCGGCCTGCCAGAGGGTGGTGGCCTCGGCCCCGGCGGCCACCCGGTGGCGGGCGACCTCGATCCAGCGGGCCTCTCCCCGGGACCGGCTGGACCAGGCCTCGGCCAGCCGGACGTGGGCCGTGGCCCGGTCGACCACCGAGGCCTCGGCGGCCCGGGCCACGTGGGGCCCGGCGAAGCGCACCTGCTGATCCTGCCCGACCGTCAGCAGGCCGGCGTCGACCCAGGGCGCCGGGTCGCCGACACACCACGACACCACCTTCAGCGGCAGCGGACCGCCGGCCATCGACAGCAGTCCGGTCTCCGGGCCGTGCTCCCGCAGGGACTGACCCCGCAGCTCCGCCAGGCGATGGAGCCCGGACAGGACCACGTCGCCGGGGTGACCCGCGGCCACTCGGAGCTCCTCCCCCGCGGGCAGCAGGGCGCTGGCCACCTGGCTCGCGTCGTCGTCGTCCAGGGGAGGCAGCTCGAGGACGCGCACCTGGCCAAGGCGCTCCAGGAAGTCCCGGGCCGTCGAGGACATCCAGCGGTCGTCGAGCACGGCGATGACCGAGACCGGGACACCGCCTTCCAGCACCAGCTGCTCCAGCACCCGTGCAGACAGGGCGTCCAGCTGCTCCAGGGCGTGCACCGTGAGCACCAGGGCGCGGGCCCGGGCGGTGGCCTGGAGCAGCGCCACGACCGCCTTGACCACGTCCCTCCGCGTGGCCGGTGGCGCCTCGGCGGCCTCCTGCCCGCTCAAGGGCAGCGACGGCCACATCTGCAGCAGCGCCCGGATCTGCACCGGCGCCAGGTGGCGGTGCCAGTCCTCCTTGGGCGACTTCGCGAGGATGCTGCCCACGAGCTGGCCCACACAGCTGCCCGGCACGTGGGCCCGGCAGGTGCCGTGCTCCGCGCGGCGTCCGGTGAGCAGAGCCTGGCGCCGTGCCTGCTCCAACAGGCGGCGTCGACCGTCGCCGGCCCGCCCCCGGATCACCACGGCCCGGGCCCCGTGACCCGCCATGGCCCGCATCAGCGGGTCCATCTCCAGGTTCCGCCCGACGAAGACGTGGGGCGCGGGCCAGTCCGCGATGGCGTTGCCCTCCAGCACCTGCTGCAGGCAGCGACGCAGCTCCGGCGCCGTGGGCCGATCCGTGGGCTCCAGGGCCAGACAGCGCTCCACCGCACTGCTCAGGGCCGGCGGGATGCTGGGATCCGCACAGGTCAAGGGCTTGAGTCGGGTGAGGATCTGCCGCGCGATCCAGCCGTGGGTGGAGCCCGCGCTGGGCCGCCGCCCCACGATGCCCTCGTACAGCAGCAGGCCGACCGCGAACATGTCCGCCGCCGGGGTCAGGGGCAGGCCGACCACCTGCTCCGGGGCCATGAAGGGGATGGTGCCGACCATGCCGCCGGTGCCGGTGATCTCCTCGTCGACCGCCCACCAGCGCACCACGCCGAAGTCCAGGACCCGGACCTCGCCCTGGTCCGAGATGAGCACGTTCGAGGGCTTCAGGTCCCGGTGGACGAAGCCGGCCTGGTGGATGGCGCTCAGCGTCTCGCACAGGCGCACGGTCGCCGCGCACGCCGCCAGGACCCGGTCCTGCATGTCGCCCCGGTCCTGGATCCAGGACCGCATCGGGGCGCCGTCGACCACCTCCATCGTGTAGTAGAGCCAGTCCCGGGTGTGGCCGGCGTCGTGCACGGTCACCACACCGGGCAGGGCGAGGCGCCGCAGGGACTCGAATTCCCGCAGGAAGCGCCGGTCCTGGTCCGGGTCCCCTCGGGGTCGGAGCTTCAGGGCCACGTCGGCCCCGCTGGGGGCCCGGGCCAGGTAGACATGGGCCGAGGCGCCCTTGCCCAGCAGGCGCACCACCCGGTGGGCCCCCACCGTCGATCCGGGGGACAGCTCCGGGGCCGGGCGACTCACCGGATCAGGGTACCGCCTGGAGGTGCTCGGCGCAGTGGCCCCCGACGTGCAGGCCGAGGGCGTAGATGGAGATCTGCGGCGGCACCCCGGTGCTCGACGGCATCAGGGAGCCGTCGGCCACCCAGACCCCCCGGGCGTGGTGGAGCCGCCCCCGGCCGTCCACCGCAGAGCGTCGAGGGTCCGAGCCCAGCCGGAGGCCGCCCATGGGGTGCACCGCCGACAGGGGCGGGTCCTTGCGCCGCAGCACCAGGGTCTCGCCGACCGCCTCGGCCTCGGCCAGGCTGGTCACGACCGTGGCGCGGGCGGTGGGGATGACGGCCTTGCGGGCCCCGGCCGCCAGCAGGAGCTTCGCCCCGGCGGCGAAGCCCCGGGCCAGGGCTGCACGGTCCCCGGCGTCCAGGGCGTAGCGCAGGATCGGTCGGCCCTCCCGGGTGGCTGCGACCCGGCCGGACGAGTGGTCGTGCAGCATCGGCGAGAGCGCCGCCATGCGGGGGTAGTGCTGCATCCAGGCCGCGTGCTCGCCGCCGAAGCCCGGCAGCTGGCTCGCGGTGATGACCGGGTGGCCGAAGTTGGGCACCAGCCAGACCCGCCGCGCCGGGTCGGTGGCCGAGAGGAACTCGGTGCACTCCCAGGACTGGGGGATGCCCTCCCAGCCGCGCACGGGCTGGTCGAAGACCCCGCCGACCACGCCCCCCGGGTGCAGGTGCAGCCCGGCACCGACCTGGTGGTGGCGGTCCCCGAGGCCGCTGGCGAGCAGCAGGGCCGGGGAGCCGGTGGCCGACGCGGCGAGCACCACGGCCCGGGCCCGGACCCGCACCCGGTGGCCCTGCCGGGTGCGACCGCTGACCCCGGTGGCCCGACCGAACCGGTGGCGTACCCGGGTGACCCGCACGCCGTGCACCACCCGCGCCCCCGCAGCGACCGCCTCGGGCAGGTAGACCTTGGCGGCGTTCTGCTTGGCGTCGTAGGCGCAGCCCAGCTCGCAGAAGCCGGAGCCCAGGCACCCCACCCGGTTGTGCCGGAGCGGCCCGTTCTCCCAGCCCAGGGCCCGGGCCCCGCGGCGGAACAGAGCGTTGTTGGGGTTGACCCGGGTCTCCTCGATGGTCGTGACCACCAGGTCCCGCTCCACCTCGTCGTAGCGTCGGCCCAGCGCTGCCGGCAGGTCGGGCAGGCCCTGCTGATCGGCCCAGCGATCCAGCAGCTCGTCGGGCACCCGCTTGCACAGGTTGATGTTGTGCAGCGTGCTTCCGCCGACCCCCTTGCCCTGGAGCACGTGGATCACGCCGTCGGCGGTGGTGCGGGCCGCGGCGTCCTGGAACAGCCGGGGGAGCATGTCCTCCTCCCGCTGGGTGAAGGTGTCCGGGGTCTCCCGGGCCCCGAGCTCCAGCACGATCACGTCGTGGCCGGCCCGGGCCAGGGTCCGGGCCGCGGCCGAGCCCCCCGCGCCGCTGCCGACCACCACGGCGTCGCAGTCCAGGTCCACCGGGCCGGTGGCCGCGTGGTAGCCGGGGTCCCTCACCGGCTCACCCAGGGCCCGGGGTAGGCCAGCGCCGTCCAGGTCGCCCGGTGCTGGTAGTAGGCCATGGCGCCGATCTGCTTCAGGCACAGCAACGCCAGGCGGCGGGGGTAGAGCGACGAGGTCGCCAGGGCCGCCAGGACCTCGTCCTGCTGCTCCCGGGCCAGCCGGGTGAAGCGCGAGCCGTGGGTCCAGACGCACTCCCACTCCAGGGACCGGAACAGCCCCCGACACAACAAGCGCTCCCGGGCCGGCAGGTGGGCCAGGTAGGCCTCGGCGCTCTCCAGCGCCCCCAGGTCCGACGGCACGGGCGCCCCGGTCTCACCGGGATCGAAGAGCCGATCCAGCACGGCCGCCAGCAGCGCCCGCTCGTCCGCGAGCCAGAACGGGGTGGCGCCCACCGCCGTGAGCGCGAGCCCGGACGCCAGCCCGAGCCCCAGGACCCGGCGCCGGGTCAGGCCCCCGGTGGGCTCAGTCCCGTCCACCCTGGAATCCGCCGCTCTCCCGCACGTCCTCGAGGACCTCGGTCACGCGGAGCCCCGCCTTGTAGCTGCCGAAGGGCGGGTAGACGTAGGTGCCGCAGATCCGGGGGTGGTCCTTGCAGAGGGTCAGGGCCTCCCGGGCGATCTGGATGCCGACCTGGCGCTGCTCGGCCTTGTCGCCGGCGTGGCGCAGGCGGTTCCGGATCTCCTCGGGGACCTGCATGCCGGGGACCTCGTTGTGCAGGAACTCGGCGTTCTTGTACGAAGCGAGGGGCAGGATGCCGACCAGGAAGGGCACCTGTGGGAACTGGTCCGTCCGGTCCAGGAAGTGGAAGAGCGTGTCGGCGTCGTAGACCGGCTGGCTGAAGAAGTACTCGGCGCCGGCCTCGATCTTCTTGCCGAAGCGCTCGGTCTCCAGGTCCAGGTCCACGTGGGCCGGGTTGCAGCCCGCACCCACGAAGAACCGGGTCTGGCCACCCAGGGGCCGCCCGGAGAAGTCGAGCCCTCGGTTCATCATCTGGATGAAGGTGATCAGCCCGATGCTGTCGACGTCGAAGACCGCGGTGGCGTCTGGGTAGTTGCCCATCTTGGGCGGGTCGCCGGTGACCGCCAGGATGTTGTGCAGCCCCAGGGCGTGGGCCCCGATGAGGTCCATCTGCATGCCCAGGATGTTGCGGTCCCGGCAGCAGTAGTGGATGACGCTCTCCATGCCCGAGTCGGCCTTGACCAGCTGGGCCAGGGCGCTGGGGCCCATGCGGGCGATGGCCCGGGGGCCGTCGGCGATGTTGATGACGTCGATGCCGTGCTCCAGCAGGAACCCGGCGCCGTTGATGGAGCGGGTCGGGTCCATGCCGCGGGGTGGGTCGAGCTCGACGGACACGCAGAACTTGCCGCCGTAGAGCTTGTCCGCGAACGGGGTGCGCTCCCGGATGGGCAGGGGCGCCGTGGTCTCCGGCGCGTCCTCGGCCGCGGTCTCGACCGTCACCGTGCGCATGCCCGGGGAGACCGAGCGCACGAAGCTGCGGATCTCCTTGAACATCGACGGAGTGGTGCCGCAGCAGCCGCCCACGATGGTCGCGCCCTTCTGCACGAAGCGGCGGGCGTACTCGGCCATGTACTCCGGGCCCGCCAGGTAGATGAGCCGGCCGTCGACCTCCTGGGGCATGCCGGCGTTGGGGGCTGCGAGCAGGGGGAGATCGGTGACCCGGGCCATGCGCTCGACCACCTCGAGCACGGTCTTGGGGCCGTCGGAGCAGTTCACGCCCAGGGCGTCGGCACCCCACTGGGTGATGGTCCGGGCGGCGTCCTCCGGGTCCGGGCCCGCCAGCTGGTCGCCCTGGAAGCCGAAGTGGTAGCTCAGGCAGGCGATGACCGGGACCTCGGGGGCGACCTTGCGGCAGGCCCGGTACGCCTGCCAGAGCTCGGCGGTGCTGCCGAAGGTCTCCAGCAGGAAGAGGTCCACACCCTCTTCGGCCATCACCGCGGCCTGGATGCGGAAGGCCGCATAGGCCTCTCCGGGACTCAGGCGGCCCAGGGGCGCCAGGGTGGTGCCGGTGGGGCCGATGGAGCCCGCGATCCAGGCCCGGCCCTCGCTCACCTTGCGGGCGATGCGCACCCCGGCCGCGGCGATGTCCGGCGCCTGGTCGGCGAGCCCGAACGGCTGGAGCCGCAGGGTGGTGCTGCCGAAGGTGTTGGTGGTGAGCACGTCCACCCCGGCCTTCAGGTAGGCGCGGTGGACCTCGGCCACGAGCTTGGGGCTCTGGACGTTGAGCCCGTCGTAGCTGCGGTTGATGAACATGCCGCGGTTGTACAGCTCGGTGCCCATGGCACCGTCGAGCAGCAGCACGCGCTGTCCCAGGGCCTCCTTGATGGGAGGCCGGGCGCTGTCAGACATCGACCCTCGTCCTTGTTGTTCCGACCCACGGAAGGGTCAGCACTGTACTCAGAGACGGCGCCGTTCGCAGACGGGGTGCTCGGATCGCGCAGACATCCGCCCGCCTGCCGTCGTGCCCGATGCGCAGATGTGGCGGCGTCACTTCAAGGGGAGGGCGCGGCGGCAGGCGGGCGGAGGGCAAGCGAGGCGGGCGCCACGCCTGCGGATGGCGTCGTCACAGAGCTCGCAGCTTCGCCACGATGGCCGTGGCGTTGTCGCCGCCGCCGCCGTCGTTGGCGGTGGCGATCAGGTGACGGGCGCTCTCCAGCGGGCTCATGGAATTCACGGTGTGGGCCAGCAGCCGGCTGAAGGCGGCGTGCAGGGGCGTGGCGTAGTCCGGCACACCATCGGTGCAGAGCACCAGGGCCTCGCCCGGCAGGACCCGCAGGCGGCGGTGCCAGACCGGGGGAAGCTGGGGGCGACCGTTCTCGTCGAAGTGGCCCAGGTAGTGGGTGAGGGCGCTGTCCTCGGGGCTGGGCAGCTCCGAGGGATCCCGCTCGACCATGCGCATCAGGCCGTAGTTCATGTCCGGGCTGAGCTGGCCCGCGCCGCTGGGCGTGACCAGGTAGATCCGGCTGTCGCCCAGGGCCGCCAGGTCGACCATCTCGCCCCGGAGCAGGGCGACCACCACCGTGGTGCCCATGGGGATGCGGTCGGTGATGTCGCCGCCGGCGATGCGGAGCGAGCGGTCGCAGATCGCGCGGTTGGCGGCGGCCAGGGTGGACTCGAGGAAGCTCCGGGCCTGGGCCTGGCCCCGGGGGGCATGGGCGAGCTCGCGCCAGAGGGTGCCCATGACCTGGCTGGTGAGCATCGAAGCTTCGTCGCCGGTGCCGGTGTCGGACTGGGAGATGCCGTCGGCCACCAGGAGCATGGTGGCGTCGTCCCGGCGAGCGATGGCCAGGGCGTCCTGGTTGGTCTGGCCGAGCTGCATCTTGCCGAAGCCGATGTGGCTGTCGGAGCCGAATTCCCAGCTGGCCTCCTTGCGGACCTCGCCCTCGGCGCGGACCTCCTCGTGGGCCGCAGCTGCGAGCCACTTGGGGTAGACCTCGATGGCGTCCCGGGGGCGCAGGTTGCGATCCGGGGCCAGCAGGGGCTCCAGCAGGGCCATGGCCGAGGCGGGCGCCGCCGGGGCCAGGCCGGGCAGGTAGGCCAGCAGCTTGTGGGGAGGAGGGTGGCGGGGCAGGGAGCGCCCGAGGATGCGGGTCAGCAGGAGCCGCCCGGCCGCGAGCAGGTCCACCGAGGGGTCGCCGCCGCCGCGGCCCTCCTCGAGCAGCAGGCCGCCCTCCTTGTCCTGGTAGAGCTTGCCGGACAGGAGCCCGGCGGCCCGGCCGCCGGTGTGCACCCGGGCGAGCAGCCCGAGCATCTCGGCGCCGGCGTAGAAGATCTCCTGGCCCTCCAGCGGTGCGAGGTCGCTCCACAGGGTGCGACCGCTGCCCGGCGCGCGGACGTCGACCTCGTCCTCGATGGTGACGATGCCGGCCGCCAGGGAGATCTGGCCCTTGTGGTAGGAGAAGCCGGGCTTCTGGTCGAGCTGGAGATCCCGCCACCACTTGTCGAAGCGGCCGTTGTCGAGGAGCCCGCGACCGGTGATCCACTCCTTGAGCGCGGTGGGGCTCTGGGGCTCCCGGAGCTCCTGGAGGAGCAGGGAGACCATCTCCACCGTCTCCTGCTGGAACCGGCGGCGCAGGTCTTCGGGATCCAGCACGCTGAGGGCGAAGAAGCCGTCGGGGTCGCAGAACCGGTAGCCGTTGCAGGCGGCTTCCTTGGAGACGGCCTTGGGCAGTCTCTCGCCCGGGTTCTCCCACTTCAGGGAGAAGCCGTCCTGGCCCACGTGCTCGACCATGGCGAAGCCGAGGGCCGGGTTGTAGACCACCGCCCCCCGATACAGCTCGCCTGGGTCTGCGATCGGATGCACCGGGGCACTCTAATCCATCCGGGCTATGGGGCCCCCATGGAGGTTCGCGACCCGATCCACGGTGCCATTCCCGTCGCCGACGGCGAGGTGCCTGTGCTGGACCATCCGTTCGTCCAGCGCCTTCGGAACATCAAGCAGGTGGGCTTCTCCGAGCTGCCCTTTCCGGGCGCGGTGCACTCTCGCTACAACCACTCCGTGGGGGTGATGCACCTGGCGGGGCGCGCCTTCGACGCCGCCTACCGGGACCACGCCTTCACCACCCCCGAGGTGCGGGCCGCCTACCGCCGGTGCGTGCGCCTGGCCGCCTTGCTCCATGACGTCGGTCACGCCCCGTTCTCCCACTGCACCGAATTCGCGATGCCCCCGCTGCAGGAGCTGGGTCTCACGGTCTACGACCCCGCGGTGCTCGTGGCGCGGGGCGCCGCCAGGGCGACCCACGAGGACTACACCATCGGCATCCTCACCCGGTCGAGCCTGGCCGAGGCCCTGGCCGTCGGGCAGCCCTGCTCGCCGCGGCACATCGCGGCGCTGATCTCCCGCGAGGTCACGGTCGAGGACGACTTCTTCCAGGACGGCGGCCTGGACCACCGGCTGGCGCTGTCCCAGCTCATCAGCTCCGAGCTCGACGTCGACCGGCTCGACTACCTGGTCCGGGACTCGTACTTCTCCGGCGCGCGCTACGGCATGATCGACGTCAACTGGCTGGTGTCGAACCTCGGCCTGCACGTCGCCGCCGACCGGGTGTCCCTGGCCCTGAACCGCCGCGCCATCTACGCCTTCGACGACTTCATGGTCGCCCGGTACCACATGTTCGTGATGGTGTACTTCCACCACAAGAGCGTGGTCTTCGAGGAGATGCTCAAGCGCTACATCCTGGCCGACGACTGTGCCTATGGGCTGCCGTCGGACATGGGCGAGTACCTGTACGTCGACGACGTCCAGCTCTTCGCCCACCTGCGCCAGGCCGAGGATCCCTGGGCCCGGGCCGTGGTCGAGCGCCGACCCTGGAAGCGCGTGCTCGAGGTGCACGGCACCCCGACCGAGGTCGACACCTCGGCCGCCGAGACCCGGCTCCGGGAGGCCGGGCTCGACGTGCTGGCGGCGGGCTCGGTCGGCAAGCTCAGCCGCTACGCCGCGTTCGGCCAGAAGCGCGCCTCGGCCCCGCCGATCTACGTGGTCGACGACAGCCCCGGCCACCGCCGGAGCGTCACCCCGCTGCAGCAGGCGACCCGCATCTTCCAGCGGTACGAGGACGAGCGGCAGATCGCCCGGCTGTACGTGGACCCGGCGGATCAGGCGCGGGCGCGGGAGGTGCTGGGGAGCTGAGGCTGGCTTCGGCGGCCGGCTCGGCCCTTCGACGCGGCGCCGCCCTGCGGGCGTCGACCGCGGTGATCGGTGATCGGGGGATCGGCGGCGGGCTCGGGGCCTGGCCGGAGTGCGTTGTCTCGAGGGCCATGGCTTTGGGCAACGGGACCCGTTGCGACCCGCATCGGCCGCCGACCACCCGACCACCGATCACCGCAGCCGATGCCCGGAGGGCAGCGCTGCGATCGTCGCGCCGAGCCGAACGCTGCGAGAGCGCTCTACTTGACCTCCTCGACCCCCTGCAGCTCCGGAAACTCCTCGATCAGCATGCGCTCGATGCCGAAGCTCAGGGTCGCCGTGGCGCTCGGGCAGCTGGCGCAGGAGCCGATGAGGCGGAGCTGGACGACCATGTCGTCGGTGATGCCCATGAACTGGACGTCGCCGCCGTCCTGCATCACGGCCGGGCGGATGTCCTCGTCGATGAGCTGGGCGACGGCGCGGGCGAGCTCGGAGCCGTAGTCGACCTCTTGCTCTTCGGCGGTGTCCGGGATGGCGGGATCGCCGCTGGCGACGTGTTCCCGGATCAGGCCCTTCAGCGACGGGACCAGCTCGGGCCAGCCGTAGTCCGGGTCCTTGTTCACCGTGACGAAGCGGGTGGTCACCAGGACCTGCTCGACGCCGTCCAGGCTGAAGAGCCGCCGTGCCAGGGGGGCCTCGATCGCGCTGTCGCGGCTCGGGAACTCGTAGGTCCCGCGCCCGACCAGGTCCGAGCTCACCTTGAACATCAAGGCTTCGGGGTTCGGGGTGGGCAGGGTGTCGATGTTCAGGACGTTCATCGCGGCCTCCGGGCCGAACAGGGTAATCACCCTGCTCAGGGCCGGGTAGGCTCGCGGAGCCGGCATGCCGAGGGTGGTCCAGCGACGAGGTGGTCACGCCGAGGGCGTGCACCCCTTCTCCGCCGTCGCGGTCCAGGACGGTCGGGTCGTCGGGCGGCTCGGGGAGCCGATCATCTCGACCTGGCGCTCGGCCGCCAAGCCCTTCCAGCTGCGGGCCTCCCTCGCGGCTCTGGGAGACCCGGAGCTGCCCGAGGACGAGCTCGCCGTCGGGTCCGCGAGCCACACGGCCGAGGCCGTGCACCTGGCCGTGGTCCGCCGGATCCTGGCGCGGTTCGACCGGCAGGAGCGCGAGCTGCTCTGCTTCCCCCACGCGCCGGCCTCTCGGGAGCGGGCCGACGCCTGCATCCGCGAGGGGGTCGCCGCCTGGACCGACATCCACAACAACTGCTCCGGCAAGCACGCCTTCATGCTGGCGGCGGCCGCGGCCCGGGGGTGGGCGCTGGACTACCGGCCGCCGGACCACCCCCTCCAGCGGGACATCCGGGCGCGGCTGGTGGCGCTGTGCGCCGCGGAGCCCGGCCACGGGGTCGACGGCTGCGGCGTGCCGACCTTCGCCCTGGAGATCGCCGGCTTCGCGCGGGCCTGGGCCGTGCTGGCCCAGGCGGCGGTGGGGCAGGGGGATCCGGTGCTCGGGCGCATCGCCGGCGCCATGCTCGGCCACCCGATGCTCGTCTCGGGCACCGACCGGCTGGATCGGGCTGTGACCCGAGGGGCCCAGGAGCCCCTGATCATCAAGATCGGCGCCCAGGCTCTGCACTGCATGGCCCTGCCGGACCGCCGGCTGGGCATCGTGGTCAAGGTGCACACCGGCGACGAGTCGGCCCTGGCCTCGGCCACGCGCACGGCCCTGGAGACCTTCGCCCCGGGCGCCTTCGAGCGGCCCGATGACTGGGATCGCGAGACGGTCCGAAACGTGGCGGGCGTGCCCGTCGGCGATTGGATCGTGGCGCTGTGAGGAGGACCCGATGAGCCTGCCCGAGACCTTCTGGGAGGACCAGCTGCGGGAGCGGGTCTTCGCTGGCCGTGACTGGCTGGTGGCCTACGACGCGGTGCCGCCCGCCGTGCGCGGGGCACGCTCGATCATGGACAAGCTCGGAGCGCGAAGCGCCCGCGCGGTCGGTGCCTTCCGGGGCACCGGCGAGCTCGCCGAGGGCGTGGAGTACCGGATCCTGGGCATCCAGGCGGACTCGATGATGGACGGCATCCGCAAGGCCGAGGCCGCGCTGGATGACCTGCCCGACGAGGTGGTCGCCTGGCTCGACGCGTGGGACCCGGCCCGGGAGGCACGGGTCGTGCGGCCGCTGTTCTCCGAGGGGCGCCCCGTGGGCGGGCGGCGCACCTGGGGAGCGCGAGACCCGCGGTGGATCGCCCTGGAGGACAAGACCGTCGTCGACGCGCTCTGGGACGCCGCGGGGGTGCAGCGGGCGCCCTCGCGCATCGTGCCGGTGGAGGCCTCGGCCCTCGCGGCGGCCGCGGCCGAGCTCGACCATGGCCACGGCACGGTCTGGGCCGGAGACAACACCAGCGGCTGGCACGGCGGCGCCAGCTTCACCCGCTGGGTCGAGACCGAGGAGGAGGCCGCCGAGGCCCGGGCCCTGTTCGAGGGCGCCTGTGCCACCGCCCGGGTCATGCCGTTCATCGAAGGGGTGCCCTGCAGCATCCACGGCCTCGTCTTCGAGGACACGGTCCAGGCCCTGCGCCCCTGCGAGATGATCGTGCTGCGGGGGAACGGACAGCGGAAGCTGGCCTACGCGGCGGCAGGCACCACCTGGGACCCGGCGCCCGCGGACCGGGAGGCCCTGCGAGAGACCGCCCGGCGGGTCGGCCGCCACCTCCGCGAGACCCTGGACTACCGCGGGGTGTTCACCATCGACGGCGTGCTCGGGGTCGGTGGCTTCGTGCCGTCGGAGCTCAATCCCCGCTTCGGGGCTGCCATCGGCGTGATGACCCGGGGCATGGAGCACCTGCCGATGTACCTGCTGCACTGCGCGATGATCGAGCGGGAGCCTCTGGACTGGCGGCCCGCCGAGCTGGAGGCGGTCATCGTGGCCGCCGCGGATGCCAGCCGGGAGGGCCGCGCCGGCATCGTCTGCGACGTGCCCTGGGAGGGTCAGGAGACGGCGAACCTGGTCTGGCAGGACGGTGCGGTGCGCGAAGGCACCGAGGGGGAGGAGCCCCACGCCACGCTGACCATCGGGCCTGCCGCGTCGGGTGCCTACCTGCACGTGAACTTCAAGCCCGAGCACACCCCGGTCGGGCCGCCCCTGGCGCCGCGGGCGGCCGAGGCGCTGACCTGGGCGGACCAGCGCTATGGGCTGGGGCTCGGGCCCCTGAGCGGGGCGCCGAGCGTGCGCTGATCAGCGCCCCTGGACGACGAACACGCGCCCCAGGCCGGCCCCGCCACTGGACCAGAAGGCCTGGCTCACGACCAGATCCTCCAGGCCGTCGCCGTCGAAGTCGCCGGTGTAGAAGTCCGATGCGGTGCCGTCGCCGTTGTCGGCCTCGTCGCCCTCGAAGCCCAGGATGCCCGCGTCGTCCAGGTCGGTGTCGGTGCCCCAGGCCGCGCTGTCGATGAGCCAGAGCCGGCCCTCGTAGCTGGCGCCGCCGTAGTATTCGTTCACCCACAGGTCGTCGATGCCG
>CAYFPX010000112.1:23639-25579 GCA_964344945.1 uncultured Enterobacterales bacterium
AGGCCCCGCCGATGCGCACGCGGATGCCCAGCTGGCCGGTGTCGTTGGTGCCGCCCACCACGCCGTCGTGGTCCACGAGCGGGTTGCTCACGCTCCCCAGGGAGTTGGCGGCGTCGCTGTAGAAGCCGAGCCGGCCTGGCAGGGTGAGCACGCCGTCCTCGTCTGCGATCCAGCCCAGCACCAGATCCTCGGCGCCGTCCCCGTCCAGGTCGCCCACGTCGCCGGCCCACCCGAAGTACATGTCGTCGGTGGTGGTGTTCTCCAGGGTCGCGTAGGCGAGGTTGCCCACGGTGTAGGTGCCGGTGTAGCCGCTCAATTCCGGCAGCAGATCGGCGCGGCCGCGCAGGGTGCCGTCGCCGTCGTCGCCGCCGGACAGGTAGAGCAGGTTGCCGCCGGCGCCGCCGTCGAGGGCCGGGATGAAGACCGCCCGCTGGCCGAACTCGTCGTCGTCGTCCGGACTGAGCAGGACGTCGGCGTCGGCAGTGGTGCTGTAGGAGCCGGCCAAGGTGGTGCCGCCCTTGTGCAGCACGGTCCGGTGGGCGCCAGAGAAGGTCGCGGCGTCGTCGTCTCCGTACTCGACCCACCACTCGGCGGCGCCGTCGCCATCCAGGTCCCCGGTGCGGATCGCCAGGTAGTAGAAGCTGTCACTGACGCCGTTGATCGGTTGGCTCAGCTCGGCGTCGGCGTCGTCGGTGGAGAGCGCGGACGACCAGGTGCTGCCGTTGCCGTACCACAGCCACAGGGTGTGGTCGTTGGTGATGCTGCCGTCGCTGGAGTGGTACTCCATGTTGCCGATCAGCACGTCGTTGTAGCCATCGCCGTTGAAGTCGTCGCAGGCCACGGAGCCACCGAGGAAGGTGTAGTGGTTGGCGCCATAGAAGGTGGTGTCCGCGTCGTCCAGATCGGCGCCGTCGCTCAGCCAGTCGCCGGAACTGGCGCCGGCGAAGAGCGCCACGCGGCCGGGGTAGGCGATGGTGCTGCCGCTCCAGGTGGTGCCGCCGAAGGGCGCGCCGACCAGCAGATCGTCGAGGCCGTCGTGGTCCACGTCGCAGACCGTCATGCCCAGGCCGGCGTACTCGGAGTAGGCCGTGTCGTTGCCCTCGACCGACGGGAAGTCGACGGACAGGACCATCGGCCCGTCCGTGTCCCCATCACAGTTGTTGTCCGCCCCGTCGTCCATCCAGTCGAAGGCCCCCGGGTGCACCTCGGCGTCGCCGTCGTCGCAGTCGTCGCCGCCCTTCACGGACCAGTCGTGGCCGTCGCCGTCCCGGTCGTCGTCGCTGGCGCCGTCGCAGTCGCTGTCGATGCCGTCGTACCAGGTGTCGGTCGCCAGCGGGTTGACGCTGGCGTCAGAGTCGTCGCAGTCCAGGCCGTTGGTGGTGCTGTAGTCGCCAGAGGTCACACAGAGGCAGGCGTCGTCGCTGGCGTCGCCGTAGCCGTCGGAGTCGAGGTCCGGGTAGTAGGTCGTGCAGCCCAGGGCGTCTTCGTCGTTGGTGTCGCCGTTGCAGTTCTCGTCGTCCGTCGTGCTGCAGTCCTCGACCGCGGCGGGGCTGATGCCGGCGTCGCTCGGGTCGCAGTCGTCGGCGTTGTCGACGTACCCGCTGGGGGCGCTGCAGGCCTCGGTCGTGAGGTCTGGGTCGCCGTAGCCGTCGCCGTCGGTGTCGTCGTAGAAGGTGTGGAAGCCGGAGGCGTCGGGATCGTCGTCGTCGACCAGGCCGTCGCAGTCGTTGTCGATGTCGTCGCAGGCCTCGGCCGCCCCCGGGTTGATCGCCGGGTCGTCGTCGTCGCAGTCGTCCGCCAGCTCGTAGGTCCCCGCCGGGGCCTCGCAGCTCACCAGGGTGCTGTCGGCGCCGCCGTAGCCGTCGCCGTCGGAGTCCACGTGCCAGGTGGTGGCCGTGGCGGTGTCGAGGCTGCTGTCGTTGTCATCGACGAGCAGGTCG
>CAYFPX010000113.1:0-261 GCA_964344945.1 uncultured Enterobacterales bacterium
ACCCGGGTCGGCGGGTGGTCGTGTTCGGAAGTACTCCTGCAGGCCCCTGTCTACCGCCCGGGCGAAGCGATCGAGCGTCTCGGCGGTCTGCCAGCTGGCCACCTCCGTCGGGTCCCAAGCGTGGTGGGTCTCGATGATCACGCTGGGCATGGTGGGACGGCGCAGCATGCGCAGGCCACGTCTGTCGAGAAACACGCCGGGCACCTCGTGGGCGTCATAGGCGGCTCGATAATCGCGCCCGTCGTAAGGCACGAAGCCCTC
>CAYFPX010000113.1:271-25222 GCA_964344945.1 uncultured Enterobacterales bacterium
ATCGGAGTGCAGGGAGAGGAAGACGTCGGCGCCAGCCGCATCCCTGACCCGGTCCCCGTAGGGAGTCTCTGCACCTCCCGGTCGTGTGGAGCGCATGGTCCAGCGGTCTATGAGTCGGGCCTCGAGTGCCGTGGCCACCCGCAGCATCTCGGCGGCTTCGGTGCGACAGGTGGCGCCCGTGTTGCCCGGGTTGCCGGGCGCTCCGTGCCCCGGGTCGAGCAGGACGGTGGGCGGAACGGCGAGCGCAGTGGGAAGGAGCAGGAACGACAGCATGGTCCATCAACCCAGCAACTCCCAGGCTGCATCCTCACCCACGGATCAACCCCAGGCGGTCCAGCACAAAGGCATAGGTGAACGCCACCTCAGCGATGCGCCCGTAACGACCCGACGAGCCGCCATGGCCGGCACCCATCAGTGTCTTCAGGATCAGCACGTTGTCGTCGGTCTTGTTCACCCGCAGTCTCGCCACCCACTTGGCGGGCTCCCAGTACTGCACCCGAGGGTCGTTCAGGCCCGCCTCGACGATCATGTGAGGGTAGTCCTGGGCGCTCACGTTGTCGTATGGACTGTACGCACGAATCCAGCGGAACTGCTCCTCCAGGTTCGGGTTGCCCCACTCCTCCCACTCGATGACCGTCAGCGGGATGGTCTCGTCGAGCATCGTGTTCACCACGTCCACGAAGGGCACCTGGGCCACGATGACCTGGAACAGCTCCGGGCGCAGGTTTGCCGCCGCGCCCATCAGCAGGCCGCCCGCGGACCCCCCCTGGGCCACCAGCCGGTCCGGAGCGGTCCAGCCCTCGGCGATCAGGTGCTCGGCGCAGGCGATGTAGTCGGAGAAGGTCGTGGCCTTCTGCGCCATCTTGCCGGACTCGTACCAGTGCCGGCCCAGCTCTCCGCCGCCCCGGATGTGCGCCACCCCGCAGACCACGCCCCGCTCCAACAGCGAGAGCCGCAGGGTCGAGAAGTAGGGGTCGTAGCAGTGCCCGTAGGAGCCGTAGCCGGCGAGCCACAGCGGGTGGCTGCCGTCCAACACCAGCCCGCGCCGGTGCATCAACGTGATCGGCACCTGGGTGCCGTCCCCGGCCGTGGCCCAGGTCCGCACGGTCTCCCAGTCCGCCGGGTCGTAGCCCCCGAGCACCGGGGTCTGCTTGCGCAGCACCCGCTCCCGGGTGCCCATGTCGTAGTCGAACACAGACGCCGGCGTGACCATCGACTCATAGGTGAAGCGCAGAGACACGGTCCGGTACTCCGGGTTCTGGCCGAGCCCCACGGACCAGGCCGCCTCGTCGAATGCCACCCGGTGCTCGCCCCAGCTCTCCAGATCGATGATCGTGAGCTGGGGCAGGCCGTCGGCCCGCTCCGAGAGCACCAGGTGACCGGCGAAGGCGCTGGCGGCGAGCAGGTGCACGGCAGGCCGGTGGGCCTTGACCTCCTTCCAGCCGGCGCGAGACCAGTCGGCCACCGGCACCTGGAAGAGACGGAAATTCAGCGCGTCTTCGTTGGTGACCACGTAGAAGTGGTCCCCGTGGTGGGTCAGGTCGTACTCCCGGTCCTGGACCCGCTGGGCGAAGACCCGGAAGGGCGCCTCCGGGGTGTCGGCGTCGAGCAGGTGGACCTCGCTGGTGACCTTGGACTTGCACGTGATGGCCACCCAGCGGTCGGAGCGGGTCCGCCCGATGTAGAGAAAGAAGCGGTCGTCGTCCTCCTGGAAGACCAGCGTGTCCGGTCCCTCGCCACCCAGGGTGTGGCGCCAGGCCTGGTAGGGGCGCTGGGCGTCGTTGCGCTTGCTGTAGAACAGGGTGCGGTTGTCGTTGGCCCAGACCAGGGACCAGCCGACGTTCTCGATGACGTCGTGCCGGGTCTCGCCGGTGCGCAGGTCCCGGATCGAGACCCGGAACTGCTCGTAGCCGGTGGTGTCCACGGCCCAGGCGAGCCTGCTGTGGTCCGGGGAGACCCGCACGGCGTGCACCTTGTAGAACTCGTGCCCCTCGCCCTCGACGTTGGCGTCGAGGATGACCTGCTCGTCACCACCAGCCTTGGGGCGACGACAGCGGATGGGGTAGTCCAGGCCCTCCTCGGTGCGGCTGTAGTAGACCCAGTCCCCGTGCTCAACCGGCACCGAGAGATCGGTCTGCTGGATGCGAGCGAGCATCTCGTCGTACAGGTCCTCCCGGAATCTCGAGAGGTGTTCACACACGGCTTCGGTGTGCGCGTTCTCCGCTTCCAGATAGGGAATCGTGCCCGGGTCCTCCCGGTCGCGCAGCCAGGCATAGGGGTCCTCCCGGACCTCCCCATGCAACACGCTGCTCTGCTCTCTCCGCTCGGCGACAGGGGGCTTCGACATGGGGGACTGCCTGCTGCTGACGACCTTGGAATCCGGCCAACCCTGGCCTATCTTGCCCGATGATGATCGCCCTCCTTCCCGCCTGGCTGGCCTGTCTGCCGCAGATCGACGTGAGTGCCACCGACAGTGGCACCACCGCTCTCCCGGACACCGACGCCGACACCGAGATCGACTGGGGCCACCACCCCGGCAAGGCGGGGGCGCTCGGCCGCCTGCGCCGCTACGAATTCCTCGGCACCTACTGGTCCGGCGGTAGCACCCCGGACACCGTGGCCACTTCCTGGTGGCAGCTGATCGACCCCGCGGACTTCCACTCGTGGGAGTTCTCTGCCCCGGAGATGGACAGCTGCGCGACCGACTACCAGACCGACCGTAGCCTGAGCCCCCTCGTCGCCCTGACCAAGCCCAGCGAGACCCTCTTCAGCAGTGGCACCGGCGCCTCCGTGGAGATGAGCCTCGTCGACGGCCCGGCCTGGGAGAACAGCGCGGTCGATCCAGCCGACGTCCGCCTCAACACCACCTACAGCCTGGAGAAGGTCGTCACCGACGTCCTGCCGGACCTGGCAGTGGAGACCGCCGTCTCGGTGCCTTCGGCCCTCGAGCTCCTGGACCCCGGCCTCGACACCAGCAGCCCCCCCGGGCTCCGGCAGCACGAGCTGGAATTCTCGTGGGTGGGCGCCGAAGACGCCGACTGGGTGGAGATCGGCATGTACTACTTCACGGTCTCCGAGAGCGACTTCACCGAGACGGTGAGCTGCGTCTCCTCGAACGACGGCTACTTCAAGGCACCCAGCGGTCTGTTCTCAGAGTGGGACGAGGACGACTACGTCGTGATCACGGTCTCGGCGATCAGCGAGGGCGACGCGACCCTGCTCTTCAATGGCTCGGAATTCCGCGCTGTCGGCGACCACACGCAGTCCGGCGCCATCTACCCGAAGCACTGACCGCTACAGGCTCTCGCCCGCCGCCTTGTAGCCCTTGAAGTAGATCAGCGGCGCCAGCTCGCTGTCCTCACCCCGCAGGATCGTGCCCTCGACCTGGCCGATGAAGATCGTGTGATCGCCGCCCTCGCGGGTGCCGTGCAGCGTGCAGTCCAGGCTGGCCATGGCCCCGGGCAGGAAGCGGGCGCCGCTGACCGCGCCGCGCTCATCGCCCTGGTCTTCGAAGCGGTCCTCGGGCTGCGGGCCCCAGCCGGCGAAGCGGTTCGACAGGTGCATCTGGTCCTGGGCGAGCAGGTTCACCCCGAAGCCGCTCGCGCCTTCCAGCAGGCCGTGGGTGCGGTTCCCCTTCTTCACGCAGACCAGTACCAGGGGCGGATCCAGACTGAGACTGCAGAAAGCGCTGGCGGTCATGCCGTGGTCGCCCTCGGGACCCGCCACGGTGATGACGGTGACACCGGCGGGGAAGCGACCGAGGGCGGCCTTGAAGTCGGCGGGGGCGACGGGCATCGGGGACCTCCTGGATGAGAGGTCTCGGTATCGGCTCAGACCTTGATGTCCAGCAGCAGCCCCGAGTACCCGTGAAGAGCCCCGAGATCGTCGCCCATCTTGGCCAGCGCGTTCATCATCGCGCCGATCAGGCCGCCCTTGCCGTCCTCGTCTTTCTCGCCCACCAGCCAGTCCACGACCTCCTTGTTCGAGGTCCGGAAGGCTCCCTTGAGCTCCTCGCTGTCGGCATGGTTGAAGTCCAGGACCTCGGCCTCGCCGAAGTCGAAGTCGATGCCGTAGTCCGTGGTCAGGTCGTCGGCGTCGTCGAACAGGGCTTCGACCCCTTGCTGCAGGGTCTTGCGGGACTTCTTGATGTCGCTCGACGCCAGGGACTCGTCGGCGATCTCGCCGAAGACGCTGTTGAGCTTGTCTTCGACCTCCTCGAGATCGATGACCACCTGGCGGACCTTGCGCTTCACGCCGGTCTGGCCCTGCTTGCCCGTGTAGATCTGCGCCTCGACGTCGACGCCGGAGAAGAAGTTCGAGGTGCCGTCGTCCAGGTCCAGGCTGACAGTGGGGTTCGACCCCTGGATCGAGACCTTGTTGGACGTGGCGTCGAAGGACGCCACGACCTCGCCGCCAAAGGTGCTGTTGATGCGGTCGACCACGTCCTGGAGTGAGTCGGCGCTCGTGTCGACGCTCACGTCCGTCCCGTTGATCGAGAAGTCACCCGTGCTGATGCCGCTCAACACCCCCACGTTGTCGATGACCTCCTCCGCCTCGCCGTTGTCGTTGCCCGTGTCCTGCACCGCGGCGTCGAGCTTCATCGCAGCGACGAAGCCCGAGGTGTCGTTGGCGAAGGTGATGTCGAGCGGTCCGGTGTCGTCCCGCACCACGCTCACCAGATCCGAGCCCGCGTCGTAGCTGGCCGTGACCCCGGCCGAGCTGGCGTTGATGGCCGCCAGGACATCGTTCACCGAGTCGTCGGCCGCGACATTGACGGTCTCGCCGTTGATCTCGAAGGACCCGGCGGTGACCGACAGGCCCGTCTCGAGCCAGGGATCGGTGGTCCGGGTGCCGTCGAAGGGCTGGGTCGGGTCGAGGGTCTGGCTGGCCGCAGCGTCGACGTCGATGAAGAAGCTCTCGTTGCGCTTGACATAGCCGCTGCTCAGTGACACCCCGATGCCGAAGGAGGTGTACTTGATCGTGCCCGGCGGGTCGCTGGACTGGAAGTTGATGCGCTCCAGGTACTTGCCCCCGGAGTCGTAGATCGAGATGCGCAGGTAGTCCTCGCCCACGTCACCGTTGCGTCGGGCCCGGAATTCCAGGGTGTCGGTGTAGCTCCCGTCGTAGTCGCCGTGCAGGGTCGCCTCAGCCGTGGTCTGGGGCCCGTCCCAGGTCGGGCCGCGGGTCGAGTAGGACCCGGGCGAGGTGTTGGCCTCCTCCGTGCCATCCAAGGTGGTGGCCCGCGGCGACAGGTCGAGGCCCAGGCCGTCCTCGGAGCTCACCCCGGCGATCTTCCTGTCGACCTTCAGCCCGCGCATCTCCAGGACGGAGTCCCGCAGGGTCTCCAGCTCCTTGGCCAGATCCGCCGCGCGCTTGTGGAGCTCGTAGAGCGCCTCCTTCTTCTTGTAGGCGGCCTTCTTGGCGTCCTGGCGCTGCTCCTGGTAGCTGGCGATGCCGCGGCTGCGACCGGTCGGGTCCAGGTTGACCGACTTCTCTCCGAAGAACGAGCCGACCCCGTTGATCACGCCTTGCGCTCCGCCTGAGCGGGTTCCGGGTGCTCGCCGGTGGTGCGGCCCTGCTCCAGCAAGCTGGCCGCGCGGCGCCGGGTGGGCCGCGGAGGCGGCAGGTCCAGGCCGACGAGCATGCTCTCGACCTCGGTGTCGATCGGCGGCAAGGCCGACGGCTCCGGCGGCGCCAGGATGCCCCGGTGATCGGAGAGCTCGGGCAAGGGAGGCAGCTCGGTCTGAGCCACCTCGCCCTGCCCGTAGCACACGTCCAGACCGGCGCTGACCGCTCGCACCTCGGTCAGCGCCCGGCCGAAGTCTCCCTCGGCCTGCTCGGCGAGACCGCCGTCCAGGAGTTCGAAGGCAGGCGCAGGTCCGACCTTGCGCACGCGCGCTCCAGGGAGAGAGGACAGGTGAGGCCCAGGAGGAGGGCTTCACTCCGAGGATCGGCCGCTGCCAGCGGGCTCATGAGACTTCGTCGAAGAAAGTGCTCAACATGCGGACGAAGTGTCCGAGGCGCTCCGCCTCAATTCCAGCCGCGCGGCCGAAAGAGCCCGAAGGAGCTTGTGTACCCGTGCAGGAAGGTCCGGCCGTGCACCGGGCCGATCTCTCCGGAGCAGAAGAACCCGCCCAGGGCGATGTCCCCGAAGTGCTCCCGGAACAGGTCCGTGTCGTGGTCCGCGGCGCCATAGAAGTGGCGGCCCCGACCCAGGCAGCTGAACAGCAGCGCCCCGAGGGCCCGGTCGCCGCCATCGCCCATCCTGTGCCGGGTGAGCACCCCAGCCAGGTCCAGGGCCGACGCCGCGGCGTCGCGGATGTGGAACTGGACCATGCTGTCGGCCTCGAGCATGGCCGCCACCGCGATCACACCGTGGCCCCGGTCCAGCCCCACCAGGTTGCGGATCAGGAAGTCCCCCGGGCCATAGCTGTCCCGCTCGCTGTCCATCGCGACCCCGAGCATCGGGGAGAGCTGGAAGGCCTTCTGCTCCCGCTCGTCGAGCGAGGTGAAGACCTCGTCGAGCACGTCGACCGCCGAGCGGCCGTCGAGCTCGAAGAGCAGGTTGCGCTGGCAGCGCGTGATGCGCATGGGCTCGCCGAGGGGTCGGCACCCCTGGGCGACCACGGTGTCGACCTTGATGTCGCCGTAGACCGCCACCCCGACCACGCCGCTCGTGTAGGTGCGCTGCCCCAGGTAGAGGGCGTTCTCCCCGGGCGCACGAGCGCCGGAAGCCAGGCCTCCGACCACGGTGGCCCGCGGATACGCCGCATCCAACCCCCAGGCCAGCTGCTGCGCATCGGAGCTGAACGGATCCGGCAGCACGATGAAGTCCGGCTCCTGCTCCGGCACCAGGCCCAGCCGGTCCCGCCAGCTGGCCTCGGCCTCGTCGACCTCGGGCAGCTCGCCGGGCGGCACGTGGAAGGGCACGACCGCCACGTCGGGCAACACCGCCGCGGTGATCGACAGGGCCGGGCGGTCCTCGACCTCCTGCCCCTTGCCGATGATGCCGCCGCCGGAGCAGCCCAGCAGCACCGCACCCTTGAAGTGGGACTTCACGTCCAGGGGGACCCGGTCGTAGTCCTCGTCGAAGTGAGCGGACAGGAAGACCAGCACCAGGTCCGGCTTGGTCCCGCCCAGCTGGGCCGCGATCGCCGAAGCGGCCTCGGCGAAGGCCTCTTCGTAGCGGCTGCGGGTCGACAGGCTGGCGGCCCACTTCACAGGCGATCTCCTCCCCTCAGGGCTCGGGCAGTAACCTCAAAAAGAGCCAGGGCCCGGCCACCATTCCGGTGACCGGGCCCCGTGTTGCTCAGCTGTCGCGGACTACTTGACGTCCAGGGACATGGTCATGCCGGTCAGGCCCTGCATCCGGATGGGCAGGCCGTCGGGGCCAGCTTCCCAGCCGACGTCGGCCTTGTAGAAGCTGATGGCGCCGCCGTCGTCGGTGCTCAGGTGGGAGGTGTACTCACCGGAGATGTCGATGGAGCCGTCGTCGGCGTGGCGGCAGACCATGGCCTGGCTGCCGTCGTCGGTGATGGCGAAGGTGAGCACGTCGTCGGCGTTGCCGTCGGCACCGCTGTAGGTCAGGTGCAGGTTCTGGCCGCGCTGGATGCTGATGCTGGCGGTCGAGGCGCCGTTCAGGTCCATCTCGCTCGGCAGGCGAATCCACTCTTCCTTGGACCAGGAGCCCATGTAGTCGGACGCGTTGGCCGGGGCCGAGGTGACCAGGACGTCGCCGCCCTGCAGGTCGATCTCGTTGGTGTCGCCGATGCCCAGCTGGCCTTCGTCGTCGAGCTCGGCGGACTGCTGGTCGATGTGGCGGTCGTGGTGGTAGACGGGCACGCCGTCAGCGGTCAGCTCGGACTCCAGCACGTAGGTGTCACGGCTGGTCTCGACCGTCAGCTGGGAACCGACGCTCTTGGTGTCCTTCATCATGCCGGTGGACGGGTCCATGTCCGGGAACCAGCTGGTCGCGACGTCGATGTCCAGGAGCTGGCAGCTGTCCATGCCGATGTCTTCCCACGGGTTGTGGCAGTACTCGACGTAGCCCTTGGCTTCCCAGAACCAGGCGCGGAGGTTGTCGGCCTCCCAGCTGCCGGTGTCGGAGTAGGCGGTGACGTTGTCGGCCATCATGACGCCGGACTCGCGGCAGACCTCGATGGGCACCTCGCCCACGTCGTCGCACTCCATGGAGGTCGCCATGAGGCTGTCGAAGCCGTACCAGGTCTGGTCGGCGACGTAGGTGTTCGGGACCACGTAGACCATGTCACCCACGGCCACGGTGCACTCGAAGTTGCCGTCCTCGTCGGCGGTCACGGTGCTGCTGGTCAGCTGACCACGGCACTCGACCTCGGCGCCGCGCACCGGGAACTTCAGGGTGTCGACCACCTTGCCCTGCACGCAGGTGTACTGGATCGGGGTGTCCGGGTTCTTGCTGCCCGGGCTCATGGTCGAGAAGGTGTAGGTGTCGTTGCCGGAGTCGTCGGTCTCGACGCGGCCGGAGCCTTCCTCGAGCCACGCGCCGGAGCTGTCGTCCCAGTCCCACAGCATGATCTCGTCGCCTTCGGTGACGCTGTAGTAGTCGGGCACGCCGCTCTGGCTGACCGGGATCTGGACCTCGACCGGCTCGCCGAGCTGGAGCTGCTCCTGGTCCTCGGCCCGGAAGATGACCTCGACCATGCCGAAGGAGAGCAGCTGGGCCTCCTCGAGCACGTTCTTGCCGTTGCCGCCGGCGGCCTTCATGAGCGCGGTCAGGTCGCCAGGGGCGGCGGCCAGCTCGTCGCTGTAGGGGTCGAAGTAGGTGACCGAGACCTCGACGTTGCCGGCGTAGGCCTGGCCGTCCTGCAGGAGAGCGCCGGCCGGCACGGTGACGCGCATGCCCTGCTCGGAGAACTCGCCGCCAAAGGACGGGTCGAAGGTGCGGGTCCAGTCGTGGGCCTTCAGGGTGGCGTTGGCGCCGACCTGCTCCCAGCTGGTGATGCTGGCGTAGCGGGCGTTCTCGCTGTAGCCGTCCTTGACGAACTTCACGAGGATCTCGGCGCCCGGCTCGACCATCTCGACGGTGTAGTGACCGTCGGCGTCGGTCCAGACCACCTGGTCCTGGACGGTGACCGAGACGTCGGCGAGACCGACACCCGAGACATCGGTGACGACACCCGAGATGCGGCCGTGCGGGTCGTCGACCGAGGGGGCGTCGCCCGTGGTGTTGCCGCAAGCGGCGAGGGTGGCGAGGGCGCTGAGACCGAGAAGGAACTGTGCGGTACGCATCGTGGGCGGCTCCTGGGGGGGGTCTTGTGGAGAGACGGTGAAGTCGCTCGGTTTCCCTGCAACCGGCGTGCCAAGTCCAAATCAGCACTCCGATCGCTCAACCATGCGGATCGACACTACCACGTGCGACCGGGGCATCGCGGCCCCGTGCTCCCGATCGGGATCACGGAGTGGGGCATCCGCACCCCACATTTGCCCCGGGGCCTCGAAACCGCACCACAGCTGGGGGTTAGACGCCCCACCATGGCCCCTCCGAGACCCCCTCGCGGACCCCTGCGGCGGCTGCGCGATCGCCTGAGGGGATCCCGTCGGGATCCCGAGGCCTGGCACCCCACCCTCAAGCGCGAGCTCGAGGACTGGACCAGCGTCGCCGAGCAGGCCCTCAAGCTGGTCGGCGCGGGCCTGGTGCAGTCCTGGGAGGTCACCCTCGCCGAGCTGCGGCCCCTGCTGCTCCAGGTGAGTGGCGATCCTGCGGCCACCGACCAGGTGAACCGCTGGAGCGACGCCCTGGTGCCGATCGAGACCCCGTACCAGGCGATCATCCGCGCCACGCCGAGCCTGTTGGCCCGGGGACTGGCCGAGGCCGAGCACACGGGCAGGCTCGCGCCGCTGACCGCCGAGCTGCTCACCCGGATCGACGGCCTGGGCCCCCTCACGGCCGACGGCTGGGGCCGCATGCTGGCGCACATAGGTCCGATCCTCGACACCCTCCCCCAGGCCCCGGAGCTGCGGACCCGCATCGCCGAGGAGGGCCCCAAGCTCGGCCGCTCCCTGGGGGGCGCGAACCTGCAACTTCGCGAGGATGTCCGCCGCGCGGGCCACTCGGACAAGGTAGGGAGTGCGCTCTTCGAGGCCATCGACACCTGGAAGGACGCGGTGATCCGCGACCTGGAGTTCGCCGTGGCCGTGCAGCTCGAGGCGGTGGAGGCCGCCGTGAAGGGGATGCCCTGATGACACTCTGGACGATCCTGCTGGCCTGCAGCGGCGGCACCGACGACGACACCGCTCCCCCCGCCTTCGCCCCCGACCTTCACTGCCCGGGCACCGCGGGCTGCGAGACCGCCACCGGCTCCCTCTCCGCGGGCGCGGCGGCCGTGAGCATCACCCCAACCTGCTTCGAGGGCTGGATCGACCCGGTCGGCGAAGGCGAGTGGGACTCGGACTCTGGCTTCCTCGACTGCGGCTGCGACCGGCTCTGCCCCGAGGACGACGGCTACCCCGGCCCCGACGAGGGCGAGGGCGACGGCGACTTTGAGGCCTTCTGGCTCGCCGGCTTCCAGAACAGCCGGCCCGCCAGCGGCGTGCGCGACGACATCTGGGCCCGCACGGTTGTCTTCGACCAGGGCGACACCCGAGTGGCGATCGTGGCCCTGGACGTGGTCGGCTGGTTCTACGACGAGGTCCTGCGGACCCGCGAGGACCTGAAGGCCACGGACCTGGGCATCGACCTGCTCATCGTCCACAGCACCCACAACCACGAAGCCCCGGACACCCTGGGCATCTGGGGCAAGACCGAGACCCGCAGCGGCCGCAACGAGGCCTGGCAGGTCGAGGTGCGGGCGAAGATCCTGCAGTCGATCACCGAGGCGGTGGGCGATCTGCGCGAGGTCGGCGAGCTGAGGGTGGGCGAGCTGGACGTGGTCCCGTACCACGACAGCGGCGTGCTCAACCTCCTCCAGGACGCCCGGGATCCCTTCATCGTCGACCACTTCATGCAGGCCCTGCAGGTCCGGGACACCGCTGGCGACGCCATCGCGACGGTGGTGAATTTCGGCAACCACCCGGAGTCGATGGCCGACGAGAACACGCTCATCACCAGCGACTTCCCCCACGCGCTGAGAGAGACCCTGGAGCAGGGCGTCACGATGGGCGACGTCACCGTGCCCGGGTATGGCGGCGTGGCGATCTGGTGGTCCGCCGCGGTGGGCGGCATGATGACCCCCCTGGGCACCACGGTCACCGACCTCGATGGCCAGGACTACCGCGACTACACCTTCACCCACACCGACGCCCTGGGCCGGGTGAAGGCCCGCATCGCGTCCGACGCCATCGAGCAGGCGACCCCGGCGGCGGACATGGACCTGTCCTTCGCCACCACCACCATGAAGTTCCCGGTCGACAACTACGGCTTCCAGGCGATGTTCCTGTCCGGCATCTTCGACCGGGCCATCTACGACTACGACAGCTCCCAGGTCATCGACGAGGACAACGTGCCCTATGTCCTGACCGAGCTGGTCCACCTCCAGCTCGGGCCCCTGGAGCTGCTGACCATCCCCGGCGAGCTGCTGCCGGAGCTGGCCATCGGCGGCTACGACGGCAGCGCCATCGGCACCCACCTCGACGAGATCATCTCGGCGGGCAACCCGAACCCGCCGGAGCTGTCGAAGGCCCCGGAGGGCCCGTACATCAAGGACCGCATGACCGGCGAGCACACATGGATCCTGGGCCTGGCCCAGGACGAGCTCGGCTACATCGTGCCGCCCTACAACTTCATCCTCGACGACGTGAACCCCTACTTCGACGAGCCGGAGGGGGATCACTACGAGGAGACCAACTCCCTGGGCATCGACACGGCGCCCCTGCTCGAGGCGCGGATCGCCGAGCTCACGGCCTGGGTGCAAGCGAACTGAGGCAGTAGGCGTCGAGGCCCTCGACCAGGGTCCCGGCGAAGGCTCGGCGCCAGGCCCGATCGCTCAGGCGCAGCTCCTCCTCCCGGTTGACGATGACGCCGGCCTCGACCAGCACGGTGGGCAAGGTCGAGAGCCGCAGGACCGCGAGGGTGTCGCGGTTGTACAGGCCGAGATCCGGGTCGATCACCTCCCGGCGCTCGCCGGGGATGTCCTCGGCGTGGTGCAGAGTCGGGCGATGGCCCGCCGCGAGCAGGTGCTCTCCGAGCGCCCGGGCCAGGGCCCGGTTGTCCTCGCCACGGGGGTTGGCGAGGGAGACCCACAGGGAGAAGCCCGAGAACTGGTCGGCGTGCTGGCCCTCGCCCCCCGGGTGGCGCCAGGTCGCGAGGTAGTGGGGCTGGACAGAGTCGTGGTGCAGGGACAGCAGCACCGAAGCCCCGCGCTGAGCGGCCCGCGCAGGGCGCTCGGACAGGGAGAGCGGCGCCCCGCCCCCGTCGAGGGTGAACGACCCGGTGAAGCCCACCCGCCACAGGGTCGCGAGCAGCTGGTCCGCGAGGTCCTGGTTGAAGGCGTACTCCGAGCGGCCCCGGGCGCTGGTGGCGCCTGGGGCCTCGGGGCCGTGGCCCACGTCCAGGGCCACGGCGAAGGCAGCGCGGTCGCAGGTTGGGACCCCGACCGGGACCGCTGGTTCAAGCGGGGTCCGCGGCGGCTCCGGGGCCCCACAGCCGAGCCAGAGCCAGGGGGCGAGCACCCCTACTCGACCTCGGCGAGGCGCTCCCGGTAGCGCTGGCCCACGCACCCTTCGTCGGTGCAGGCGTCCCGGGCGCGGAGCCAGCGCTTCTGGTCCGCGCGAAGCTCGGCGAAGGCCTCCTTGTCCCGGGTGCGGCGAGCGGCGCTCCACGCCTCGGCCATGCGCCGATCGAGGGCGGCGAGCTCGTGGCTGCCGCAGATCAGCAGCTCGACCCGGGACTCGGCCTTGCTGCAGGGGAAGCTGGGCACGACCGGCTCGTCGGGTTCGGTGCGGACCGGGACCTCGGGGGGGTCGTCGCGGTCGGTCGCGACCGGCTCGGGCTCGGGCTCCGGGGCCGGCGCTGCTTCTTCGGGCTCCGGGGGCGGGAGCGACTGGGCCGTCGGGGCATTCTTGACCACCTCGTCGGACTTCAGGGCCTTCTGGATGACGAACCAGCCCCCCACCCCGGCGATCAGGACCAGGGCCACCAGGAAGGCGAGCACCTTGCCCAGTCCACCACCCGTGGGCTCGACGTACTCGTCGTCGACCCCGAGCATGTCCTGCTGGGGCAGGTCCGTGTCGTCGTCGGCCTCGACGTGGGCACTCACCAGGCCGTCGTAGCGATCGAGGCTGGCGTCGTCGTCGGCGTCCTCCTCTTCGTCCCCGAGGGGCGTGGGGACGGTCTCGGGAGCGCTCGACGACGGCAGCGGCAGGTCGTCGCCGTACACGAAGACCTGGGTGTCGCCTGGGGGCTCCGACGGTGCCGGCGGATCCAGATCGACCGGCGCCGGCACGGTGCCGCCCAGCACCGGGGTCTCGTCCACCGGCACCGGGTCGGTGTGCCCGGTGGAACCCGGGTCATCGAGCGTCGCCTTGACGAACATCGTGGTCGGCTTGTCGGCAGCGTCGTCTTGCGGTGGCGCGCCCGCCGGGCGCAGGCTCGGCTCCGGGAGCTTCGTCGGCTCGGGTTCCGACTCGGAGCGCAGAGCGGCGACCGCCCCCAGGATGCGCTCCCGGTGGCCCTCGTCTTCGACGCCCAGGACCTTGAGACGGCTGTCCGTCAGGGCCTCCAGACCGGCCTGGTCGACCACGCCTGCGTGCTTCAGAGCGGCCCGGTACTCGGGCAAGCCGAGGTACTCGAGCAGCGAGTCCGGTGTCACGTCCATACGCCCAGAGTGTCGCACGGACCGGGATAGACGCCCGGGGACGGAGGTTGCCCCATGTGGCTGGCGCTGATGATGACCGTCCGGGCCGAGGTCCCACTGCCGACGTACCCGGAGTGTGGCGAGCCCGACCGGCCGGACCTGTGCCCCTCGGATCTCGACCAGGACTGGGCCTTGCTGTCCTACGTGCCCGCCGAGTGGCAGGACGACGTGCGGCCCGAGGAGTGGGACTTCGGGACCGGCATTCGCGCCGACCGGGCCTGGCGCACGACCACCGGCCGCACCGACGTGGTGATCGCGGTGCTGGACAGCGGCATGCTGTGGGACGAGGAGCGGCTGGTCCACAAGCACACCCTCAACGCCGCCGAGCTGCCGCTGCCCGAGGGTGCCGATGCCCACGACGCCAACGGCGACGGGGTCTTCAACAGCGCCGACTACGCCGGGGACTCCCGGGTGGACCCGAACGGCGGACCGCACGGGATGGCGGACACCGTCGACCCCCAGGACCTCATCGTCGCCTTCTCCGACGGGGTCGACGACGACGGCAACGGCTTCGTCGACGACATCTCCGGCTGGGACTGCCTCTGGAACGACAACGACCCCTACGACGACACCCGCTTCGACCACGGCACCTACGAGGCCCGGGAGTCCGCCCAGGAAGGCGGCGACGAGCGCAACGGCATCGGCGTGTGCCCGAACTGCATGGTCCTGAGCGTGCGGGTGTCCGACAGCTTCGTCGCCGACGGCAGCCACTTCGCCAGCGGCGTGCTCTTCGCGCTGGACAGCGGCGCCCACGTGATCCAGGAGGCCCTGGGCACGATCACCCACCCGACCCTCGCCGACGCGGCCCTCGAAGCCGCCTGGGACCAGGGCGTGCTCACGGTCGCGTCCGCCGCCGACGAGACCAGCTACCACCAGAACTCACCGGGCTGGGTGGACCACACCCTGTACGTGCACGCCGTGGTGCCCAGCGACGACGACCGCCACGACGCCGAGACCTTCCTGGCCTACTCCAACTGCACCAACCACGGGGCCCGGCTGGACCTGTCGGCGACCTCGAGCGGCTGCTCCTCGGGCGCCACCGGCATGACCGCCGGAGCCGCCGGGCTGGTCGTCTCCGCGGCGCTGGACCAGGGGATCGCCCTGTCGGCGAGCGAGCAGTTCCAGCTGCTCACCCAGACCGCCACCGACATCGACGTGCCCGAGTCCCGCGAGGCCGACAGCCGGTACTACCCGAGTGGGCCGGGCTGGGACCGCTACTTCGGCTGGGGGCGGCTTGCCGCGGACCACGCGGTGGAGGCCGTCGCCGCCGGGCGCATCCCCCCCGAGGTGGAATTCGACGCGCCCGGCTGGTTCGACCTGGTGGACCCGAGCGCCCCGGTGAGCGTGACCGGCCACGTCCGCGCCGACCGCGCCGACGGGGTGACCTGGGAGCTCCAGGTCGGCGCCGGCGACGAGCCCACCACCTGGACCACCCTGGCCACCGGAGACGCCGCGGTGGACGGCACCCTGGGGGAGCTCACCCCCGGCGAGCACGCCGACAGCGGGTCCCCGCCCCAGGCCTTCCTGCCCGAGTCCGACCAGGTCGATCGGGAGGACCAGGTCAACGGCTACACCCTGACCCTGCGCCTGGTCGCGACGGACAGCGAGGGCGTGGTGGGCGTGGCCCGGCGCAGCTTCTACGCCCACCGGGACCCGGCCACCCTGTCGGCCTGGCCGAGGGTGCTCTCCGGGTCCCTGGAGTCCTCGCCCACCCTCGCCGATCTCGACGGCGACGGGGTCCTGGACATCGTCCAGGCGACCGCCGACGGCGAGGTGCACGCTCTGCGGGGCGACGGCACCGCCCTCTCCGGCTGGCCGGTCCGGGTCGCCCTGGCCGAGGAGTCGGATCCCGACGCCGCGACGAACCACCTTGCCGGTCCCTTCTCCGGCACGGTGGGCGCCGCGCTCCGGGAGACCCTCGTGGCGACCCCGGCCGTCGCCGAGTTCGACGGCACCCCGGTCGTGGTCGCCGCCACCCTGCGGGGCGCGGTCTGGGCCTGGTGGGCCGACGGCTCGGTGGTCGACGGCTTCCCGGTGCACCAGGACCCGGTCGCCTGGACCGACTCGGCGCACCTGTGGGACGAAGGCTTCTTCTCCAGCCCGGCCCTGGCGGACCTCGAAGGCGACGGCGACTGGGAGATCGTCATCGGCGGCATGGATCAGTTCGTCTACGCCTGGCACCACGACGGCACCGCGGTCGATGGCTTCCCCACCCTGCTGACCTTCCCCGGCTACGAGGACGAAGGCAGCCGCATCATCAGCAGCCCGGCGGTCGGAGACCTGGACGGCGACGGCGCCCTGGAGATCGTGCTCGGCACGAACGAGACCCTGGGCGACTACTCCGGGGGGGTCTACGCCGTGAGCCACACCGGCGGGATCGAGCCCGGCTGGCCGGTCAAGGTCACCGGCGCCTTCACCCAGGCCCTGCCGTACGTGGGCGAGGGCGTGCCGGTCAGCCCCGCGATGGCCGACCTGGACGGCGACGGCGACGTCGAGGTCTGCGCCTTCAGCCAGGCTGGAGACTTCGTGGTCTTCCAGGGTGACGGCAGCGAGCTCTGGCGGGCGGACAAGTCCCTGGACCGCTACGGCGCGAGCAGCAACGTGCCGGACGGCTCGGTCTTTCCCTTCATCAACAACCCGGCCTTCGGGGACCTGGACCGGGACGGCACCCCGGACCTGGTCGCCGGCGGCAAGGGCAGCGACTACGCCCTGGGCCTGAACTTCGACGGGCGCAGGCAGCGGTTCTCGGACGCGATGGCCGTCTGGGACGGCGAGACCGGCCAGTTCTTCCCGGCGTACCCACGCCAGGTCGAAGACATCCAGTTCTTCACGAACCCGGCGGTCGCGGACCTGGACGGCGACGGCCTGCCCGAGGCGATCGCCGGCACCGGCGGCTTCCTGGTGCACGCCCTCGATCACAAGGGCCGGCAGCCGGCTGGCTGGCCCAAGTTCACCGGCCACTGGAACATGGGCAGCCCGGCGGTGGGCGATGTCGACGGCGACGGCGACCTGGACGTGGTCCAGGGCACCCGGGCGGGTTGGCTCTTCGTCTGGGGGACGGCGAGTCCCGCGGACGCGCCGGTGGCCTGGCAGTCCTTCGGCCACGACCCACAGAACACCGGGAACCACGAGACGCCGCTGCCGGGGTTCTCCAACGACTACCCGGACCCGATCGACGAGCCCGGGGGGTGCGGGTGCGCGAGCGGGTCCGGGGCGGGCTTCGGGGTGTGGGTGCTGGGGCTGCTCGGGCTCTGGCGGCGCCGGACCCGGGTGTAGTCCAGCCGAACTGCCGGTCCGGTCCGCGTAGTCCGAGTGGACTGCCGCATCGGGGGCCTGGAGGGAGGTCAGCGGCCCTCTGAGGCTGGTCCAAGGCCCCACGGAGACACTTCTCACCGTCCAGACGGCAGTCCAAGGCGACTACGCCAGGCCCGGCGGCAGTCCAGGTCGACTACGCGCCCTCAGCGCCGGTTCAGCTCCGCCTGGTACAGCCGGATCCGCTGCCCGATCAGGTCCTGGGCCATGCGGTGGTCGGGCCGCATGGCGCGCAGGGTCTGGGCGTCCTTCCTGGTCGCCCGAATCACCATGCTCGCGGTGTTCTCGAGCACGTAGGCGACCTTGGAGAACCAGACCCCGACCTTGGTGGGGCGCTTGACCTTGGGGCGCAGGGCATCGCCGACCCGACCCGCCAGCCGGATGCCCGTGGCCCGCATGACGACGTTGACCGCGACCATCACGCCGCTCAGAGCCACGGAGCCAGCCCGCTTGTCCTGCTGCTTGGCCCGCAGATCCTGGATGCGCTGGAGGAGCGCGATGTTCGACGCCAGGGCAGCCTCGAGCTCGGCGGTGGAGGCCTTGGCGGGATCGTCGACGATCAGGTCCGGGTCGCTGGCGGCCTCGGTGAACGCCGTGTGCAGCAGTGCCGCTTCACGACCGATGGCGGTCTCCTCGGGGGTGCCTCCCTCCGCGGCGGCCAGCAGCTCAGCGCGGCCCCGCTTCAGGAAGCCGACGCTGGAGAACTCCACGAAGCCCTGGTTCGCCTCGACCCAGATCCCGTAGGTGTCCAGCAGGTGCGGCTCGAGAGCGGCGATGACCTCCTGGACCGCCGGGTCCTCGATGGCGGCGCTGGACTCGGGCAACAACAAGGTGCCCAGGGACCCCTTGGGCATGCCGTCGTAGCCGGGGTCCGGCTCCCGGAAGGGGGTCCAGGCGTCGACCATGTGCAGCGCGAGAGGCAGCACGGTCTCGCCGACCTGGACGTTCACGGTTGCCGGTGTGCAGGTGAGGTTGAAGTCCGGGATGTCCACGTCGTAGGTGCCCAGCCCGCGCACGTCGAGCTGGCCCTGGAGCGCGAAGTCCTCGCTGGGGGCCAGGTCGGGCTCCCCACCGTAGAGCGCCGGATCGAGCCAGCGGATCTCGGCCAGGGACAGCGCGGTGGGCTGGAAGGTCCAGGTGTCTTCCAGCAGCTGCTTGCTGTAGTAGCCCTCGGCGCCGTCGGGGCCCTTGCCCACGACCCGCAGCTCCCGGGCGTCGTTGCCCTGGCCGTTCTGCAGGATGGTGATCTCCTGGGAGACCGCCGCCTGGCCCTCGAGGGGGATCAGCGGGTGGGTCATCCAGCCCTCGCCGGGGATCGACATGTTGGTGTCGATGGTGCGCGGGTCGAACGGATCCAGGTCGTCGAGCCCGACCCGCTCGTAGCTGTAGCGGTGGCCCGGGGTGCCGCCCTGGGTGTCGTAGTCGGCCAGGCGGGTCCAGATGTTGCCGTGCTTGTCGATGAGCATCATCGTGGAGGCCGAGGCGTCCAGGTTCTCGGCGATGACCCGGCCCCGCTCGGGGCCGCACATCCGGTGGCTCATGCGCGGTGGCAGGCCGGTGTCGGCGTACCAGATCGTGTGGCCGTCGCCGTCGAGGATGTAGGTCGTGGTGATGCCGAAGCCGGAGACGTGCTCGTTGCCGTCGACGTCGGTGAAGTAGCCGGTGGAGTCGAGCCTGCGGCGTCCGACGCCCCAGCCCCTGAAGTCCATGTTCTCCTCGGGCCAGTAGAACCGGCCCCGGAGCGGGAAGCCCCACAGGTCGTACCAGCGGTCGTCGAAGCGCCGGGTGGCGAAGTCGCGCTTCCAGTAGACGCGCTGGTTGGCGCCGATCGCGATGATCTCGTCGTCGTCGGCCACGATGGCCAGGATCCAGCCCACGGGGACGAAGCGCTGCTGCTCGGCGTCGCCCACCTTGCGGGGTCGGTGGGGCAGGCCGGTGCCTTCCATCAGGTGCCAGGCCTGGGTGGCGGGGTCGAGGGCCTCGCCGCTCTCCAGGTCCACCCGGTCCTTCTCCCAGATCCGCCCGTCGACCAGGGCGAAGTAGTGGGACAGGTTGAAGGTCTGGTAGGTGGTGCGGATGTGGATGAGCTCGGGCAGGTCGTCCGCGGACTGGTAGGGCGAGGCGAAGTTCCCCGCGAAGGGGCTCGCGTGGGCGGCCTCGCCCTCCCAGCCGAGCTCGCGCAGGCCCAGGGGCCCGAGTTCAACAGGATTTGCGGCGTACAGCGTGCCGATCAGCGCAGCCAGGAGCATCGACGGTCCTCCTCCCTCTTCGGACGGAGTCTAAGTCATCGGCCTCTCAGCCCCGGAGTTCAGTCCGGATCGCAGGGGCCGTCGCACACGTCGATGATCTCGCCCGTCTGGAGGAAGTGGATGACCTGGCTCTGGGCGAGATCGTTGCCGAAGAGCATGTCGTGGGCGCCGTCGTCGGGGTCCGCGGGCACCGCCTCGGCGGGCTCCTCGACCCCGAAGTCCCACTCCACCAGGGCGGAGCCCGAGAACGGCGCCTCCTGGGCCTCGAGCCCCCAGATCTCCCGCACCGGGGTGCCCACCAGCGAGCTGCCGTAGCTCCGGGCCATCACGTGGGCGCCCAGGGTGGTGACCGAGGCATCGCCGATGGCGGCCTGCTTCAGCACCGGGGTGTCCATGCGGGCCAGGTGGCCGCCGGACTCGGTGGAGTCCCAGAGCATCTGCATCAAGGCGATCATCACGGGGATGTCCGCCGGGTCCGTGTACTGGGCTTCGAGCAGGAAGAAGAACGGCACGAAGCCCTGGGCCCGGGGCAGCAGCAGGCTGAACGGGGCGCCCGGCACCCCCAGGATGCCCCGGTCGTAGTCCGTGCCCAGGGCCAGGGTTGCGCCGCCGAGCACCGCGCCCTGGCTGTTGCCGTAGAAGTGCACGGCGCTGTCATCGATCAAGGCGACGCCGCCTTCCTGGAAGACCTCGTCCCGGCCGAGAGCGCCGCGGAGGGCCCGGGCGGCCATCAGCGCCTCCAGCTGGCCGTGGTGCAGGCGGTCGGGGATGGTGGCGAAGTCGGTGACATCGGTGCCGATGGCCAGGGTGATCGGGGCGACGTCGTCGTCCTTCATGCCGGTCCAGTCGACGGCCATCAGCACCGCCGGCAGGGCGTCGGCGAGCTTCTCCAGGGACCCGCTGCGCACGTCCTTGCGGTCGCCGAACAGCCCGTGGCCGTACTGCAGCGGGATCTCCGCGCGAGGCTCCAGGATGAGCGCACAAGGCACCCGGGCCATGAAGGGCACGTCCACGGTCCCTTCGGCCACCGGCAGCCCGTCGCTGCCGAAGCGAAGGAAGCCACCGGGCTCCCAGGTCTCCAGGTAGAGCGGCACCGTCAGCGTGCCCTCGACCTGGCGGCCGATGCGCTGGGGGTCGTCGCAGCCGTACTCGTCGACCTCGGTGATGGTGTAGGGCGGGCCGTCCTCGCCGGCCCAGGCCAGGCCCTCGTCCACCACGTGGTGGATCGACGCGAGGGTGCCTTCTTCGCTGCCGGTGCGGAACTCCCAGAACAGCTGCACGTCGGCGTTGTCCCAGCCCATGTCCCGCACGACGGTCGGCAGGGCCCGGGGCCAGTCGGCCCCCCCCGGCTCGTGTCCCGGTCCCGCCGGCAGGAGCTCACCCGCGGCGTCCGTGATGCGGCGGATGCCGACGTAGTACGGGGTGTCGAAGTCCAGGGGCACAGCCGGGTGCAGCTTGATCAGGGCCCGCTCCGGGTCGTCGGACTGGGCGTCGAGCTCGGCGAAGTGCGGGTGGGGGTCGCCGGTCTCCGCGTTCAGGATCAGGGTGGTGGTGTCGTCGGCCACCGAAGCCCCGATGTCCCAGGGCCCGTTGAGCTGACTGGCGTCTGCGCCCGGGAGCAGGGCCAGGACGGGCGCGACCGTAGAGAAGCCGTCCAGGCGATTCCACCGCTCGGGGTCCAGCGCCACGCCGTCGATGCTGACCGGCATGGACTCCGCCGGGAAGGCGACGCGGCGGCCGGTGGCCGTCGATGAGTCGATCTCCAGGAAGTGTCCCGACGGAAATGGCAGCAGGCAGTGGAGGTCCGAGGCCGTCTCGCAGGGGTCGGGTTCGATGGCGGGATCGATGGCCGGGCAGGCGAGCAGGAGCGTCGCGGCGAGGGGGAGAGACCAGTGCACTGCGGGAGGATAGCCCTGCAGCGGTCAGTCGCCACACGCGGACTCGCCGGGCAGGGAGCGGGCCGCCCGGAAGCCCACGGTGGCGTTGCGGTAGTTGGGCAGGGTGCTGCGCCACCCGGCGCAACGCATCGCCAGGAAGCCACCGGACCACCAGCCACCGCGGTAGACCCTGCGGGCCGGGTCCAGCGGGTCCGCCGGTGGTGGCAGCAGGGCCCTTCCCTCGTGGGTGGTCCGGAAGGCCTCGTCGTGCGCGTCGGCGCACCAGTCCTGCGCGTTGCCCGCCAGGCCCCGGACCCCGTAGACGCTCACGTCCCCCGGAAAGTCACCGACCGGGGCCGGCTGGGGGCGCCCCGGAAACGCCTGGCGCTCGCACGCCCGACCGGGCACGTCGGCGTCCCCCCAAGGCAGCCGGCGACCGTCCACGCCCCGAGCGGCCTTCTCCCACTCGTGGGCCGCCGGCAGGCGCCAGGGCCGGCCAGTCCGCTGCGCGAACCACCGGCACCAGCTCGCGGCGCCGGCCCAGTCGACCATCAGGACCGGAGCGTCCGGGCGCCACCGATCCCCCTCGGCGTCCTCGACCAGGAGGAAGTGTCCCCGCGCGTCACGCCCCAACAGCAGCGGCCCCTGGGTGTTGCGGCGGGCGGCCGCCACCCGCGGGGCCAGCCGCAGAGCGTCCGCCTCCCGGCCCTGGTCCACCAGGTCGTCCAGGAAGCGCAGGTACTCCGCGTTGGTCACCGGGTGACGGCGCACGACGCAGCCGTCGACCCAGACCCGCTCTGCCGGGCGCCGGTTCTGGATCTCGTGATCGCCGCCGACACGACACCAACCGGCGGGCAGGTAGCAGTCGTCCTCCCCGAGCTCCCCCAGGCGCGGCAGCACCACCGGGTGGGGCTGCTCGCTCCCGGGCCGCACCCCGTCCCAGTGCTCCAGGCGGTCGAGCTGGAAGGGGTAGTCGACCGTGTGGTGGCCGGGCAGGGCCAGGCGCGCGAGGTAGCTGCCCCTCGGCACGGGCACGGCCTCCAGGGGCGTCCGGCCCAGCAGGCCGACCGACACCGGCACCAGGCGCCGGTGCTGGTGCTCGAACCGGAACAGGGTGACCTCGGCGCCCGGCGGATCCGTGACCAGGCTCAGGGCTCCTGCGCCCCGGAGCCAGGCCTCGCCACGGCGCCTGGTCGGGTGGGCCGGGGGCAGGGCCACCGCGTGGCGGGCCACGGCCCCCTCGGCCCTGGAGGCCCGCAGGACGTCCCGATCAGCCCTGGCGGCGGCGTGCTCCGTCAGCGCCCGCTGGAGCAGGAGCTCGTGGGCCTCGGGCAGGTCCGGTTCGATGCGCAGGGCGGCGTACAGGGCCTGCTCGGCGGCCAGCTCGCACAGGGCCGCCTCCCGGGCCACCTCGTCGGCTTCGTCCTCGGCGGACCAGGCCGGCACCCTCAGGCTCTCGGGCTCTCCCGGCCCCACCGAGGCGTGCAGGGTCTCGGCCCGTTCCCGGAGGGCGTGGACCTGGCGCCGCAGCGCGATGATCCGAGGCGCCAGGGCGGTGGCCTGGGCGGTCTGCTCCAGGGCCTGCTCTCGGCGCCGGGCCCCGTCCAGGTAGGCCGCGATCTCCGAGGCCAGGGCCCCCGCGTCGGCGAACCGGTCACCCTGCACACGGGCCATCGCCCGCTCGCAGGCCGCGACCAGCATCGGCGGGAAGCGGCCGGTGCCGGTGCCCTCGCAGGCGGCAGCCAGGGGCCGGGGCGGGCCGCCGATCACCTGGGCCAGTACGTCCCGGGCGGAGTGACCATGGAACGGCGGGTGACCGGCCAGCAGGTGGTAGAGGATCGCGCCCAGCCCGTACACGTCGCTGCGGGTGTCGATGCGCTGGACCTGCCCCCGTGCCTGCTCGGGAGGCATGTAGGCTGGGGTGCCGGCGATGGAGCCCAGTCGCGTGGCCTGGGCGCTGTCGCTGGAGCGGTCGGTGACGACGGTCTCCTGGGGGTCCAGGGCTTCGGAGGCCCCGGCGCCGCCGAGCACCTTGGCGAGTCCCCAGTCGACGACCGTGACCTCACCATGGTCGCCGAGCATGACGTTGTCGGGCTTCAGGTCCCGGTGGATCACCCCCCGGGCGTGGGCGAAGGCGACGGTCTCACAGACCCGGTGCAGGGCGTCGACCAGCCGGCGGAAGGTCCAGCCCGAGGGCGCCACCCGCCACGGCCCCGCCGGGCTCGCCTGGTGGACCTCGCCGATGACCTCTCCCAGGGTGCGCCCGCGGATCTCGGCCATCGTGAAGTAGAGCTGTCCCGACGGGAGCCGCCCCAGCTCGTGCACCGAGGCGATGCCCGGGTGCTGCAGCTGGGCGGCACACTGGGCCTCCTCGACGAAGCGGGGGAGCACGCGAGGGTGGTTCATCAGCCCGGGGTGCAGCAGCTTCATCGCCATGGTGCGCTTCAGATCCGGATCCCGCACCCGCCACACCTCGCCCATGCTGCCGGTGCCCAGCAACGCCAGGCGCTCGTAGCGCTGCCCGAGAGCGGCGGGCGCCCGGGTCGGAGCCGCCGGCCCTTCTTCGAGCAGCGCGTCGAGCTCCGCGACGGAGGCCGGGGTCAGCCCGAGCCGCCGCGCCCAGTCTCGGATGCGTGGGTTCATGCCGGGCATCGAGGATAGCCGACCCCATGACGCCACCAGACCTGCCTTCCTGGATCGCCGACCAGCTGCCCCCCGGTGTCGAGCGCAGCCTGATCCCGATCGGGGATGACCGGATCCACGTGATGGCCTGGGGCGAGGGGCGGCCGGTGGTGCTGTGGCACGGCAACCCGACCTGGGGCTTCCTGTGGCGCAAGGTGGTGGCGGAGCTGTCGGGGCAGAGGCTGCGCCTGATCTGCCCGGACCTGCTCGGCCTGGGGCTCAGCAGCCGGGCGCCAGCCAGTCGGGTCGGCGACCTGGGCGAGCACCGGCGGGTGATGCACGCGCTCGTGGAGCACCTGGACCTGCAGGGAGTCATCAACGTGGGCCAGGACTGGGGCGGCCCGGTGGGCCTGCTCGCGTTCTCCCAGCAGCCCGAGCGCCTGGCCGGGCTGGTCATCTTGAACACCGTGGTGGGCCCGCCCAGGGAGGGCTTCAAGGCCACGGCCTTCCACAAGCTCTCCCAGACCCCGGTGATCAGCGACCTGGTCTTCCGGGGCCTCGGCTTCCCCCAGACGGCGCTGCACACCGCCCAGGGCGACAAGGGCTCGATCCGGGGCCCGGTGGCCCGGGCCTACCGCTGGCCCCTGCGCGGCCTGAAGCGCAACGCCGCGCCCCTGGCGATGGCCCGCATGGTGCCCGACACCATGACCCACCCCAGCGTGGCGCACCTGGGGGCCTGCAAGGCGCTCATCGACGGCTTCGACGGTCCGGCGGCCATCGTCTGGGGGGACCGCGACCCCATCCTGGGCAAGCTGCGCCGGCGCACGGAGCGGGCCCTGCCCGACGCCGAGGTCACCGTCACCGAGGCGGGCCACTTCCTCCAGGAAGAGGTGCCGGCGGAGATCGCCTCTGCCATCCTGTCGGTGCACCGCCGGCTCGGTGCGGTGGACGAAGGCGAGCAATGACCCGACGCGCACTGTGGCTGCTGGCCTGCCTGACCGTGCTGGCCTGCACCCCGAAGCAGGATCCGGACGCCCAGGACACCGCCGGGAGCGGCGCCGA
>CAYFPX010000114.1:0-23367 GCA_964344945.1 uncultured Enterobacterales bacterium
AGACTGGCACCGACTGCGACGACACCGACGCGACCACCTACGCGGGCGCCACCGTGTACTGCGACGACCTCGATCACGACTGCGATGGCTTGATCGAGGACGACGACGACGCCATCGACGGCATCGCCTACTACCTCGACGAAGACGGCGACAGCTACGGCACCACGACGAGCAGGTCTCTCTGCGAGCCGTCCGGTGACTTCAGTGCCGACAACTCCGACGACTGCGACGACTCGGACCCCAGCGAGAACCCCGACGCCGACGAGGTCTGCGACGGCGACGACGACGACTGCGACGGCGACATCGACGAGGACGGCGCCATCGACGTCCTGACCTGGTACCGGGACGCCGACAGCGACGGCTTTGGCAACCCGGACTCGACAGACATCGACTGCTTCGAACCGCTCGGGTACACCTCGAACAGCACAGACTGCGACGACGACGACAGCACCACCAACCCGGGCGCCGACGAGTACTGCGACGGCGGTGACGACGACTGTGACGGACAGGTCGACGAGGACGGCGCTGTCGACGCGCTCACCTGGTACGAGGATGCCGACGGCGACAGCTACGGCAACCCCGACTCCACCGACATCGACTGCTACGAACCCAGCGGGTACACCGAGGACAACTCGGACTGCGACGACGGCGACAGCACGGTGAATCCGGATCAGACAGAGATCTGTGACGATGGACTGGACAACGACTGTGATGGGGAGACCAACGGGTGCGAACGGAGCGGCGCCTTCGGCATCGAGACGGTGAGCGATGTCCAGGTACGAGGAAGCCAGAACAACGCACTGACCGGTCACGTCGTGCGTGCCGGAGACCTGGATGGCGACGGAGACCTGGATCTGGCCACGGCCGGGTACGGCTGGGACTCCGGCTCGGAGGTGAGCGCGGGCGCGGTGTGGGCCTTCGAAGGACCGGTGGCCTCCGGTGAGCACAGCACGGACGACGCCACCTGGAGCCACCATGCCGAGGTGGCCAATGACTACGCCGGCTACGCCATGGACCTGGGCGATGTCACCGCGGATGGCATCGCCGACATCCTGGTGGGCGCCTTCGGCGACGACACGACCGCCTCGGGGGCCGGGGTGGTGTACCTCGTGCCGGGGGGCTCCACCACGGGATCTCTCGACAGCTCTGCCGTGGCGACGATCGCGGGGGATGGTGGGCTCGACAACCTCGGCACGGGCGTCGGATCCGTCGGCGACATCGACGGTGACGGCGTCGCCGATCTGGTGGTCGGCGCCTGGGAGGCCGCCGGCGGGGGCTCCGGTGCAGGCGCCGCCTACCTGTTCCTGGGCCCCCTGTCAGGCCCATCGCTCGCAGGGGACGCCGACCAGTCCTGGGTCGGCGCGGCCGTGGACGCGAACCTGGGCTGGTCCATCGCCGGACTCGGGGACCTCGATGGGGACGGCCTGAGTGACTTCGCGGTCTCCGCGATCGACGACGCCGACTCGGGATCGCCGGTCGTCGAGGTGCTCTACGGCGCGTCCTCCCCTTCGCTGGTGAGCGGCTACACGGTCACCGGGGAGGCGGGCTCCCGCCTGGGCTATGTCCTGGAAGAGGTCGGTGACCTCACCGGCGATGGCTACGACGACGTCGGCCTGGGCGCGCCGGATGCCTCTGGCGGCGGCGCTGCCTATGTCCTCGAAGGGCCTCTCACCTCCGATCGGGACCTCACCTCCGGGGAGTACTTCGCCACCTTCACCGGATCCGGTCGCGCGGGGTATGCGGTCGGTACAGCGGGGGATCTCGACAACGACGGGCACAGCGACCTGGGGGTCTCGGGAAGCACCTACTCGTCGAGCGCGGGCGCCCTCTGGGTGATGTACGGCCCCGTCGGTTCGGGTGGGTACGATCTCGACTCGACGGCCGACCTGAGGCTCCAGGGCACCGACAGCAACGACCTCCTGGGGGTGAGCTTCCACCACGGGGACCTCAGCGGCGACGGGATCGACGATCTCGTGGTGGGCGCCCAGTCCGACGAGGAGGGCGGCACAGGGACAGGTTCGACCTACGTCGTCCTGGGCGCCGGCTTGTAGCGACCAGGTCCCTGTTCAGGTCCGGCCTGAACGCAACACGGCGTGGGCAGGTCCGCCCTGGACGCAACACTTCAGGTCTGTGAGACGGCAGCTCCGGCCAGATCGACTCCCAGGAGGCCCGGAAGAGCGCCAACGAGACCCCAGGTGTTGCGTCCAGCCTGGACCTGACCACGTCGTGTTGCGTTCACCCGGGACCTGCCCATGGTCGGACTCTCGTGCCCGATCCGTGCCGGGCTCACCCCAACACCATCCACGCCAACACCACCGTCACCACCACCAACACCGGCACCACCGCCCACCAGGACAGCCTCGGTGCCGGGGGCTCCGGCTCGGGCTCGAACCCCGTGAGCGCGGCGATCTCGTCCAGGGACATCACCTCGGTCTTGACCGGGTCCCGCTGGCGCGGAGGCTGCTTCAGCGGCGGCAGCTGCGGCCCGTGGGAGACCAGCCCGGTCCGCAGCGTGCCCGTCAGCTGCCGTCCGATGAGGCCGCCACCGGACCGACCGCGCAGGCTCTGCATGGACATCAGGTTCGGCAGGTGCTCGCGGGCCCAGCGCTGCAGGGGCCCGGGATCACAGCGCCACCGGGCCGCCAGCTCCGCGGGCGTGGGACGGGAGACCACCTGCCACGCCAGCGCCGCCTGCAGGCTCTCCTGCAGCGCCGGCGACAGCATGCGGCTGTCCCGGACAGCCTGGTGTACCCGGTCGTGTCCCGCCGGCCCGCTGCCGGGCTGGGGCAGCGGCTCCCCCCGGGTCAGCTCGAAGCAGAGCGCCGCCAGTCCGTAGCTGTCGAGCCGGGGATCCGGCGGGCCCGAGGTGGGCTGCATCGGCCCCCCACGCGCCAGGTCCTTGACCTTGATGCCCCGCGAGAGCGCCTGCCGATCCGCGAACTCCCCCTTGCCGGCCCCCAGGTCGATCAGCACGACCTGACCGTCCGCCTGCAGGATCACGTCCTCGGGCTGCAGACCCCGGTGCACCAGGTGCAGGGGCCGCCCCTCGGCGTTCGGCGCGGTGTGCAGCGCCCCGAGCAGGTCCGCCAGTGCGGCGATGATGGCCTGGGCCAGCGCGGGGGACAGGCGCCGGTGGTGGGACAGGATCCGAGCCAGAGAGACCCCCTCCACCGGGTCCACCACCGCGGTCAGGGCGCCGTCCACCCGGGTGGGACCATGGCCGCGCACCAGCCCGGGGTGCGCGAGGTGGGTCAGCAACCAGGCCTCGTCGGCCAGCCGAGCCTCCCGATCCGGCGCGGGATCCCGGAGGATCTTGAGCACGAAGCGGCGGTCTTCTCTCAGGCTCCGGACCTCGTAGGCCCGGACCAGCTGACCGGATCCCAGCAGGCCCTCGACGATCCAGGACAGCGGGGCGTCCGGGTTGAGGGCGGGGGCCACCGGCGCCGGAGAGCCGCCCAGCACCAAGGGGCCGGTCCCTCCGACGAAGTCTCCCCGGAGCCAGCCCGCGGTGCTGGAGGGGTCGGACTGGCCACCGCGGAAGCGGTGGGGATCCGCCCGGTCCAGAGGGCCCGGCAGCGCGGAGGGGCCGGGCAGCTGCTCGCGATCGTCGGAGGACATCTCCTGGAGGATAGCGCCGCGCTATCCTCCGCTCGCGCCTCCCACGGATGCTCGATGCTCGCTCTCGCACTGTCCCTGCTCGCCCCGGCCGTGGCCGACTGTCCCGCCAGCTTCCAGGCCGTGACCCAGGGGAGCGAGCGGGCGGTGGTCGCCTATGAGCGGGCGAACGCAGCGGACTTCGAAGCCGCCTATGCCGACCTGCGCTCGGACCTGGACTGCCTGGAGGCCGTGCTCGAGCCGGCCGAGGTGCGCACCCTGCACCTGGTCCGCGCGCTCGCAGCCTGGACCCAGGGCGACGAGCAGGGCACCCGCGCAGCCCTGGGCTCGGTGGCGGCCATCGACCCGGAATTCGATCTGCGCACCGAGGTCTCGGTCTACGACGCGGGCCTGATCGCGGTCGCGGAAGAGGTGATGGATGCCCCCCCGACCACCACCGGGGTGGTGCTCCCCCTGGTGCCCTGGTCCACCTGGCGGGTGGACGGGAAGGACGCGGCCGATGCCGACGGGAAGTCCCCTGTGGGCCGGCCGGTGATGCTCCAGCTGATCATCTCGAACACAGGCCAGATGCGCTCCTTCTACCTGGAGCAAGGCGGGCTGCCCGAAGGCTTCGAGACCCCGGAGTCGGCAGGCGTGCTGGCCTGGAACCGGGAGGCGTCCAAGGCGCAGGAGGAGCAGGTCTCCCGCACCAGCACCCCCCGGGAGCCGAGGGAGCCGAGGGAGCGGAGCGGCGGACTGCACAAGAAGCTGGGGGCCGGGGCCGGGGCTGCAGCCGTGGCGGCCGGCGCGGCCCTGGCCATCGCCAGCGTGACCTACTACCGCTTCAACGACTGCGTGAGCCGGCTGGAGTCGGGTCAGGGGTGCGACGAGTACTCCCGCTCGGACCTCGAGCAGATGTACACGATCAACCGGCCGACCTACTTCGTGTTCGTGGGCATGTCCGGCGCCGCAGCGGTGCTCAGCGTGGGCGCGGTGGTGACCTGGCGGTTCTGACGGCTACTCGTCCCACCGCACGTTCAGCCGGTACATGCCCTGCGCGCGAAAGGCGCCGCCCACAGCGATGTGGAAGTCCGTGTCTTCTCCTTCCAGGGAGATCTCGAGGCCGTCCGGGTCGCACTCGCACTGGACATCGAGGGGCTCGGAGGGGTCGGGGATCCAGGCGATCCCGAGGAAGGTGTCGACCTCGGACCCGAAGGTGTCGACCCGCAGGGTCCCCGTCTCGCTGGTCGTGACGGTCCAGGCGTGCCCCCAGCCGATGTCCGGATGGTAGTACCGGGAGTCGGGCAGGTCCTCCTGCTCGTACACGGCCCTGGCCGGGTCGATGTCTTCGGGCACGCACTCGAGACTCAGCGAGTTCTCCGCGTTCTTCCAGGTCTCGCGCTGGGCGTAGCCGTCCAGTCCCATCGTGGGCCAGTCGCCATCGACCAGGCTCGGGCAGTCGTGGAGCGTGGGGCGCCAGGCCGGCACGGTGAGATCGTGGCTGTCGATGCAGCCCATCCAGCCCAGGAGGAGCAGGCTCACCAGGCCCCCGAGATCACGGCGCCCTGGGGGAGCAGCGCCACCCGGACGCGCCCCTGGCCGCCGAGCAGCTGGAAGACCCCGTACCCCCCCGCGAGCAGCCCCGCCGCAGCCACTCCGAAGCCGCCGTAGTAGGCCACCCGCAGGGCCCGGGCCTGGGTCTCCGTCCAGGGGGCCGAGCTGTCGTCCTCGACGCGCTTGGTCGCGACGACGAGCGTGCCGAAGGACAGCGCCAGGCCCCCGAGCACCCCCGCACCGCCGACCCCGGCCAGGGGCGCCCCGGTCGGCAGCTCCCGAGACCCGGCACGCCCCACCTCCACGGCATCGTCCAGAGCCGTGATCTCCCGCTCCCGGACCCCTTCGTCGGCGGGAGTCGCCCGCGGTTTCGGGACCGGTCGTGCGGCCTGGACCCGCTCTTCGGCTCGCTCCAGCCAGGTGCGGGTCCCGGCGCTGTCCGGGGACTCGAAGCCCTCGGGGAGTCCGCCCTCGGGCAGCAGCCAGGTCTGGAGGTGGCCGTCGCGGGTGTCCATGAGCTGGACGATCACCGGGCGACCGACGGGCACGGCTCGGGCGCCGTCGTGGCCCTCCACGCGCCACACGCTCCACGGCACCACCGGCAGGGGCACCACCGCCTCCGCGCCCCCAGGCTCGACCAGGGCGTCCTCCCAGGCGATCAGCTCGGGGTCCACCAGGGCGACCTCGACGCCCAGGTCGAAGTCCGGATCGAGGCCCTGCAGCGAGCTCCAGGCCTGGTAGGCGCCGTAGGGCTCCCGCCGCCACCAGTGGTTGAGCAGGTCGACCAGGTACAGCGAGCGGATGTCCCCGGTCTCCAGGACCCCGGTGAGGCAAGGCAGGGCCGCATCGAGCTCTTCGAAGTCGTCCATGAAGTCCGCGGAGCGGTTCTGCTCCCAGGCGACGATCGCCGCCTCCGCCAGTCCCATCACCTCGTCGAAGGTGGCCTCACAGGCGGAGGCTGGACCCAGGGCAGCGACGAGCAGCCACACCCCTGGTCCCTACCGGCAGTACGACGACGTGCCAGACGCCGAGGTGCAGAGGCTCTTGGCCTTGGCCTCGTTGATGCCGGACTCCTTGGCGAAGTCGTACCACTCCTTGGCGAAGGTCTTGGCGCGACTCTGGGCCTTGTCGCCGGAGATCTTGTCCATCGGGCTGCGCGTCTCCAGGTACTTCTCGTCCTTCTTCTTCCAGTCCGCATAGGCGGACTCGGCTCGGATCTGCAGCAGGTTCGAGGTCCACTTCGACGCCTGGCGGTCGTTGAACTTGTCCCGGTTCTCCAAGGCGCGCTCCGACCACTTGATCGCTTCGCTGTACCGGCCACGGCGCTTGAGCTTGAGCGCGTAGCCGTAGCAGATGTCGGCGTCGGCCTGGGAGAAGTCCTTCAGGTGACGCTCGGCGAGCCTCATGTACTCGGCGTCGTTCTTGGCGGCCTGGGCGTTCACCAGCAGGACCCTGGAGATCGTGACTTTCTCGGTCTGCCTCGATGCCTCGGAGAGGCGGTCTTCGAGGCACTGCTTGTCCGCGGTCCCGAGGGTGCCCATCATGGCGCTCTTCTCCATGGAAGAGGGCGTGCAGCCGGTGTCCTCGGGCGGATCAGGCAGGTCCGGCGGCTCGGTGTCCGGGTCCTCGGGCGGGTCCGGGTCGCGCTCCCGCTGGCCGCCGCCGCTCGAGCCTTGGCCCTTCCCGCGACTCCGGCGGTCCCGGGTCTTCGCCTTGGCCTTGCCCCGGTCGTCTTCATCGACGGGCGGCGGCAGGGGGGGGCGCTCGTCCTCGGTCTCACCGATGCGCACGGCATAGGTGCGGATGCCTCGCTTCAGCTCCTCCAGGGTCCACGCCCACACCCACTCGTCGTCGTTGGTGAAGCCCTGGCACTCGGCCGGCAGTCCGACCAGGTCCAGGCCCGCGCTGGTCCCGGGCCCGAGCTGCACACCGGTCTCCATGCGCTCCTCGTCGCCGGCCTGGCAGGAGACCATCACCGGGACCTCGAGGGTGTTCGCCAGCTGGAGCTTGTACGCGGGCGGCTCCTTGTCTCCGATCAGGACGAGCAGGAGCACCAGTGCTGCGATCAGCGCACCCCCGACACCTGCGAGCAGGCCCCAGGGCCGCTTGACCGGTGTCGGCGGGGTCGACTCGGGTGGGCGCAGGTCCGCGGGCTGGGTGACCGGGGCAGGCGGGGAGGGCTGAGGGGTCGGCGCTGCGGGCCTCGGGGTGGGCTGAGGCGTCGGTGGAGGCGTGGGGGCCGCCTGGTGGGGCGCGGGCTGCGGTCGCGGGGTCGGCGCGTGCGCCGGTGGCGGTGTGCGCGGCGAGCTCGGTCCCATCGGGATGAACCGGGTACCGGGAGGAGCCGCCGGGGGTGGCTTGATCGGCTCGCGACCCGGGCCCATGACCTTGACGGGACGGGAGCGCGGCGCGTGGAGCTCGTCTTCCGGAAGAGGCGCAGCATGGCCTTGCCGTCGGCGTAGCGGGCCGCCGGATCGCGCCGGGTGGCGGTGTGGATGGCGTCGGCGAGCCACTTCCACCGCTCCGGGAGGCGCCCACCCAGGTGGGGGATGTCGGTCTGGGTGTGCAGCGCGTAGAAGGCCTGCCAGCCGCTGGTCGAGGACAGGGCCGGCTTGCCCATCACGCCCTCGTAGAGACACAGTCCGAGGGCGTAGACGTCGGAGCGAGGCGAGGCGTCCTCTCCGTTCCAGAGCTCGGGCGGCAGGTAGGCTGGCGAGCCGACGACCAGGTCCGGCGAGGTCAACCGGGCGGCGTCGGCGGCCTTGGCGATGCCGAAGTCCAGGAGCTTGGCCTCGGAGCGCGTGAGGATGATGTTGGGCGGCTTGATGTCCCGGTGGACCACGCCGCGGCTGTGGGCGAAGGCCAGCGCGCCGAGCAGCTGCTGGCCCATCGAAGCCACGCGCAGGAAGGGCATGGGACCGTCGTCGAGCACGACCTGGTCGAGGGTGGTGCCCTCGATGAACTCCATGACCAGGTAGAGGCTGTCCTCGTCGCTGTAGACGTCGTGCAGGGCGACGATGTTGGCGTGGCGCAGTCGGTCGAGGATGCGCTGCTCCTGGAAGAGGCGCCGCCGGACCTCCTTGTCGCCGGCGAATTGGGGCAGCAGGGCCTTGATGGCCACCGTGCGGTCCATGTGCACGTGGACGGCCCGGTAGACCACGCCCATGCCGCCCCGCCCGATCTCCGCCTCGACGCGGTAGTTGCCGATGACCTGGCCCAGCATGCTCCAGCCTCGCGGGGAGGGACCGTAGCACGCTCGTCCCCTGCCGCCGAACCCCCGGGGTCTCCCCGCCAGGGCCAGACAAGCCTGTAGAAGTGTCGGGGAGATCCGTTCAGGTGGGAGAGGCCTCTTCCATGTTCACCCCCCTGATCTGGACCCTGGCGCTGCCGGTCGCAGAGTCGGCCTGCCCCTCGTCCTTTCGCGACGTCCTGGGGGGCGTCGAGGGGGCGCTGGTGGCCTACGAGTCCGCCGACCTCGCCGGGTTCGATGTCTCCCGGGCGCAGCTCGCGGAGGACCTGTCCTGCCTGGAGGCCATCCTGGAGCCCGGCGAGGCCCTCCAGCTCCACCTGGTGACGGGCCTGGCGGCCTGGGCACGGCAGGACGAGACCGCCACCCGCGCGGCGCTCGACGCCGTGGTGGGCCTGGCACCGGACTTCGAGCTGCAGACCCACGTGGCGGTCCTCGACGCGCGCCTGGTCGCGGTCGCCGATGCCGCCCGCGCGGGTCCGACCCCTGCGGAGACCATGGTCCTGCCCCTGGTCCCGTGGAGCGCCTGGCGGGTCGACGGCAGCCTGGCCGATGGACACACGCCCGTGGGCCGCCCGGTGCTGCTCCAGCTGAGCGACACCCGGAGCGACCGGACCCGGACCTGGTACCTGCCCCACGGGGGACTGCCCGAGGGCTTCGAGGATCCCGACGCCCGGGGCCTGGTGGCCTGGCAGACCCAGGGGCCGCAGGCCGTCCCCGTCCGCGCGGCCACCGACCCGGAGGGGGGTGAGAGCCCGGCGTCGTCCGACCCCCTGGCGGTGGCCACGGCCGCGCCGGTGATCGGCGAGGCGCCAGCCGCGAGGCCCTCTGCGCACTCCCGCTGGGACCGGCGACCCCTTCCCCTCGCCGTCGGCGGCGCGGCCCTGGGCCTGGCCGGCGCCGTCTCGCTCTTCTACGCCGGGACCCTCAGGTCCGACTACCTGGCCTGCCAGGAGAGCGCGGACTGCGACGAGAGCCAGCGGATCGACACCATCGTCCTGAACCAGGTCACCGGCTACGGCGGCTACCTGATGACCGGCACCGGCCTGGCTCTGGGGGTGGGGGCCGTGCTGCGCTGGCGGTTCTGACCGCGGCGAGCCCTACGGACACAGCGCGGTGCTGCCCGCCACGCTTCCGCACACCTTGCGCGCCTCGTCGACGCTCGTGCCGGCCTCCTTGGCGAAGTCGTACCACTCCTTGGCGTAGGTCTTCGCCCTGTCCCGGCGACGGTCGGCGTCGTTGCGGGCTCGGGTCGCTCGCGTCTCGGTGTAGTCCTCCTCGGAGGTCCGCCAGAGATCGTGGGCCGCCAGGGCCTTCATGCGGAGCAGGGCGGTCACCCACTCGGCGTGGTCCGCTGGCGCGAACGCCTGCTTGTTCTCCAGGGCCCGGTCCGCCCACTTGATCGTGGCGTGGTGCCGCCGGGACCGCCGCATGTAGGAGGCGTACTGGAAGCACAGGGTCGGGTCGGACTGGGTGATGTCGGTGAGGTGCCGCTCGGCGAGCTGCGACCAGGCCTTCATGTCCTGGCGGGCGCGGGCATCCACGAGCAGGAAGCGGGAGTAGCGGTCCTTGTCGGTCTGTCGTGTCGCGCCGGCCAGGGCGGCCTCCAGGCAGGCCCGGTCGCCGGCGGTCAGGCCGCCTGCCGCGGCGAGGGTCTCCAGGGAGCCACGACTGCCACAGGGGCCCTGGGCCCGGGGCCGCGGCCGACTCGGGGGCGGGACGAGGATCGCGGTGACTGCGGAGGCCCCCGGCGGCTCGACCGGGGTCGCGGCGGGGACCGAGCCCTCCGGGGCCGTGCGCTTCGGGGCCTGGGCCTGGGGTTGGGTCCTGGGTGTGGCCACCGGCTTCGCCTCGGCCGGTGTCGGCACCGGGGACTCCGGGGAAGGCGCCGCCTGGGCCGGCTGGGGAGAGGGCCCGGTGGGCAGGGGACCCGGCTCCGGCTGCAGCGCAGAGGTCGCCGCCAGGGTGGCGATCGCGGTCAGGCCTGCGACGCCGATCAGCCAGGGCCAGCGGCCCCGGCGGGGGCCCCCGAGCGGCCGGACCAGGGTCGGGCCGGAGTCCTGGCTGGTGCGCAGGGCGTCGGGCAGCTGGGTGGTCGGGCCTGCGCTTCGGGCGGCCGGCAGCTCTCGTCCGGCCGACACCCCCAGGTCCAGGTCCAGGCTGCTCAGGGAGATCTCCCCGCTCATGCCGTGGTGATCGCGGAAGACGGCGAGCATCTCCTTGGCGTCCCGGTAGCGCCTGGCGGGCTCGGGCCGGGTGGCCTTGAAGATCGCGTTCGCCAGCCAGCCGAATCCCCGGGGCACCCGCCTGCCGATGTGGGGGATCTTCGTGGTCGTGTGCAGCGCGTAGTAGGCCTGCCAGCCGGACTCGGAGCGCAGGGCCGGCTCCCCCACGAGCGCTTCGTAGAGGCACAGGGCCAGGGCGTACAGGTCGCTGGCAGGGCTGGCCGGCTTGCCCCTCCACAGCTCCGGCGGCATGTAGGCCGGCGAGCCGAAGACCATGTCCGGGGCGGTCAGGCGGGCGCTGTCCGCCGCCTTGGCGATGCCGAAGTCCAGCAGCTTGGCCTCGGCCTTGGTGAGCATGATGTTGCCGGGCTTGATGTCCCGGTGCACGACCCCTCGCGCGTGGGTGTGGGCCAGCGCGCTCAGGAGCTGCTGTCCGATGGCCGCCACCGCGTGGGCATCCAGGGCGCCGGCCCGGCGGATCCGCTGCTCCAGGGTGAGGCCCTCGATGTACTCCATGACCAGGTAGACGCCGTCTTGTTGGACGTGCACGTCGTGCAGGGCGACGATGTTGGCGTGGCGCAGCCCGTCCAGGATCTCCTGCTCCCGGAACAGCCGCTGGAGCGTCTCCTGGTCCGACGCGATGGCTGGCAGCAGCGACTTGATCGCGACCCGCCGGTCCATGTGCAGGTGCCAGGCCTCGTAGACACAGCCCATGCCGCCTCGGCCGAGCTCGCGCACGATGCGGTAGTTGCCGATGACCTTGTCGATCGGGCCGTCGCGGCGCTCGCCACCGGCGGGGCCCGGGACGGGGGTGTCCATGCGGGGGCCGGAGTCGCTCAACAGTCGGTGTTCTCGTCGCCGGGGGTGCCCAGGTCGCCGTTGCCGGGCATCACCTCGTCGGCGGGGCACCAGTTGATGGCCTGGTCGTTGGCGGTGGCGCTCAGGCGGGTGGGATCCAGCTGGGCCGCGATGCCGGTCTGGGCATTGACGGCGGCGTAGGCCACCTCGTCGAACACCGTGGCCGCGGCGTCCGAGCCGATGGAGAAGACGGCCGGGAGCTCGGGCAGCCCGCGCACGGTCGACAGGTACACGTCGGGGGTGACCTCTTCCAGGGGCCAGTCCTCGGCTTGTTCGAGGGCCGCGATGACGAGCTCGTCCGGCAGGGCCACGAAGGACTCTGAGACCTGGCCCACCACGCTGCCGTCGATGGTCAAGGTCAGGCCAGCCAGGTCGACGCTCTCCTGGGTGTTCACCAGGACCTCGATCCACTCGCAGCGGTCTCCGGGGCAGTCCTCGGGATCGGCCATGAACTCCGTGACCACCAGGTCTCCAGCCGTCAGCTCTTCGAGGGCCAGGGGCTCGTCCGCGACTTCGTCCAGGGGCACGAGGGACACGTCGTCGGCGTCCCGGGGGACCAGGCGCCACGTGTGGCCGACGTAGGCCAGCAGCCCCGTGAGGCGGTCGAATTCCCGGTCGATCAGCGGCTCGACGATCTCGTACATCGCGTCGTCGATCTTCAGGGGGGAGCCGGAGGGCAGAGAGACCTCGAAGCTGTGGGAGTCGGTGTCGACCTCGACCACCCGGGCGTCCTGGACCTGGACCAGCATGGCTTCGTAGGGCTCGAGCTCCACGTCGTCGCCGAGCAGGTCCTCGGTCAGCTGGGTGGCGCTGGCGAGGGTCGCGCCGTGGCCGAGGAACTCCACGTCTCGCGCGTGCTCGACGACCACCGTCGAGAAGGCGTTCTTCTCCGAGTAGGTCCCGGTGACCCGGAGCTCGTCGCCCTGGGCGTAGCCGGTCATCTCGAAGCCGCTGGCCTCGACCCAGATGCCGGTGTACGGGCCGGGCCCGCCGGTCTGGAGGAACACCCCGTCGCTGTACTCCTGGTGGGCCGCCAGGCCGGTCAGGCTGACCCGCTCCCCCGTGGCGATCTCGCCGTGTTGGAGCGCTTCGATCGTGGTGTCGATCACGCTGGTCGAGAGCGTGCCGTCGCCGTGGCAGTCGTCCCCGCAGTTCCAGTCCGCGGGGGTCAGCACCACGCAGCCGGTCAGCAGCCACACGCTCAGCACCACGGGACGCTCCTCGTCGCCCCGATCATCGGAACGAGAGGACCGGGACTACAGGCCGATCTGGATCTCCATCGAGGTGTGCAGGCCCGTGCCGGCGTCGCGGCCCAGGTCGGCCTCGTCGATGGTCAGGCCCGCCAGCGACGGCAGCGGGAACTCCAGCCCACCCAGCAGCATCATGAAGCTGTCCAGGGGGAGCATCTCCTCGATGAGCCGGGTGGTGGTCTCGTCGGTCGCGCCCCAGTCGCTGTCCCGGACCATCATCGCGAGCTCGGGCTCGCCGAGCTCCAGGGCGGCGACGCCGTCGACCAGGGTGAGGTCCAGGTCGATGAACACGCTCACCGCCAGCTGCAGGAACTCGCCCAGCTCGCCGCCGGGGGTGTGGATGTCGACGATCAGCTCGCCGGCCTGGATCTGCAGGCCGCCGTCGACCTCGACCGCCACAGGCGGGAGGTTCGCGGAGAGGTGCAGGCTGCCCTCGTCGGCCTTGAGCGCCGCGAGCATCAGCGGGTCCAGGCTGCCGTCTTCGGTGGACAGGGCCATGTCGAGCACGCCGCCGCGCCAGGCCTCGAAGAGCATCAGGTTGACCAGGTCGTCGGAGATCGCGCCGCTGACCGGGGAGCGGGTGTCCAGGTCGGGGCTCGCCGGGTCCGAGCCCAGGAAGCCCGGGTAGACCTTGGTGCCGGCCATGGGGACCGAGGCGTCGACGCTGGTGGACAGGGCCACGCCGTCGCTGTCGATCCGGGCGTCGGTGAAGGCGACCTCGACCGACAGGGGGGCGCCCATCAGGTCCAGCTCCATGGACAGGTCGAGCCCCGTCAGCAGCTCTTCGAGCAGGGTCGGGACCATCGCCTCGATCTCCTCGACCAGCATGTCCTCGACCACGCCACGGATGCTGTCGACGAAGAGGTAGTCCTCGATGTCCCAGGGCAGCAGGTCGGTGTCGTAGCTGAAGCCGTTCAGGTCGACGGCGGGGTTGCTCAGCGCGACGGTCAGGCCGCCGCGGCCGTCGACACCCAGCTGCAGGTCGCCGGTGATCACCGCCTTGGTGGCCTCCATGGAGGCGTCTTCGTCGAAGCCGACGCCGACGATCTCGCCGTAGGCCTGCAGGTCGACGTAGAGGTCGGGGATGGTGACCTCCAGCGCCAGCACGCCGCTGGAGGGAGTGGCCTCGATGCGGGCCTCGGAGAAGGTGATCTCGTCGATGTCGCCCTTGATCTCGACGGCGTCCCACCCCCACAGGCCGTAGCTGTCCTCGTAGACCGGGTTCATCTCGGCGACCGAGGCGTTGACCAGGTCCTCGGTGACCATGTCCGCGGCGTAGTCCGTCGCCTGGTCCAGGCCGGGCTGGTTCAGGCGCAGGCTCACGGCGTCGTCGATGGCGCTGCCCGGGTCCTCCCAGGTGCCGGCGAGCACGCTGACCCGGTCGAAGGTCGAGTCCTGCTCGCCCTGGCCGTGGGCTTCGATGGCGTTGAGGCCGCGGGTCAGGGACACGATGGTCGAGAAGGTGCCGTCGTCTTCGAGGGCGGCGGGCACGCTGTTGACGGTCACGCTGTCCACGTGCTCCCAGGTGCCCGAGACCTGGCGCTCGCCGGTGCCGTGCCAGCTGGCGGCCAGCGGATCGGTCAGGGCGATGACCGGGGCCGGGGGGACGTCCTGTTCGGTGAGCTGGCTCTCGTGGGTGCAGGCCAGGGCGATGAGCAGGATCATGACGACCTCGGGGGGGTGCGGCGGCTAATTGCCGGGGATCTCCCTCGGAGTCAAGGGGTCGGGTCGGCACAACAGCGGAACCCGTCATCTTCTTGACGGTGGCCGGTGGCGTGCCAGTGTCGACTCAGGCAGTCCTGGCCGTACTTGGCCGTCCACATCGTGCCGCCACGGAGCACGTGGGTGGCCCGGTCCGGGGGTCCCTCGTCGGGGGGGAAGGGTGGTCCCGGGTGGCTCTCCAGCACCCACTCGCTGACCCCGCCGTCCAGGTCGCGCACCCCCTCGGGGGTGGCGCAGTCCGGGTAGCCGCCGATCGGCCTCAGGTCCCGGTCGTCGTAGTAGCGGGCACCCTCGGTGAAGCAGCGACCGGGGGAGAAGGTGTCGCCGTAGCCGTGGCGGCGTCCGGCGGTGCCGCGGCAGGCGGCTTCCCACTCCAGCGAGCGGCAGAGGCGCTTGCCCTGGGCCACGCAGAGGGTCCTTGCCTGGGCCCAGGAGACGTTGGTCCGCGGGGTCTGGTCGGGCTGGTTCGGGTACTCGAAGACGTCGATGCAGAAGGGGCCGATCGCCACCGTGACCGGGTCCAGGGCGTAGATCTCGGGGCCGTCGGGCGCTCGGCCCAGGGTGTAGGTGGCCCGGGGGATCTTCACGCTGTCGGGCGGACAGGTGCCGTCGGCGGGTGCCGGGCTGTCCCAGCCGGCGAGCTCCGAGGGGTTGCTGCGGTCCTGGGGGGTCGGGGAGCGCTCCTGGGGGTCGGGTCCGGACTTCTCCAGGAAGGTGAAGGCCGCCCACTTCGGGCCATCGACGGTGCGGGCGATCCGGGTGCAGCGCTGGACGGTCGTGATCCCGTCGAGCCAGGCGGCCTTCTGGTCCTCGGTCAGGCCCATCAGGCCCAGGGGTCGGCGGACCTCGGGCTCCTGGTGCCAGGGGCGCTCGCCGTGCACCACCAGCACGTGGTCGAAGGCGCAGGGGTCCGCCACGAAGCGGTTGTCGGCGTCGTACTCGGTGAGGACCCTGCGCACGGGCCAGTCGACGTCCAGGTCCGGTCGGCGGGCGTCGAAGAGGGTGTAGGCCCAGTGGCCGGCGTAGCCCTCCTTGGACTGGCGCAGGTCGAGCACCGCGTGCTCCCCGGGCTTGTCGAGCCAGGCGAGCAGCTCGGCGTCGAAGGCCCGGGCCTGGGGCAGGCCGGGGTCGGCCACGACGGGATCCAGGGGGCCCAGGCCCTGGCGGCCGGCGTGGGTGGTGAGGGAGAGGGCGGTGAGCCCGATGGCGACCGGGGCGGCCAAGCGAGGCAGGCCCTGGCGCACCCAGCCGGTGGCGGCGAGCACGGCCAGGGGCCCCACGACGTAGAGGATCAGCCCCTCCTGGCCGGACTCGGTGCGGGAGAGCAGGGGCAGCGGGGAGAGCGCTGCGGCCCACCAGATCCGGTCCGCGGCCCGGCGGTGGCGCAGCAACAGGGCGAGCCCGCCGACCACGGCCAGAGTGCCCGCGAGCTCCAGGCCGTGCTGGGGGATCCAGACCGCCAGCTCGGCCAGGCGCCCGTCGTTGTCGGCGCGACCGCCGAAGACCAGCGCCCGGCCCCAGCCCCGCAGCCAGCGACTGTAGAAGGGGCCGGCGATCAGCAGGACCGGCGCCAGGGCCAGGGCGGTGCCCCCGAGCCTGCGGAGCCACTGGCCTCGGCTGAGCCAGGCGGCCAGGGGTGTCAGCCAGATCAGGGTGGCCATGGTCAGGCGGTCGCTCATCAGGGCGGCGGCGACCACCGCGCCCCAGGCCAGCGACGCGCCCGGTCTGCGGAAGCCGTCGCTGCGCACCAGCAGGCCGGCGGCGACGACCGCGAGCGCGGCCTGCCAGGCCATCGGGGTGTAGTGGCGCAGGCCCACCAGGGGCAGGCCGCCGAGCAGGGCGATCCAGAGGGCCAGGGCGCCGGCTCCCGGCGCCAGGCGGTCGGCGCCGCGGATGAGCGCGGCGCCCCAGAGCACGGCGCAGAGCACGACGAGGCCCAGGGGCGCCATGGGGTGGGCGGGGGCCAGGGCCAGCCACGGCGCGGTCGCCAGGTAGGCCAGGCCCGGCCAGTAGTCCGGGCGCTCCTCGCTCAGGTAGCGCCCGTTCAGGGCGTCGAGGGCTCCGCCGGGCTCTGCCAGCTGGGCGAAGACGTTGCGGGCGTTCTGGAGGTGGGTGAGCTCGTCGTAGCCGCCCGGGTGCCAGGCGGTGGCCCAGAGCTGCGCGGTCAGGCCCGCACAGGCGAGCACCAGCACGGCGCAGAGCAGCTTGGGCCAGCGGGGCATCGCCGCGAGTCTACGGGCTACCCTCTCCCCGTGCTCCCCTGGCTCCTGCTCGCTTGCGCCGACCCCGTCGACGCGGGCGCCGACGACTGGCTCGAGGTCCGCGTCTCCGCGGGGGACGACGACGCCGAGGAAGACACCTCGGGCGAGATCAACCTGGGCAGCAGCGACCTGGAGCTGATCACCGAGGACACGGCCCAGACCGTGGGCATCCGCTTCCGGGCGGTCGGGGTGCCCGGCGGGGCGACGATCCTCGAAGCCCACGTGCAGTTCGAGGTGGACGAGATCAGCCCCTTCCCCACCTTCCTGACCCTGAAGGGGCAGCTGGATCCGGAGCCCGTGGCGTTCAGCGAGATCCCGAGCGATCTGACGCGGCGGGAGAAGACCGAGGCCACCGCCACCTGGGAGCCCGAGGCCTGGCTGACCCCCGGGGCCGCGGGCGGAGACCAGCAGAGTGCGGATCTGGCCGAGGTCGTGCAGGAGCTGGTCGACCAGCCCGGCTGGGTCCGCCACGGCCCGATGGTCCTGCTCATCACCGGCACCGGGACCCGCACCGCCACCAGCTTCGACGGCGACCCGGGAGGCGCCCCGCTGCTCCGGGTGCTCTGGGAGTGATGCCCGTGCAAGAGCGCCGACCAACAAGTCTCCCGTTGCCCCGTGGACCAACGGACCGACAGGCGGCTCCTTGGCCTCGGGGGGCTCGGTCCGACTTGTTGATCGGCGCTCTGTTCGCCGCCTGGCTCGCCGCCAGCCCCGCCGTCGCTGCCGAGACCCCGCTCCTCCGGCCGTCCCACGAGCGGGCCCTGGTCAAGGCTCTGGGCCTGGACAGCGTGGCGGACCTGCCGACCTACACCCTGGACCTGTCCCTGTCCGACACCGAGGGCCGCTACGCCGGCCGGGGCACGCTGCGGTGGACCAACACCACTGGGGTGCCCCAGCTGCGCCTGCCGCTGCTGCTCCACCCGAACGCGCCGGCGGAGCTCGGGGCGCCCGAGTCCGGGGGGCTCAGCCTGACCTCGGTGGCGGTGGTGGACGGTCCCCAGGGCTTCTTCAGCCCGACCCGGCCGACCCTGGCGACCGTGGACTTCACCGAGGCTGTGCGGCCCGGCGAGAGCGTGACCCTGGAGCTGGCCTTCCACGGCAGCCTGCGGCAGCTCGACGCCTCGGCCAACGACCTTTGGTCCCAGGCCATGGACTCCCTGGGGTCGATGGGCTCCCCGGTGGGCGGTGGCGACTACGGCCTGCTGGCCCAGGGCGACGGGCTGGTCACGGCGGCCTCGGCGGTGCCGATGGTCGCGCCCTTCCGCGACGGCGTGCCGGTGGTGGACGAGCCCAGCGGCATCGGTGATCTGGCCTGGAACGACCCGGTGAACTTCGAGGTCCGGGTGGCCTCGCCGAAGGGCCTGCGGGTCGTCACCAACCTGGCCGACGGCGAGACCACGGCGCTCGATGGTCAGACCCAGGTGATCTCGGCGGCGGGTGCCGGCGTGCGGGACCTGGTGCTCGTGGCGTCCCGGGACTGGCACGTGCGCGAGGCGACGGTGGGGGACGTGACCGTGCGCAGCTGGAGCCTGCAGCAGGACCGGGAGGCCGCCGACGAGGTGCTGTCCGACGCCGCGGGCTCTCTCGCGTTCTTCGCCGAGCACTACGGGTCCTACCCCTTCACGGAGCTCGACGTGGCCGAGGCCACGCTGGTGGGCGGGGCGGGCGGGGTCGAGTTCTCCGGGATGGTGCTGGTGGCGGGCTTCCTCTACCGGGAGCCCGATGCGACCAGTGACCCCTTCGCCATGCTCGGCGGCATGGGCATGGGGGTCGAGGGTTCGTCGATGGACATGGGTTCGAGCCTGGCCGAGCAGCGCCAGTTCGTGGTCGCCCACGAGCTCGCCCACCAGTGGTCGCCGGGCCTGGTCGGCACCGACGCCCGGACCAGCCCCGTGGTCGACGAGCCCCTGGCCCAGTACCTGGCCGGTCGGTACGTGCAGTCCCTGGTGGGGGACCGGGTCGGGGCGGAGATCCGGGACCGGAACGTGCTGCTGAACTACGCGGCCTACCGGGCGATGGGAGGCTTGGACGGCGCGGCGGACCGGCCCACGGACACCTTCCGCACGACCGCCGAGTACGCCGGCCTGGTCTACGGCAAGGCGCCGTACCTGTACGTCGCCCTCGAGGAGGAGCTGGGACGGGCGAGGCTCGACAAGGCTCTGAAGGGGGCCATCGACCGGTGCAGCTGGTCGGTCGTGGGCGGCGACGACTGGCTCGAGGCGCTCCAGCGCTCCGGCGCCCGCGGCGCGGTGGCCGCCGGCCGGCGCTGGTGGAGCGAGGGCTGGGGCGACCAGGACCTGGGCATCGACGCCGAGGGCTGGAAGCTCTTCGAGCTGGTGCTGGGTCCGGAGCTGGCGGGGTCGATGCGGGAGCTGCTAGCGATCACCGGGCTCACGCCCAGGGACCTCTTCGCGATGATGGGCATGTCGCTGGAGGGCGCGGCGCCGGCGGTGCCCGGGGCCACGGGTCCGAGCCCGGAGGAGATGCTGGAGCTGCTGGGCGGGAATTGAGCGGTTCACCGGGCAGCCCCAGGGTGAACGTTCGTCGGTCAAGGCAGCCCCGGGGTGAACGTTCGTCTCTGGCGCGGTTCGAGGGCTGAGAGCGGACGAAGGTCCGTACTTCGGACTTTCGTCGGCGTCCTGGGCTGGACTGGGCCTCGAGCGGTCGCCGCGGCGAACGTTCACCCCGGGGCTGCCCCCGAGAGCGAACGTTCACCCCAGGGCTGCCGGAGTCATCGCAGGTCCGGCCGCGGCTTCGGCAGCCCCGGGTCGTCGCAGGTGGTGAGGATCAGGTGTCAGGATCAGGTGCAGTGTCAGACCCCACCACTTGACACTTTGGAGGATGGGACCCGGGGTCAGACCCCGAGCTTCGGGTCCTGACCCCGGGTCCTCTACCGCAGGTCCGGCCGCTCCTTGGGCAGTCCCAGGTCTTCGCAGGTCGTGCCGAGCGGCAGCCGGGTCATGCGAAAGCTCGAGTTCGCCGGGTCGGGGTGGATGCGGGGGTTGCCGCGCATCAGGAGGTTGCTCGCGTCGACGATGCGCTGCTCGAGGGTCGGCAGCTCCACCCGGCCGTAGATCAGGTCCTGGTTGACCACGGTGCCGTGCATCACCACGTGCGTGTCCTGGATGAGGTAGACCTCGACCCGGCCCAGGACCGGGACCTTCAGGAGCACGGTGGCACCGACCTCGCCGTCGCCATCCCAGTCGAGCAGCACGCCCTCCTCACGACCCTTCTCCGGCAGCTTGCCGCCGGTGCGCAGCGGGTCGTAGCCGATGTGGATCTCGCCGAGATCGCCGTGGTAGTTCAGCGTGTCGCCGATCTGGTTCAGCTCCAGCGGGTAGGTCTTCTCCGGCATCGCCTTGACGAAGGCGATGGGCAGCACGTGCTCGGCGATGCGACGGGTGGACTTGGTGTCGATGTCGCAGGTGACGTGGTGCTGGGTGTACCGGCCCCGGTGCTCTGTGATGTTCGCCAGGAAGGTCGACACCGACCAGACCGTGGTGTCTCCGAGCACCGGGATCGCGGCCTTGTTCGCGACCCGCAGGGTCATGCGCCAGGTGCCGGTCAGGTCCGGGGTCAGCGGCTGGGCAGCCCCCGGGAGCGCGTGCAGGGGCGCCAGGTCCTCGGGGCTCTGGGCGTGGGCCAGGGAGAGGGCGAGCAGCAGCGTCACAGCTGCAATTTAGCGTGGTTGGGCATGGTACGTTGATCGAACGGCCACGGAGGGCCCGATGCTCCCCTTCCTCCTCGCACTCTGCGGCATCGCGACGGCTGCGGACCTGGTGGTCGACGGCACGTCCACCACCCTCGACGGCACCCACAGCTACGAGACCATCCAGGTCATCAACGGCGGGTCGATCGTGGTCACCCCCTACGACGGCTCCGGGACCACCGGCACGCTGACGCTGGTCGCCGACACCATCGAGGTGGACAGCACGTCGTCGATCATCGCGGACGGCGCCGGCTACCGGGGTCAGAGCAACGCCGACGGCGAAGGGCCCGGCGGCGGCCAGGGCGGCGCCTGCTGCCAGGACGCAGGCGGCGGTGGCGGTCACGGCGGGGCCGGCGGCACGGCCTCACGAGACGGCTGCGGCAGCACCGATGGCGCTGGCGGCAGCGCCTACGGCGACCCGAGCACTGTGGACATCGACATGGGCTCTGCCGGCGGCGCGGCCGGCGCGGCCGACGGGGACGACGGCGGCTCGGGCGCCAACGGCGGCGGAGCCATCTGGCTCGAGGCGACCACCCTGACCATCGCCGGCACGATCCGGGCCGACGGCAACGCAGGCGGCACCACCAACAACGACTCCGAAGGCGGCGGGGCTGGCGGCGGCATCCTGCTCTACGCCGCCGACCTGAGCTGCACGGGCACGCTTCAGGCCCGGGGTGGCGCCGGCGGCTCGGTCGATGATGGCGGCGGCGGTGGCGGTGGCGGCCTGATCAAGCAGTTCTACGACGTCAGCGGCACCACCTGCAGCGTGGACGTCTCCGGCGGCTCCCCGGGCTGCGGCGCCTCGGCCGGCACCACCGGTACCGACAGCACCGCCGTGGTCGACTGGGACGGCGACGGCCTCACCGCCGCCGATGGCGACTGCGACCCCTACGACGGCTCGGTCAGCTCCGGCAGCACCAGCACGTACTACCGGGACGCCGACGGCGACGGCTACGGCGACCCCTCCGACACCAGCGAGGCCTGCTCCGAGCCCAGCGGCTACGTCTCGGACGCCACCGACTGCGATGACACCGACGCCGCCGTGAACCCAGGTGCCGACGAGCTCTGCGACGGCGGCACCGACAACGACTGCGACGGCTCGGTCGACGAGGACACCGCCACCGATGCGCGGACCTTCTACACCGACAGCGACGGCGACGGCTACGGGGTCGACAGCACCGCCTTCACCACCTGCACCCCCGGCAGCGGGGTGGTCATGGACGGGGGCGACTGCGACGACGCCGACTCGGCGGTCAATCCCGGCGCTACCGAGGTCTGCGACGGGATCGACAACGACTGCGACGGCAGCGTCGACCCGGCCGACAGCGCCGACGCCAGCACCTGGTACCAGGACAACGACGGCGACGGCTACGGCGACAGCCTGACCACCGACGTCGCCTGCGCGGCCCCCAGCGGCTACGCCGCCGACCCCGACGACTGCGACGACCTCGACGCCGCGATCAACCCCGGGGCCGCCGAGGTCTGCGACGGGATCGACAACGACTGCGACGGCGTCACCGACCCGGACACCAGCGTCGACGCCACCACCTGGTACGACGACTCGGACGGCGACGGCTTCGGCGCAGGCGCCGGCACGACCCGCTGCAGCGCCCCGGCTTCGACCGTGGACAACTCCGACGACTGCGACGACAGCGACGCCGCCGTGAACCCGGACGCCGTCGAGGTGTGCAACGGCATCGACGACGACTGCGACGGGGTGATCGACCCGGACGACAGCGCAGGCGCGGCCACCTGGTACGCCGATGACGACGGCGACGGCTACGGCGACCCCAGCGACACCGGGCTGGCCTGTGAGACCCCGTCGGGGGCCGTGGAGAACGGCCTCGACTGCGACGACACCGACAGCGCCGTGAACCCCGACGCCACAGAGGTCTGCGACGGGGTCGACAACGACTGCGACGGGAACCTGGACCCGGACGACTCCGCCGACGCCGTCACCTGGTACGCCGACGTCGACGAGGACGGCTTCGGCGATCCGGGCGCCACCGTCGACGCCTGCGAGGAGCCCAGCGGCTACACCTCGGACGACCAGGACTGCGACGACGATGACTTCGACGTGAACCCCGACGCCGTCGAGGTCTGCAACGGCATCGACGACGACTGCGACGGGGTCGTCGATCCCGACACCAGCGACGACGCGCTCACCTGGTACGCCGACACCGACGGCGATGGCTACGGCGACGTGTCGACCACCGCCCTCGCCTGCGAGGAAGCGACGGGCTGGACCGCCGACGACCAGGACTGCGACGACGGCGACGCCGCCGTGAACCCCGGCGCCGTCGAGGTCTGCGACGGTGTCGACAACGACTGCGACGGCGCGACCGACCCGGACTCCTCCGCCGACGCGAGCACCTGGTACGCCGACGCCGACGGCGACGGCTTCGGCGATCCCAGCTCCACCGCCACCAGCTGCGAAGCCGCCAGCCACTACACCTCCGACGACCAGGACTGCGACGACGGCGACGCTGCCGTGAACCCGGACGCCACCGAGGTCTGCAACGGCGTCGACGACGACTGCGACGGGATCATCGATCCCGACACCGCCGCCGACGCGCTCACCTGGTACGCCGACACCGACGGCGACGGCTTCGGCGACGCCGCCAGCACCACCGTGGCCTGCGCGGAGCCGAGCGGCCACGTCAGCGATGCCACGGACTGCGACGACAGCACCGCCGCCGCCAGCCCCGGACAGAGCGAGGTGTGCGACGCCATCGACAACAACTGCGACGGTGACATCGACGAGGACAGCGCCGTCGACGCCTCCACCTGGTACACCGACGCCGACTCCGACGGCTTCGGCGACGCCTTCAGCGCCAGCGTGTCCTGCGAGGCGCCCAGCGGCGCGGTCGCCGACGCCACGGACTGCGACGACACCGACGGCGCCGTGAACCCGGACGCCGAGGAGGTCTGCAACGGCGTCGACGAC
>CAYFPX010000114.1:23468-24945 GCA_964344945.1 uncultured Enterobacterales bacterium
CTGGTACGCCGACGCCGACGGCGACGGCTACGGCGACGCCAGCGTGTCCACGGCGGCCTGTGAGGCCCCCAGCGCCATGGTCGACAACCCCGACGACTGCGACGACACCACCGCCGACGCCTCCCCCGCGACCACCGAGGTCTGCGACGGCATCGACAACGACTGTGACGACACCGTCGACGAGCAGGACAGCTCGGATGTCGCGACCTGGTACGCAGACACCGACGGCGACGGCTACGGCGACCCCGACGACGCCACCGAGTCCTGCGAGGGCCCCAGCGGCACGGTCGCCAACGACCTGGACTGCGACGACGACGACACCGCCGTGAACCCGGCGGCCACCGAGGTCTGCGACGGGATCGACAACAACTGCGACGGTGAGACCGACGAGGACACCGCCAGCGATGCCACCACCTGGTACGCCGACGAGGACAGCGACGGCTACGGCGATCCCGCCGCGTCGACGACCGCCTGCGAAGCGCCGAGCGGCATGGTGGAGAACGCCGGGGACTGCCTGGACAGCGACGCCACGGTGAACCCGGACGGCGAGGAGCTCTGCGACCTGATCGACAACGACTGCGACACCGAGGTCGACGAGGACGACGCCACCGACGTGCTCACCTGGTACGCCGACCAGGACGAGGACGGCTACGGCGACGCGGCGGTCAGCGACATCGACTGCGACCAGCCCAGCGGCATGGTCTCCGACGACACCGACTGCGACGACACCGACGCCACCGTGAACCCGGGCCGGGACGAGACCTGGTACGACGGCACGGACCAGGACTGCGACGGCAACGACGACGACCAGGACGAGGACGGCTACGCCTGGGATGGCGTCGACGGCGGCACCGACTGCGACGACGAGGACGCCACCGTCCACCCGGACGCCGACGACGCCTGGTACGACGGCATCGACAGCAACTGCGACGGCGCCAGCGACTACGACGCCGACGGCGACGGCTACGACAGCGCCTCCTACGACGGCGACGACTGCGACGACGGTGATGCCGAGACCTACCCCGGGGCCCCCGACGAGCCCGGTGATGGGGTGGTCACCGACTGCGACGAGTCCGACGAGTACGACGCCGATGGCGACGGGTGGGACATGGACGAGGACTGCGACGACAACAACTCGGACGTGAACCCCGACGCCGAGGAGATCTGGTACGACGGCATCGACCAGGACTGCGACGACAACGACGACGACCAGGACGGTGACGGCTGGAGCTACCTGGAGGACTGCGACGACACCGACGCCGAGGCCTACCCCGGGGGCGGCGGGTACGACGAGGACTGCGAGCTGCCGGACTCGGCGGACAGCGGCGGGACCTGGGACAGCGGCCTCGGCGAGACCGGTCTGGGCGACAGCGGTGGCGGCGGGGAGAAGGACGACTGCGGCTGTGCGACGGGCTCGCCGGCGGCGGGCTGGGCGCTGTGGTGGGTGCCGTTGGTGGTGGTGAGGCGCCGCCGCGCG
>CAYFPX010000115.1:0-7644 GCA_964344945.1 uncultured Enterobacterales bacterium
CCGTGTCCGTGTCCGTGTCCGTGTCCGTGTCCGTGTCCGTGTCCGTGTCCGTGTCGGCGTCGGCGTCCTGACCGGTGTGGCCGGAGTCGGTGACCCCGGAGTCGCCCGTGGTGGTGTCGTCGCCGCAGGCGACCAGGGCGCCCAGGATCAGGGCGAGGGGGAGGGAGTTGCGGAGCATGGAGCCTCCAGGGGACGTCAGACGTCCCAGGTGAGTGAGAGCAGGAAGGTCCGGCCGGGCAGCGGGTAGCCGACGAAGTCGGTCACCCCCTGCACGATCCGGTTGGGGTCGGTCTCGTCGAGGGGGTTCCGCGGAACGATCTCGACGAGGGTGTCGGTGAGGTTGAGCACGTCGAGGGCCAGGGCCGGCCAGGCCGGCGTGGGCCGGACCCGCAGGAAGGCGTTGTGGATGGACCGCGGCGGCGAGAGGTACCAGTTCGTGGCGTCCCAGTAGTTGCCGGCGGCGTAGGACCAGGTGTGGCCGACCCGCACGCGCTCGCCCCAGTGGGCCGAGGTCGCCTGGGTGATCTCCCAGACCGGGACGCCGGGGACCTGGTTGCCCTCGACCGAGTCGTCTGGCGTGTGGATGGCCGAGTGGGTCCAGGTGACCGCCGTGCGGCTGTCCAGGACTTCGAGGATCGACAGCACCGCGGCGACCTCGACCCCGCGCACCTCGGTGGCCTCCAGGTTCGTCGGCACCAGGGTGCGTGTCGAGTTCTGCACGTAGACGATCAGGTCCTCTGCGCGGCTGACGAAGGCCGCGAGCTCCACCAGGCCCTCGGCCCAGCGGTTCTCCGGCAGGGCCAGCCCGACGCCCGCATCGACCTGCCAGCCGGTCTCGGGGTGCAGGTCGCTGTTGCCCTGGAGCGCACCCCGGTCCCCGAAGAGCTCGGTCAGGTCCGGGGGTCGCAGGTAGCGACCCCCGTTGGCCTTCAGCACCAGGAAGTCGGTCAGCTGGAGCAGCACCCCGCCCCGCGGGTCGACCCGCGCGATCAGGATCTCGCTGTCGTCCGGGTGGGTGCCGACGCTGGTGACGTCGCCGAGGGCGCGGTTGTCCAGGACCGTGCCCTGGACCACGGGACTGAGACGCAGCCGGTCCTGCCACAGGCTCAGCTCGGCGCTGGCCACCGCCGCGCCGACCCAGCGCCACGCCGCGTCGCCCGCCACCTCGGTGACCAGGTCCGTGCGCTGGAAGTGGTCCCGGTGGCCCCGGACGGTGAGCGCAGGCACCAACCAGGGGCGGGCGATCCAGGCCCCGTGGACCTGGGCGCCGGTGGCGTCGAAGACCGACCGGCTCTGGAGCGCCGAGCTCAGGCCGAGCTCCCCGCCGGGGTCATCGAGGTGCTCTACCCGGCGCTGGTTCCAGCCCAGGGCCCGCACGGCGAAGGGCGACCGGCCCCAGGCCACCTCGGCGCTGGTGAGCGCCCGCCGGGTCTCCAGCCGGGGGTGCTGGGTGGGCACCAGGGTCGAGCCCGGCAGGCCCTCGTCCCTCTCCAGCAGGGACTCCGTGACCGTCAGGGCCAGCGGGCCCTTGCGTGCACGGGCCCGGGCCAGCAGGGAGAGCTGGACCTTGTCGTTGTTGGTCCGGGTCTCCATGTGGTCGTCGAAGACGTTGTAGATGGTGCCCCGGTCGTCGAAGTAGGCGTAGTCGCCGACGGTCTGGAAGGCGTCGACGAAGGCCAGGCCGTCGAGCTGCCAGCCCCCCAGCTCCCCGCTGTGACCGAGCTGCCCCCCACCCTTCCAGGTGCCCAGGGACCCGGCGGCCGCCCGGGCCTGGCCGCCCTCGACGGTGTCGGCGGTCACCAGGTTGACCACCCCGCCCATGGGTGCGGCGGCGAGGTGGGCCGGCGCGTTGCCCCGGTAGACCTCGACCCGCGAGAACGCCTGGAGCGGCAGCTCGGCCAGGTTCACGCTGTCTGCGCCGTCCGGGTTCAGGGGCACGCCGTCGAGGAAGACCTGGACCTGCCGGAACGACGAGCCTCGGATCGAGACCCCGGACCAGTCCCCCAGCCCGCCCAGCCGGGACACGGTGACCCCGGCGGTGCGGTCCAACAGCTCGGCCAGGTCGGCGCCCTGGCCCACGGTCTCGTCGACCTGGAGCACGGTCACGTGGGCCGAGGTGTCGGTGGGGGTCGGGGCGTCTGGCCGCTCCTCCGTGACCACGACCTCCTCTCCCTCGTCTCCGGGCGCACCGGCCTCCTCGGCCGCGAAGGCGGTCGCAGGGAGCAGGAGCCAGGTCGGGGTCAGGAGCACGGGATCCGCCAGCGGGGGCGGAACAGACGAGTCCTGGGAGGAGCCGACCATCTTCCATCCCCGGAAGACGTCGTCGCAGCATGCAGGCCGGTCTCCTGGCTCCTGGATCAGCCGCTGAGCTGCGCCTTCCAGGACCATCTCGTCCCGTGGCATGTGCAGTCAGCGTCCCCAGTCACAGTGGCGGGGGCCGCGCCGGTCTCACACCGGCTTCCCGTTTCACCCGCGTGATCGCGCGGGCACCTTGCATGCAGAACGTCAAAGAAGCGAGCGGCGCTCCTATCAGAGTGCCGGAGGCGGGTCAAACACTGTCTCGCCGCTGACGCGGCTCGACGGGGGTCGGTGATCGGTGATCAGCAGTCGGCGGCCGGATGGGCACGCAGTGGTTCGCAGTGCCCGAGCCTACGAGCACCGAGCGAGCCGCCGGCCCGCGGAGGCTGCCGACCTCCCGATCACCGATCACGGATCGCCGCCGCGGCGCGTCAGCGTCCCGGCGCTCGGTGCGCCGAGTCGCACGCCGCGAGTGCTACAGCGTCATGTCCGTCATGTTCCAGGTGATGACGTCGCTGGACAGGGCGCCCAGGGTCTCCTTGGAGAACGTGCCCCCGGCCGTGTCGTAGGTGTACCGGTTGAGCTGCTTCTGGTCGTCGGCGGCGACGTAGAGCTCGAGCTGCCCGTCGCCGTCCAGGTCGGTGGCCCAGGTGGTGTGCTCGAAGCCGGAGCTGTCGGCCTCGAAGTTGGTCTTGGTCCAGGTGCCGTCGGCCTGGCGGTCGAGCAGCCACAGGCCGGTCTTCATCGCCGCGGCGACGAGCTCCTGCTGGCCGTCGCCGTCGAAGTCCCCGGGGACCAGGAAGCGGGTCTGCTTGTCGTCGATGGTGGCGGCGGGGCTGTGGCTCCAGCTGCCGTCCTTGCCCCGGGTGTAGGCGCGGATCTCGACGGGCTTCACCAGCTGCTTGTCCGGGCCGAGCTCGGCCTCGAGCACGCTGAAGAGCTCGTCGGTGCCGTCGCCGTCGATGTCGGCGACCAGGGCTTCCTTGGCGTGGGTGTGGCCCATCTCGTCGACCATGCTGCGGACGTACTTCGCGCCGTCCCAGTCGTAGCGGACGAGCCAGCCGTTCTGGGACTTGCCGACCTTGTTGCGGTCGGTGGGGGTGGCGTAGAACTCCAGCTTGCCGTCGCCGTCGACGTCGCCGATCTCGACCTCGTGCACGAAGGTGTCGACCTTGTTGTCCATCTCCACGACCTTGTCGCCTTCGGCGTTCGGGTCGTAGACGGCCACCACGCCGGAGTCGTGGGTGGCGATGGCGATCTCGTCGACGCCGTCGCCGTCGAGGTCGCCGACCTCGATGTCGCGCATGCGGTCGAAGCGGCCCCCCCAGCTCTTCTCCCAGAGCAGGGTCTCGGTCCACTCGGAGCCGGTCCACTTCCAGTGCTTCAGCGTGGCCTTGGAGCCGGCGGCGGTCAGGATGCCGCCGTCGTAGGGCATGGCCTTGTGGAAGACGTTGGAGTCGGCGTCCTCCAGGCGGCTGGCCTTCCAGGTGCCGCCGACGTTGCGCCAGATCTCCAGCCGCGCCGGGCCGGGCTTGGGCTTGCCGTCGACCTTGGCGAACCAGGCCTGGGACAGCAGCAAGGCCGCGGTCGGCTCGCCTTCGATGGGGTCCTTCGCCGGGACGGGGCCGGCGCTCTCGGTGGCCGCCTTGGCGGCGGGGGTCTCACCCTCGACCCGCGGGCGGGGCGGCGGACCGGCGGGCTCGGAGCCGCAGGCGGTGAGCTGCAGGGGCAGGGACAGCAGGGCGATCGACAGCATGGGCATCTCCAGCGACGGTGCCTGCCGGTATCGCAGCGGGGGCGCGAGGCAAGGCACAGGTATCGTTCGGGCCCTTGGTCTCTCCGGACTCCGACGCGGTTCCCTCCACAGCCCGCCAGGTGCGGGGCGGGGGGTGGTGGGCCACCCTCGCGGTCCTGGCGCTCCTGCCGTGTCTGTGGTTCGCCGGCGCGATCCCGGGGCCCCGGGTGGTCAGCGCCGACGACCACCTGAGCGTGCACCACGCCTGGCAGGAGCAGCCCGGCGGCGCCATCCGGCACCCCCAGCTCTCCGACCCGGCGCTCCAGTTCAAGGCCCTCCGGGTGCGGGTGGTCGAGGCCCTGGCCGCCGGAGAGCCCCCCCTGTGGAACCCGGACCTGCACGCCGGGCGCCCGCTGCTGGCCAGCGGACAAGGCATGGTCGGGTCGCCGGTCACCTGGGGCCGGCTGGTGCTGCCGGAAGACACGGCCCAGGACTTCGGGGTCTGGTTCGTGCTGCTGTGGACCGGGCTGGGCACCGCGCTCTGGGTGCGGGCCCTCGGTGCGGGCGCCCTGGGGATCACGGCCGCGGGCGCCGCGGCGATGTTCGGCCCCTACCCGCTGGTGTGGCTGCTGCACCCCCACGGGGCGACCTTTGCCTGGGTGCCCTGGCTGCTCTGGGCGGTGGAGCGCCGCCGGGGCACCGCGGTCGCCCTGGTCTGCGTGGGGCTGGTGGGGGGCGGCCATCCCGAGACCGCGGCCCACGGCCTGCTGTTCGCCGGGGCGTGGTCCCTCGCCCGGGCTCGCGACCCCCGGATCTGGGCCGGCTTCCTGGTCGGTGGCCTGCTCTCCTTGCCCCTGTGGCTGCCCCTGGCGGAGCTGCTGACCCGGAGCGCCACCCTCGGGGCCCACGGCGGCAACACCCTGGCGACGGGCCAGCTGCTCGACGCCCTGTGGCCCAACCCCCACGGCCACCCGGCCGGCGACGGCTACACCGGCCCCGGGGTCTGGGCGGATGGGGTCCTGCACCCCGGCCTGGCGGCCCTGGGACTGGCCCTGTGGGGGGCTCGGCGAGGCCGCCTGGCCCGGGGCCTGCTGGCTGCCTGGGCCGTGTGTCTGGCAGCGGCCTGGATCGGGCTCCCAGGGCCCATGAACCACAGCCGCCTGGGCGGCATGGGGGCGCTCTGGCTCGCGGCGGCCTCGCGGTCTCGACCCTGCCCCGCCAGGGCCGCGTGGTGGCGCTGCTCGCCCTGCTCGGCACCTCCGGGTGGGCCCGACAGCTGGACCAGGGCAGTGTCGCCGCCGAGGTGCACGACCCGGCGCCCGCCGCCTGGGCCGTGCAGCTGGCCGAGCTCACCGGCGAAGCCCGCGTCGCCGGCCTGGGCTGGGCGCTGCAGCCCAACACCGGCGCCCTGGCCGGGATCAAGGATCTCCGGGGCTATGACCTGCCGGTCCCGGCCTCCTGGGAGCGGCTGTCCCGGCGGCTCGACCCCCGGCTGACCCGGCCCTGGTACCCGATCGAGCAGGCGCGGCCCGGGACCCTGAACCTGCTGCGCTTCGCGGGCGTGCGGTACGTGCTGGGCGAGCAGCCGGTCGGCCGGCTACAAGCCGTGGACCTGGGCCCGGCGCCGCTGGGGGTCTACGCCCTGGACCCCGAGGCCAGCCGGGCCTGGTTCACCGCGGTGACCGTCGAGGCCCCCAGCGCCGACGCGGCGGTCGACCTCGTGTCGCGGGACCCCATCGCCCGGGAGCGCCCCCCGGTGGAGGGCTTGACCGCCCTGCGTGGCAGCCCGGGATTGACTCCCCTCCTCCTCGATCAGGACCGCCCGCTGCGCGTCTCGCTTCGGGTCGACGCCCCCGAGCGGGGCCTGGTCGCCCTGGCCGACACCTGGGACCCCCACTGGACCGCCGCCGTGGACGGCGAGCCGACCCCGGTGCTGCGGGTCGGCGGCGCCTTCCGCGGCGTGGTCGTCGAGGCGGGCCCCCACGAGGTGGTCTTCGCCTACGCCCCCTGGCCCTGGCGGGTCGGTCTCTGGCTCGCGGTCCTGGGGGCCCTGGGCTGGCTGGGGTTGCTGCGCTGGGAGCGGCGATGAGGCCGCAGCTGGTGCGCTTCGCCCTGGGGGTCGCCGGGGTCCAGGCCCTGCTGCTGCTGCGGTACCTGCCCCACGCGGGCCCGGCCCCGGACGGCTGGAGCCTGGCCTACCGCGGCCTGGCCCTGGCCGGCCAGGTGGCCTGGTGGGCCGGCGTGCCCCTGATGCTGGGGCTGGCCCTGGCCCGCTGGCTGCCTCGGCGCCTGCTGGCGGGCCTGGCCCTGGTCGGCGCCACCGTCGCCACGGGGTTGTTGGTGGCCGACACCCTGGTCTACGACCGCTGGCGCTTCCACCTGGACTTCACGGTGCTCGCCCTGTTCTTCGGGCCCTCCGGCGACCGCATCTTCCACCTGGGGCCCTGGTCCCGGGCGGCGCTGGGCAGCCTGCCGCTGCTGCTCCTGGTGGGCTTCGCCGGGCTCTGGCGGCTGGCCGCCCGGCCCTGGCCCGGCGTGCTGGCGGGCTGGGTGGTGCTCGGCCTCGCCCTGCCGGCCCACCACCTGGTGCACGCCTGGGCCGACGCCACCTACCACGCGGGCATCACCCGGCTGACCCGCCACCTGCCCCTCTTCGCACCGCTGACCGCCCGTCGGTTCCTCGAGCGCCGGGGCTGGGTGGACCTGGAGGCCCGCCGCCAGCTCCGGGAGGTCCCGCCGGGAGACCTGGCCTACCCCCGCACCGCCCCGGTCTGCGAGACCCCCGAGCCCCTGCCGAACCTGCTCCTGCTGATCGTGGACAGCTGGCGAGCGGACAGCCTCTCCGCCGCTGAGACCCCCCACGCCTGGGCCCTGGCGAGCCGCCCGGACGCGGCGGTCCACACCGATCACTGGAGCGGCGGCAACGTCACCCGCACCGGCATCTTCTCCCTGTTCTACGGCATCCCCTGCACCGCCTGGAGCGCCGTGAGTGCGGCCCAGCTGCCCCCGGTGTGGCTGACCGAGGCCGAAGCCGCCGGCGTGCGCCTGGGCCTGGCCCTGAGCGCCGACCTGGCGCCCCAGGCCTTCGAGCGCACGGTCTTCAGCCACGTGCCCGACCTCCCCCTGCGGCGCCCCGAGACCACCCCGGCCGCCCGGGACCAGGCCGCGACCGACGACCTGGTGGCCTTCCTGGAGACCACGCCGGAGCCCTTCGCCGGGGTGCTCTACCTGGACGGCGTGCACGGCTACAGCCTGCCCGCCGATGCACCGCGGCCCTTCCAGCCCGCCTGGGAGGCGCCGGAGCACCTGAGGCTCGGCCCGGACACCGATCCGGCGCCCTACCGCAACCTGTACCGGAACGCGCTCCTGGCGGCGGACGCCCGGGTCGGCGAGGTGCTCGCGGCCCTGGAGGCACGGGGCCTCACCGACGACACCGTCGTGGTGCTCACCAGCGACCACGGGGAGGAATTCAACGACAACGGCCTGAACAACTGGGGCCACGGCAGCAACTACACCGCCGCCCAGCTCGGGGTGCCCCTGGTCGTGGCCTGGCCCGGCCACGACGGCGGCGAGCGCACCTGGCGCACCACCCATGAAGACCTGGTCGCGAC
>CAYFPX010000115.1:7680-7904 GCA_964344945.1 uncultured Enterobacterales bacterium
GGGCGGCGATCTGTCCCGCGGCCGGCGGCTCCAGGACCCGGCGCCCCGCCCACCCCTGGTGGCCTGCAGCTACTACAACCACGCCATCGTCGAGGTGGACCGGGCCACCCTCACCTACCCGGCCGGCCCCTACGAGATCGTGGATCCCACGGGCCGCTCCCTGGCCGACGCCGAGGTGCGGCCGGAGACCCTGGAGGTCGTGCTGGAAGCCATGTCCCGGTACC
>CAYFPX010000115.1:7914-24536 GCA_964344945.1 uncultured Enterobacterales bacterium
TGGGTCGATGATGATCCGCTTACCCGACAGGCGGGGACCCGAGCTGCGGACCAGTTCCTCTTCGCGGATCGCGTGCGGCGAGCCGCCGGCGACGCCCGTGCCGCCACCGCCCCAGGACCTGGCGGACTGCGCCCGCTACCGCGACGCCGACCAGGAGGCCTTCTGCGTGACGGGCCTGGTGGCCCGCGGCCTCGCGCCCCTGAGCGCCTGCCGTCCCCACCCGGACCACGGCCCGGCCTGTCGCAGTGGCTGGGTGACCGGGGCGCTCAGCCGGGGCGAGGGCAGCCGCGAGGCCCTGCTCGAGGCCTGCGACAGCGCCGCTGACTGTGCCCTGGCAGTGCTGGACGCCCGCCCCCTCGCCGACACTCCCGCCCAGCTCGCGGCGTGCCGGGCCCACACCGGCCCCTACGCCGCGGACTGCACCATCCACGCCCTGCAGCGCTGGGCCGCCGCGGGACCCGACGCGGCGTCCTTCGCCGCGGTGGCGAGCGAGCAGCACCACGGCGAGGCGGTCGGCGCCCTGCTCGGGTGGGTCGTGGGTTGTGCCGGGGTGGGGACCTGTGACCAGGCGTCGGGGCAGGCCCGGGCCGCGTGCGAGCGGGCCGTCTCCGAAGACATCCCCGCGCGTCCCGAGATCTGTCGATCAGGACTCGGCCAGCGGTAGGGCGACCCGGAAGCAGGTCCGACCGGGCCGACTCTCCAGGGTGATGCGCCCCCCGTGGGCCCGACAGATGGCCCGGGCCAGCGCCAGCCCCAGGCCGGTGCCCCCGGCCTGGCGATCCGTGGTGAAGAAGCGCTCGAAGACCCGCTGCTGGTTCGCCGCGGAGATGCCCGGGCCGTCGTCGATCACGTCCACCCCGGTCCAGCGCCCCTCGGTCCAGCCGGCCACGGCCACGGCGACCTCGGAGCCCCCATGCCGCCAGGCGTTGTCCACCAGGTTGTGCACGAGAGCCTCGAGCTGCTCCGGCACCCCGACCACCTCGCCCGCGCGGCCCTCCAGCACCGTGTCCGGGTGCCGGGCGACCGCCGCCGCCAGCAGGTCCTGCAGGCCCACCGGCACCTGCCCCCCGGCCTCCTCGGCCCGGGCCAGGGCCAACAGGCCGCTCACCAGCCGCTCCATGCGCTCCAGGTCCTGCTGGGCGTTGTCCAGGAAGCGCTCCCGCTGGGCGGGTGGCATCTCCTCGTCCTCTCGCAAGAGCTCGACCGTGCCGCGCAGGGTGGAGATCGGGGTCTTGAACTCGTGGGAGACGTTGCCCGCGAATTCCGTGATGTAGGCCAGCCGCTCCCGGAGCTGGGCGGTCATCGTGGCCACCGCCGCCGAGAGCTCGCGCACTTCGGCCAGGTGGGAGCGGGCCGCAAGGTCCAGGGCGCCGACGGCCTGCATCTCCCCGTCGGCGATCCGGTGGCTGGTGTCGGCCAGCACCCGGAGCGAGCGGCTGAACCGCCAGCCCAGGTACAGCGAGAGCAGCACGGTGAGCAGCAGGCCGCCGAGCACGCCCCAGCTGAGCCGAGGGGCCATCTGGATCAGCGCCTGGACCTCCTCTCGCGGCGTGCGGTTCAGCAGCAGCACCCCCACCAGCTCCTCCCCCACCACCACCGGTCGCGCGGTGAAGACCCGCACCTTGGCCCGACGGCTCGGCCCGGTGAGGGACACCCCCCGGGCCGGTGAGTCTCGGGGGCGGATCACCGCCGAGGGCAGGCCCTCCAGGGCGTTGACGACCTCGGGTCGCCCGCTCAGGTCCTCGCCGAGACCGTCGCCGCTGCTCGCCGCCACCACCCCCCGGGCGTCCAGCAGCCGGATGCCCGCCAGGGTCTCGACCCTGATCTCCGTCAGGCGCTCGTCGAGCCCCAGGTCGTGCACGGTCGCCGTCGGGTCCCGGTCCCGGGCCTCCAGCAGCTCGTCCCGCACCAGCACGGCCAGGATGGTCGCCTGGTGGTCGAGCTCGTGGCGGGTCTGGTGGACCAGGTCCCAGCCCAGCGCCCCCGTGCCGACCAGGGCGAGCCAGGGCAGCGCCAGCACGGCGAGGTGGGAGATCACCAGCGCCGCGCGCAGGGGCAGGACGACCCGGGCCTGTCGGCGCTCCTTCATTCCACCCGCAGGCGGTAGCCGAGGCCATGCACGGTCTCGACCGGGTCCAGCCCCGCCTCCCGGCACTTCTGCCGGATGCGGCGCACGTGGCTGTCCAGGGTCCGGCCGCTCACGTGGTGCCGGCCCGGGTAGGCCCGGTCCATCAGCTCGTCCCGGGTCCAGGCCCGAGAGGGTCGGCTCATCAGGACCTGGAGCAGCCTGAACTCGGTGACGGTGAGCTGGATCTCGTCGCGATGGATCCACACGCGAAACGCCTCGGGGTCGAGCCTCAAGGACCCGACGGAGAGCGCAGGGGTTCCCTCCTCTGGCTCCGGCGCTCGCTTGCTCGTGCGGCGGAGCACCGCCTTGACCCGGCTCACCAGCTCTCGGGTGGAGAAGGGCTTGGTGAGGTAGTCGTCGCCCCCCAGCTCCAGGCCCAGCACCCGATCGAGCTCCTCGCCGCGGCTGGAGAGGAACACGATGGGTACCTCGGAGGTGCGCCGGAGCTGGCGGCAGGTCTCGATGCCGTCGAGCTCGGGCATCAGCACGTCGAGCACGATGAGCTCCGGCTCCCGCTCCGCCACCGCCGCCAGGGCCTCGGCGCCGTCGCTGGCCTCGCGGATGGTGAAGCCTGCGCGGTCCAGGGCGTAGCGCACGACCTCCCGCAGCCGGGGATCGTCGTCGACGACCAGGATCTCAGGGCCCATCTGCGCGACCGCCTTCCAGGCCCGAGAGCTCGTCCAGCGCCGCGACCCGAGCCCTGAGCTCGACCAGGCGCTCCCGGACCGGGAGGGCGTCCCCGGCCAGGGCCAGCAGTCCCACCTGGATGCGGAGCTGCAGCACCCCCGACAATACCGCCTCGGCCTCGCTCGCCGCGTGGGCCCGGGCCCGCCGCAGCCGGGCCAGGCTCGCCTCGACCGCGGGGTCCGGGTCCGACGGGGCTTCGGCGAGCAGGCCATCGACCAGGGCCAGCCGGCGGTCCGCTTCGACCAGGGAGCGCCGCAGGGCGGCGAGCTCCCCGACGGACGCCACGTCACCGGCCGCCGGATCCGCCAGGGCCGTGGCCAGGGCGTCGAAGGCGGACTCGATGCGCCCGACGAGGGGGCCCCCGACCGGCTCCGGCGGGGTGGCGGGCTCGGGCTCGCCCAGCAGCAGCGGCCAGGCCCCGAGGGCCGCCACCGCCGCGGCCGCCGAGGCGCCGGTCCGGTGCAGCCGCAGACCGACCACCGTGCCGGCGCCGACCCAGGCCAGGGCCAGGACCACAGCGAGCTCCGGGCCACTGAAGGTCGCGAGGGCGGGGATCATCGGCCCGTCTCCTGGCGCTGCTCGGACTGCGCCGGTTCCTGGGGCGACAGGAGCCGGGGGGCCTTGGGATCCCAGTCCTGGTAGCGGCCTTGGCTGGCGGACCACGAGGCCCCGAGGCTGCTGAAGACATCGGCCTCGACCGGCCGGAGCAAGGTCACCGGGGCGTTGGGGCGGGCGACGAATGGGCGCAGGACCCAGCCGGCCTGGGCCGTCAGCACGCCGAGGATCGACAGCGCCCCCACGGTGGCGAGCACCTGGCGTCGTCCGGCACGGGGCAGCGCCCGCGCCAGGGTCGTGAGCCCGGGCAACGCCACCAGGGCCAGGCTGCCGGCGAGGGCCAGGATCGCGGCGTGGTAGTCGGGCCCGACGGAGTAGTAGAGCCACAGGACCGGCGAGAACGCCGCCGCGAGCACCGCGGCACGGGCCATGCCGACCAGCCCGGCCAGCCCGAGCTTGTGCCAGGCGACGGCGTCGGTGTCGACCGCGAACAGCGCCCGCACGGCGGGCAGCCCCAGCGCGACCGGCGCCAGGAACAACAGCGGCATCTTGAGGGCCGCGAAGGGCACCTGGATGCCCCCTCGGTACGCGCCGACGACGCCGCCGAAGATCGCGGCTCCGACGACGGTGATGCTGAGCAGCCGCGGGGCCAGCTCCCGGGGGGAGGCCCCGGCCAGCACGGCCTCGGGATCGCAGAGCAGGGCGGCGATCAGGGAGAGCAACGACCCGTTCACAGGGCACCTCCCGACAGCGGCGCGAGCACGAATTGCACGGCCGAGACCCCGAGCCGCAGGGCGACCAGGCCGGCCAGGACCTGCCACCCGAGCACGAGCAGGTGGAAGCGGGGGATGCCGTCTGCGGCGAATTCGCCGGGCTCCGCGGCGTGCAGCCGACGGGCGGTGCTGCTCACGGCGACCGCGCCGAGCAACACTGCGAGCGCCCCGAAGAGCACCGACCACAGGCCCGAGGTCGCGGCGAAGAACCCGGCCACCGGCACCAGCGCCAGGGCCACGCGCCCGGTCTGCACCAGGGCCCCGGAGAGGGCGCCGACCAGCACCTCGGGCGTGGCCCGGAAGCGGAACAGCTGGTGGGCCACCAGCAGGGCCGGCGCTGTCAACAGGCCGGTGCCCAACGGCACCAGCAGCCCGGCCGGCGCCGCCCGCAGGGCGAGCTCGACCACGCCTGAGCCGAGGCCGCCCGCCAGGCCGAGCAGGGCGAAGCCGCCCATGGCCTGCAGCACTTCGGGCAGCCGGGGACTGGGGAAGGGGGTCGGCTCTGCCGCCCGGGAGCTGGGCTCGGGCGGGGCGGCGACGGCCGGTGGGGGGAGAGCGAAGGCGGTGTCCATGATCCGGGCTCCGTGGGGGGTGCCCGGTCACTCTCACCACCAGGTCTGACCTCGGCGGGACGACGCCGCGGAGAGGCCGCACAAGGGTCGTGCAGGTCCTGTGCAGGCGTCAGCGCCCGCGGCGACCCCGCCTGGCGTCTTCGTCGTCCTCGCTCAGGGCCTCGCTGCAGGGGGCCTTGCCCGCAGGCATCTTCTTGAGCTTGCGCTTGTAGGCGAGCACCAGCTCGTCCGGGTCCACCTCGACCTCGGCCCGCAGGCCCAGCCCGTCCTTCTCGAACCAGCCGATGCCGTCGTCGACCCGGACCCAGATCTCGCTGGGGATGTCCCAGTCGTCGCGCACGACGACCGGGATCTCCACCGAGCCGAAGGGGATGTCCGTGCGCACGCAGCCACGCACGCCGACGCCCCAGTCGCCCCGGGTCTCCTCGTACTCCACCTGGATCTTCGGCACGTAGCCGCCGGTGACCCACCAGCCGAAGAACGGGTCCAGGTCCACGCCCGAGGCCTCCTCCCAGTAGTGCTGGAAGTCCGCGGTGGTGACCGGCTGCCAGGCCTTGTCCTCGACCAGGTTGCGCATGCCCACGAAGAACGCGTTGTCCCCGATGCGCTTGCGCAGCATCCACGAGAACACGTACGGACCGTAGTGGTAGTAGATGCTGTTGCTGTACCGGGCGATGCCCTGGCCGTCGGTGAGACTGTAGAAGGGCTCGGGGCCGTTGTGCTCCTGCACGATGTTCGAGGTGTGCCTCATGCGGCTGTCCAGGGACAGCCGGCCGAAGGCCGCGCGGGTGTAGAACCAGGCCCAGGCCTCGGGCAAGGACCGGGTGAGCCACTGGTCGTAGGGACTCGCCGGCTGCACCAGCTGGCCGAAGTACTGCTGGGCCACGCCACGGGCGACGATGCTGGCCTCGATGAAGGGGTAGGCGTCCCGGACCGAGGCGTTGGAGTTGGCGGCGTCGTCGTCCGGGTCCCGGGTCATCTCCGGGTAGTTCTCGCCCCCGACCACCACGACGCCCTGGCCGCCGAGGTTGGTGTCCTCGGTGGTCTGGATCAGCTCGATCTCGGTGAGAGGGAACGCCGAGAGCAGACGCTCCATGAACCCGATGGTCTGGGTGGTCTGCCTGGGCAGGGTGTCGATGTTGCCGCGGTCCTCGGGCAGCACCGCCACTCGCACCGAGGGCATGCCTTCCGGACCCGGCACCGTGCGCACGTCGTAGTTGCCGAGGGCCAGGAGCGGGCGCCGGGCGCCGGCGTCGGCGACGGTGAGGACGCGGAAGTCCTCGGACTCGTCGTAGTCCACGGTCACGCCGCTGGCGGCGGGAGCCATGCTGCTGAACAGCGTCACCGGGGTCGAGACCCTGGCTTCGAAGGGCCAGGCCCCGAAGCCCCAGCTGCCGTTGAGTTCGGGCAAGAACAGGTAGGCGCCAGCGACCTTGCCGCCCCGGGCGAGCTCGGTGGACCAGGTGTCGGTCCAGTCCACGTCGAGGGTCAGCTCCTCGCCTGCGCCGAGGGGCTCCCGCAGCACCACCAGGACCTCGCCGTCGTAGTCCCGCCGGGTCGGGAACCACTGAGCGGTCGGCGAGTCCAGGCGGGTGAGCTCGAAGCTGTCCCGCAGGGCGTTGTGTCGCGGGAAGTCCAGCCGGAACGCGTGCACGTCGCCACCGGTGGCCTTCACGGTCAGCGTGCCGAAGACCCGCACTCGGGAGACGATGCCCCGCTTGGCGGCGCGGACCCGAACCTCGACGTCAGCGCGAACCGGCTCCACCCGGACCGCCGCCGCGGGTGGCGAGGTCGGGTCCGTCGGGTTCAGCGGCGGGTGCGGCTCGCCGGTGAGGCGCCGCATGATGGGCGCGTGGCTGACCTTGAGCTCGTCGTCCTGGAGCATCTTGCCCCGGGTGTCGCCGTCCTCCTTGCCATAGTTCTCGAGGAGCTGGTCGCTCTCGGCTTCGGCCTCGGCCTCGGCCTCGGCGGCGGAGCGGTAGTCGTCGGGGAAGGCCATCGCGTAGGCGGCGGAGCGGTAGCGCTTGTCGAAGCGCCCGAGCGGGTCCTGGACCACGGTGAGCCAGCGGTCCGAGCGCTCCCGATCGGCGACGCCGGGCTCGTAGAGCTTGACCCCGTGCTGCTCCTTGAGCAGGAAGTCCGCCACCCAGCGGGCGTGGGAGGAGTCCTCGCCGAGCATGTCGAGGCGGAGCAGGTCCTCCTGGACCCACTCCTCGGCCTCGATCCCCCCCTTCCGCATCAGCGCGCGGCGGGACTTGAAGGTCGTGGAGGCCTCGGCCCGAGCCTTGATCAGCTCGCGGTTCTCGACAACCAGGTAGACCTCGGAGGCCAGGTTGGGGCCGCTGCCCTCCAGGGTGCCGCCCTTGACCGCGTCGAGCTTCTGGAACATCGCCCGGATGGCCGGATCGGCGCTCAGCACCACCCCCTGGTGGATCTCGGCGACGAAGTGCTCCTCCCCCGCCACCAGGGGCGCCAGCTCCTCCTTGGTGCGCACGTCGCGCATGACCAGGCGGTTGGCGAAGCTCACGGCGTCCCGGGACTCGGGGAAGTGCAGCGTGGCCAGGCCGTCGCCGGCGAAGGCCAGGCCGACGACGCGGGTGCCGTCTTCGTCGGCGTCGCGCTTGCGGCCGGCGTACACCGGGAAGAACCAGCCGTCGGTGAACTCGTAGGTCGCCACGCCCAGGTCCAGGCTGCTGCCGTTGGCCAGGAAGGCGGTGTTGCCCAGGCGCAGCACCTGGTTGTCCTCCCAGAAGGCCTCGACCTCGGCGGCAGAGGGGGGCGGATCCGCGGCGTCGAGGGCCGGGGACACGGCGAGGGCCAGCAGGGCGAGGGGCAGCAGCAGGCGAGCTCTCACGTTCTTCAGCGCTCCAGCAGGGCGAGGACCTTGTCCTTCAGTGCCTGGGAAGTCCACAGGGGCAACACCTCTTCCTGGAAACGTCTTGTCAACTCGGGAGAGACCGCCATGTGATCGCCGCGCAGATCGGCCTTGGCGGCGGCGTAGGCGCCGGCGGGGTGGCGGGCGAGCCGGGCCAGGCAGGCCTGGGCGGCGGCGGCCGGGTCCTCGGCGACCCCGGCGACCAGGCCCAGGCGAGCGGCTTCGGCGGGGGCGTGGAGGCCGGCGCCGAGCACGACCTCGTCGAGGTGCCGCGCGGGCACCTGGGCGGTCACCAGTCCCAGCAGCCGCGGCGGGAAGCGCAGACCCAGGGCGATCTCGTTGAGGCCGATCCGCACCCTGGGGTCGTCGGTGGCGTAGGCGAAGTCACAGGCCAGGGCGAGCACGCAGCCGCCAGCGATGGCGTGGCCGTTCACCGCGCCGACGACCGGGCCCGGGTAGGTGTAGACCGCCTCCATGGTGTCGACGAGGCCGTTGAGGAAGGCCGGCGCCGTCTCGGCGGTCAGGGACATCACCTCCTTCAGGTCCAGGCCCGCGCTGAAGGCGCGCCCGGCGCCGGTCAGCAGCACCGGTCGCCCGTCGGCCGCGGCCAGCTCGCCCTGGAGCCAGGTCATCATCGTCGTGCCGATGCAGTTCATGCCCGGGCCGTCCAGCCGGATCTCCACCACGTCGCTCGCCCTCGCGCGGCCACCCGCCGCAGTGCGGTTCAGCCGTGGGCGATCTCGTAACGGATCTCGATCTCGGTCCCGTAGGGGGGCACGTAGACGCCGTCGAAGCGGACCGAGTTGTCGCCGCGGTCGTAGTCCCAGCCGGTGTCCGGGTCCCGCTCCAGCACCTCGTCGTCGATGGCCACCTCGAGGGTGTCCTCCACCGGCAGCTCGCTGAGGGGGAAGATGGTCGCCGGGGCGATGATCTTGGACCCCATCGCGTCCATGATCTCGCCGTAGTCCGAGTCGCAGATGTCGCCGACGTGGCCGTCGAGGTGCTCCGACACCGTGGCGTACCGGTGACCGGGCCAGGTCTGGTCGCAGCCGGCCTGGACGTCGGGACCCAGGATGCCGCTGGCGATGACCCGGGCGTTGCCGCCCTTCAGGGAGCGGTAGCGCTCGATGTACTCGGTGACCGGGACCAGGGCCTTGTCGTACTCGTAGCAGAGCTGGCCGTCTGCGTCTTCGGCGAGGGAGCCCTCGTGACTGCAGTCGTTCTCGTCGCTCACGAAGACCAGGGCCAGGGTCGCCTCTTCTCGCAGGAAGCCGTCGTTGTAGGCGTCTTCGCCGCTGAGCACGCGCCAGGCCGCCTCGAGGCCGCGCTCCTTGTCCGAGCCGTCGATGCCGACCCGGAAGCGCTGGCCCATCTGCTGCTGCCAGTCGTCGTCGGGGCCCAGCCAGGGCGGCTCGCCGACCAGGCGCCCGGCCATCCCGTAGCCCTCGTCCAGGTCCGTGGTGGTGACACCGAGCTGGAAGTCCAGGTCCGTGTCGACGAAGGCGGCCATGAAGTCCCCGAAGCCAGCGGCGACCTTCTCCTGCTCGGTCTCCATCGACCGGGAGTCGTCGATGACGAAGAGGATGTCGACGGACTCGGTCCCTTCCTGGGTGAACTCGTCCTTGTGGTCCAGCCGGGTCAGGCCGTTCTCGTTGCAGCCGAGCAGCGCGATCAGGAGCGGAGTCATGGGGTGGCCTCCAACCAGGGGCCTAGAGCAATCATCGTGCCAGCAGCAGGGGGCCCGCCACAAGCGGATCCGTTCACCGGGGTCAGGGTCGAGTGGGGTTCCCACACCCCGGGTGCGACGCCGAGGTCGCGCATCAACTCGCGAGCGCGGCGATCCGAGGAGGACGGCGAGACCCCGCGCGCGGAGAACGACATGTCCAACAAGCCCAGGCCCGCCGAGCTCGCGGCCGCCCACGACTACGAGTACGACACCACCACGGCCCGAGAGCTGCTGCGGGTCGCCGGCGCCAGCCGGCCCAAGGCCTTCCTCGACGCGCGCCGGTCCGCCAGCGCCCGCCTGATCCGGGATCTGTGCGCCCTGTTCGCCGAGTACGGCTACCAGACCCACCGCAGGGCGGACCGGGAGTGGGGGCACGTGTGGTCGCTCACCTTCTTCCACGAGTCCCTGTGCCTCTGCGTGGCCAAGGACGGCCGGGTGCACGGCTGGATCCAGCCCCACCAGGGCGATCGCAAGCTCTGCGGTCTGGACCTGTCCCTGACCTTCGACGCCGCCAGCGGCGCCTGGATGGGCCCCTGGCCGCCGGCTCCGGTGGGTCAGGTCCACGGGCCCGAGACCGGCCGCACCAGCGCTCTCGAGGAGCTCACCCGCGGCGTGCTCGTGGTGATCAAGCACCAGATCCGGCAGTAGCCGAAGAGAGAGACCCCGCGCAGCCCGGGTGGATTCGGTCCGCGCGGGGTCTGGACTTCAGGTCCCCCACTCCGCTGAAGGTGGTCCTGAGCAGTCCGGGACGGCTCGCCCCGTCGTCTGTTCCCCCCCCAGGGTCAGTGCAACAGGGTGGCGCCACCCAACTCTTCGAGGGCTTCGATGCGCCGGCGGTACCAGACCACCAGGACCGGTCGCCAGGCCGGCTGGGGGTCGTCCCAGGGGGCGAACCCGCCGTAGACCTCCTCGAGCTCGCCGAGGAAGCGGTAGATCACGGCCGCGTGGTGGACCAGCCAGGCCTCGAGCTCCCGCTCGCCGCTCTCCCGGCACAGGCCGTGCTCGCGGTGGACGCTCATCGGGAAGGCCAGCGCGGGGTGTGACGGCGGCGCCTCGCCGGTCACCAGGGTCAGCAAGCGAGCGAGGCGGAACACGCTGTCCGCGATGCGTCGCACCGACCCGGGCTGACCGCCCAGGAGCCAGATCCGGAGCCACTCCCTGAGCGCGGCAGGCACCATGGCCTGACGCGCGTCCCCCGTCGGGAGCAGCGCCCTGGCTGCGAGCACGCAAGGACGGACCCCTCGGTCCGGCCCCGCGGACTGCACCCGAGCCAGCTCGCTGCGTGCGGTCACGAGACGCGTCTGCAGGTGCTGGCGCTCGAGTGCGCCCGCCGCCGTCACGGAGGAGGCCTCGACCCGGGTGGGGCTCACGGCGGACCCCAGTCCGTCGTGCCCCCCCCCAGCCCGGGTCGAAGGCCAGTCCCGCTCAGCGTTGTAGAGGTTGATCACGTTGTCGGTCATCTCGACCATCTCCGCCCTCTCCCACGACCGGGAGAGCTGCTTCAGCTTTCGGAGGGACTACCGAAGCAAGCGGCGTGCCAAGTTTTTTTCCTCAATCTGCGCAACTTTTTTCGGCAGATCGGGGCGTGGGGATCCCACTTCGGGGCATGGGTGCCCCGGTGAGGGGATCCCAATTGCGGGTGTCAGGGGCTGGGGGCTGACCGGGCTGGCCCCGGGTTCTCTGCAAGTGTCAATCTCAGGGGTCTGACCCCAGATCCTCTCAGATCCTCTGCAAGTGTCAATCTCAGGGGTCTGACCCAGATCCTCCAGATCCTCTGCAAGTGTCAACCTCAGGGGTCTGACCCCAGATCCTCATGCAAGTGTCAACCTCAGGGGTCTGACCCCAGATCCCAACCCCAGATCCCTAAATCTACCGACCGGTTGATAGGTTAGTGACCTGGTCTCCCCCGTGCACGTCAAAGGCCCGTCATGCCCCGAGGTCCCGGTCGCCCCAAGGACCCCATCTCTCGCGACACCCTGCTCGAAGCCGCTCGCGGCACCTTCGCCGAGCACGGCTACGCCGGGGCCTCGATGTCCCGGATCGCCGAGGCGGCGGGACTGCGCAAGGCGTCGCTCTTCCACCACTTCGCCAGCAAGGAGGCCCTCTACCTGGAGGTGCTCTCCACCACCCTCGGGGACCTGGGTCAGCTGGTCGCCGCCGCCAGCCTGGACGAAGGGGACTTCGCCCAGCGCATGGACCGCCTCGGCGTGCTGGTCACCCGCTACCTGGGGTCCCGACCCGGGGCCGCGCGCATCCTGCTGCGGGAGATCATGGACGGTGGCCCCTACGCCGGCGGCGAGGGGCACGGTGCGGTCCTCGGCACGCTGGAGCTCATCGCGGCGTTCCTGCGGAGCGGCATGGTCGAGGGCGCCATGCCCCACCAGGACCCCAAGCACCTGGCCCTCACGATCTGCGGCGTGCACCTGCTGTGGTTCGCCGCCGACACGGTCGTCGGCCCCTTCAACGGGGGCCAGGTCTACGACGAGGCGCTGGTCGCGGCCCGGGAGATCGCGGTCCAGGGGCACGTCAGGGCGGTGTGCGGGCTGCCGGCCGCGTGAGCGCGGCCCCGTACCGTGCCTGTCAACCCGCTCGGTCGCTGCGCTCCCTCGGGGTGTGACAGGGCCCGCAGCCGGGCAGGTCGCCCGGCTACTCGATGTAGCCCAGCGCCCGGAGCTGCTCCTCCGCCTCGGCGCTCAGCGCCGGCACCTCGCCGGTGCCGGTGCCCATCTCGCCGTCCAGGGGCGGCAGGCCCAGGGCGGCCTCGAGCACGTCGAGCTCGGCAGCGAGCTGCACGGTGTCCGGGTGGTCCGCCGGCAGGGGGTTGTCCTCGCTGGGGTCGGCAGCCAGGTCGTACAGGAAGCGATCGTGCTCCCAGGCCTGGCCCTCTTCGCAGTTCTTGCACCAGGTCCGCTCGACCAGCTTCTTGTCGCCGGAGCGCAGCACCCGGTGGCGGCCACGGGGGCTGAGCATCGGGTCCATGGCGTCGACCACCTCGTCGCCGAAGCGGGTCAGGAGCATGGACTCCTCGAAGTGCTCCGACAGCGCGGGCTGACCCGCGACCTTGCCGTCCAGAGCCGGCATCAGGCTGGTGACCTGGACCGCCGGCGGCGCGGACTGGCCCGCCAGGTCCATCAGCGTGGCGAAGGTGCCCACCGTGCTGACCGGGAAGTCCACCCGCTGCCCGGCGGCGATGCGCACCGGGTAGCGGAAGACCAGGGGCACGTGCAGGTTCTCCTGGTACATGCCCATGGAGTGGCCGTGGCCGTGGTGCTCGCCGGTCATCTCACCGTGGTCGCCCAGGACCACGAAGACCGTGTCGTCGAGCTTGCCGGCGGCCCGGTAGGACTCGACCACCCGACCGAAGAGGTGGTCGCTGTACTTCACGCCGGAGTCGTACATGTCGAGGATGGGCTGGTGGATGAAGTCCAGCTCGTCGTCGTCCAGGGCCCGTCCGAACATGGCGCCGAAGGCGACCTGGCTGGCGTCGCGCAGGGTGGACGCGTCCTCTCCCGTGTAGGCGTAGAGGAATTCGTCGGGCAGCTGGTGAAAGGGGAAGTGCGCCTCCAGGAAGTTCACGAACACGAAGGCCGGTGTGTCGTCGGCCTGGCGTCGGCCCATCCAGTTCTCGACGTTCCTGGCCACCTGGCCGCCGCCCTTGTCGTCGGCCGCGAAGCCCAGGGCGTCGATGAAGCGGTAGATGAAGGCGAACCCGCGGCCGCCGGCCCCGGTGATCCAGGCCTGGTCGGTCCAGTCGAAGCCCCGGGTCAGGCCAAAGGACTCGGAGATGTGGGTGTTGGCCGTGAAGGCCAGGGTCTGGTACCCAGCGGCCTGGAAGGCCTCGCCGATGGTGGGCAGGGTGTCGCCGAGGTAGCGGTACTCCAGGCTCGTGCCGTGGCTGCTCGGGAAGTGCCCCGTGAAGAGCGAGGCGTGGGCCGGCAGGGACCAGGTGCCCGGCGCCGTGGCCTGGGTGAAGGTCACGCCCTCGGCAGCGAAGCGGTCCAGGTGCGGGGTGGTGTCGCGGTCGTAGCCCAGGTGGGACACGCTCTTGGCCCGCACCGTGTCCAGCACCACGAAGCCGATGTCCGGCGAGCCCGCCGGCGCCGACGGCCGGCCGGTGGTGTCCACCGCCGCCACGCCGCCCTTGGCCTGGGCCTTCACGATCGGCACGGCCAGGATGATCGCCGGCAGGGCCAGGGCTGCGGCGACGGGCAGCACCGGGTTCTTCGCCCTCAGCTTGCCGCCGATCCAGTAGAGCAGCAGCCCCACCAGGGCCGGCGCCGCCCACATCAGCACCGCGTTCGGATCGATGGTGACGCTGTACTCCATGCCGATCCACAGCAGCGCCAGCGCCCCGGTGTGCCACCGCTTGCCGTTCGGCAGCTTGAAGAGCGGGGCCAGCCCCAGCCCCGCGAGGAGTCCCAGGGGCAGCTCCAGCAGCCAGCTCTTGAAGGCGAAGCCCGTCAGCGGGGGCATGTTGGTGGCCATGATCAGGCCGATGCCCCAGCCCAGGTGGGCGGCGCCGACACAGACGACCCAGGCGAGACCGTTGGCGAGCCCGGCCTTGATCGAGCCGAGGGGGGAGGAGTTGGACATCCGGGATCCTGGAGCGGGACTGAGGCCGGCGGACTAACCAGCCCGGGGCCTCGACACCGTGGTGTGTGGAGGGGTTCCGCGGCTTCGGCGCGCTACCGCTCGGCGCGAGTCGCCGGCAGGGCGTGTCGCAGTCCCACGAAGGCGCACGCCACCGCGAGCGCCAGCCACAGGGTCGCCCAGACCGCGGCGGGCAGCAGCAGCAGCTCCGACATCGCGACCGCATCGGTGCCGCTGGGCTGACCGTTCACCAGGTGCGAGCTGCCGTAGAGGTGCTGGATCGAGGTCACCGCGTCGAGGGTCGTGGCCGCGGCGAGGAAGGTGTAGAGCAGGCCCGAGAGCTCCCGAGGGAGCCGCCAGGCCGCCAGCAGCAGCAGCCCGCCGATCACGCCGATGGCCGGCGTTCCGAAGACGTTCCGGACCCAGAACACCACCGAGAGCAGCATCGCCACCCCCAGCAGCCCGAGGCCGATGCGTCCCGCCCAGGCCCGCCGCCGGAACACCAGCAGCAGGCCCCCGCCGAGCGCCGTGCCGCAGTACCCGGCCGACGACACCACCGCCCGCTGCCACCGGGACCCGGTGGCGGTGTAGGCGAGCCCGCTGGTGTCGGAGAAGACCTCGATCTGGCTCACGGCCCCGCCGACCAGCACCGCGGCCAGGGCGTGGCAGAGCTCGTGCACCCAGGTGCCGAAGAGCGCGAAGGGGTAGAGCACGTAGTTGCCGTAGGGCACGTTGCTCAGCAGGATCAGCGCGGCGAGGGCGACGAGCAGGCGGGCTTCGGTGCGCAGGAAGCCGGCGGGAGCGGGGGCGGTCATTCAGAGCATCGTACCCACGAGGGGGTCGATGCCGTCCCCGAGCCGAGGGCCGGGGTGGCGGGACGTTGGAGTACCCCCGAGAGGATTCGAACCTCCGGCCTACGGATTAGGAATCCGCCGCTCTATCCAACTGAGCTACGGGGGCACGCCCGCCACCTACTCGCCGGCACCTGCGGCGTCAATCGCCCCACCCGCCGATCTCCACGCTGGAGACCCAGGCGGAGCAGGCGTCGCCGCGCAGGCAGGGGTCGGTGCCGGAGACCTGGCCGGCCACGTCGCCTCGGCAGTCCCCCTCGGCGAAGCTGCCGGCGACCCAGAGCTCGGCCTCGTCCCAGTCGTCCTCGTGCACGTCGTGGGTGATGTCGTAGGAGCCGGTCAGGCCGTTGGGATCGAGGTCGACGCGGAAGTCGACGGTCTCGCCGTCGGTGGAGCTCAGGGTGGCGTCCCAGGACTCGTCGAAGGCCCCGTCGACGGTCTCGAAGCTCAGCGGCACCGAGACCTCGACCCGGTCGGCGCAGACGATCCCGATGTCGGCGCCCCCCTCCTCCGGGTAGACCGCGGTGCTCTCGACGAAGGCCGCGCCGGTCGGCGCCTCGAAGCTCAGGGTGAGGCTCGTGTAGCCCCCGTGGTGCCAGTTCAAGGTCTCGTACCAGGGGCTGGGCACGATGGCGAGATCCACCAGCTGCTGTGCGGAAAAGCCCAGCTCGGTGACCTCGTCCAGCTCGACGGCGGTCGAGACGTCGTCGCAGGAAGGCATCGCGGAGTCGCCCTTGTTCGGGGCACAGGCGAGGAAGAGCACGAGCATGGAGCCTCCGGGTCCACCGAGGGATTGCAAGCCTCGCGCCAGCGTTCTCGCTCCGTACACAGGGGGGACCAAGGAGATCCCCATGCTCATCCTGAGCCTCGCCGCCTGCGGCAAGGTCTGCGGTCCCGGGACCGAGGCCGCCGACGGCATCTGCGTGCCCTCCCCCTACCAGACGGTCGAGCCCTGGCCGGTCTGGGAGACCGCGCCCGACGCCGTGGTGGTCGGGACCCAGATCCCCCACGACGTCGTCACGATCGCCGAGCCCCTGGACGGCCGGGTCGGGCCCGAGCCCCTCACCTCCTGGTCCCTCGGCGTGGGCCGCTGGACCCTCACCCGCGACCTCGTCTCCAGCGGCGACCGCTGGGCCCCCTGGGACGGACGGCTCCGCGTGACCGACGGCGAGGACACCACGACCCGCGGCCTGGGCACCGCCCGACCCGGCCAGGTGGCTCCGATGGGCGCGCCGGTCCGGGCCGGGGACAGCTGGTACGTGGTGGTCGAGGCCGACGCCGACCTCGACGGCAAGTTCCCCTACGCCAACGCGGTCCTCGTGCGGCTGCCCGATCGGGGAGCCCCCGAGCTCACCGACTTCCCCGCGGCCAGCGCCGCCGGGCTCGTGGCCTCCCAGCTCCAGCCGGTCGTCTCCGAGGAGGGCCTGGTCGGCTGGCTCCAGCTGAGCGACAGCCTCGACGAGGTGCACCTGTCGGGCTGCTCGACCGAGCTCTTCGACCCGGCGGAGGCGCCGGTGACCGTCGCCTCGATCTGCGCCACCGAAGCCGCCGAGCTCTGCGACCCCGTGGCCAGCTTCGTGGGGGTCCACCCGCTGGACGTGGAGACCCACGTCTCCCGTCCCCTGACCGACCAGCTGCTGGACGTCGCCTGGCAGTCGGACTGCGCGGGCTAGCATCCGCGCCCGGAAGTCCCTACCGAGCTCGGGGGTCAAGGCGGGGGTCAGACCGTGACAGGGGCGCTGACCGTGACGCGAATTCCCTCGGAGTTCCAGCCCCTTGAGTTGGGGTCAGACCGTGACAGGGCGGTGCGGTGTGACACCAGGCGAGCTCCGGTCCACCTCGACGCCTGGTCGTGAGCCCGGTCT
>CAYFPX010000116.1:0-24466 GCA_964344945.1 uncultured Enterobacterales bacterium
GTCGGCCTTGGTGTCGGCCTTGGTGTCGGCCTTGGTGTCGGCCTTGGTGTCGGCCTTGGTGTCGGTCCTGGTGTCGGCCTGGGTCTCGGTGGCCTTCTTCGACTTGCCTGGGTCCACGGGCTTGACGATTGTGGAGGTGTCGGTGGTCGCGCCGTCGCCGTCGCCGCCGGACATCACGGCGATCGCACCACCGAGGACCCCGATCAGCAGCACAGCAGCGCCGATCATCATCGGCAGCTTGCTCTTGCCGCCCGCCGGGGCCTCAGGCTCGTAGACCTCGGCCGGGCGGAAGTCCTGGATCGGCGCGGACTTGACCGCGGGAGGCTCCGGCGGCGCAGCCGGCGTCACCATGCGCTCGGTTGCACCGCCCAGATCGGGGGGCATGCGCTCGGTGGGACCGGCCAGGCTCTCGGGCATCGGCGACGACACCGGCTCCGGCAGGGACTCGGGCGTGGGGTCCGGGCCCGGTCGTGGTGCGGGCTTCCCAGGGCCTACCGCCGCCGAGGGCGGGGCCTCCGGCTCGTCCATCGGCGGGAAGGTCGTGGCCGCGGCGAGCGGCGGGCCGGCCGTCACGCTCGGCACCAGGTCGTCGGGCGTCCTGAGCTCTTCGCCGGCCTCGTCCAGGCTCTTGAACTCCTCGGAGGGGTCCGGCATGGTCAGCTGCGGGGGCGCGGGCGCCGCCTCGGCGTCGGCCATCGGGGCGGGCTCCAGGCCCTCGGACTCCGTGTTCGTGTAGAAGCCCGTGCTCCGGTCCTCGAACAGGGTGGACCCGGTCAGCGGATCGTCTGGGTCCGGTGTGTGCTGGTTGGCGGCCATCACCGACGCCACGTGCTTGCGGGCGAAGCGGCGCAGGCTGCCGTCGTTCGCTTCTTCGGCGAGCACGTCCATCAGCTCGATGACCTGGGCGGCCGTGGGGCGCTCCTCGGGCCCGTAGGAGACCATCGCGGCGATGGCGGCCCGGGCCTGGTCGGCGATCTCGACCGGCAGGACGTCGCCGAAGTCGAGGCTGCCGACGCGCTCGACCACCAGGGCGTTGTACTTGTCGGGGCGGAGGTCGATGCGGCCGTAGTTCTCCTTCTTCACCAGCTCGTAGAGCGTGACGCCGAGGGAGTAGACATCGGTGAAGGGCGTGTCTTCGTCGCCCAGGAAGCGCTCGGGAGCCATGTAGGCCTGGGAGCCGAAGGCCAGCTGCTGGGTCTTGGCCTCGCGCTCCTCGAAGTTGGCCCGTGCGGTCCCGAAGTCGAGCAGCTTCACGTCGCCGCCCTTGGTGACCATCACGTTGGAAGGCTTGATGTCCCGGTGGACCAGCTGCATCGACTGGCCACCCTGGAGGGGCACGTGGTTGTAGGCGGCGTCGAGGGCGCTGGCGACGTTGCCGATGATCTCGAAGATGGCCTGGAGCGGGATCGCTCCAGCCGAGCCGTCCTCGAAGTAGGAGATGAGCGACTTGCAGTCGACCCCCTCGAGGTACTCCATGACCACGGCGCAGTGGCCCTGGAGCACGGTGAGGTCCTCGACCCGGACGATGTTCCGGTGGCGCAGACGCCCGAGCATGCGGGCTTCGTCGCGGGCCCGCTGGACGATCTCGTCGTGCTCGGCCCACTCGCTCAGGAGCAGCTTGATGGCGACGACCGAGGAGAAGTTGTCGCCCGTGACCATCTCCGCCAGGTAGACCTTGCCGAAGCCGCCAGCAGCCAGCTCTTGGATGAACCTGAACTTTCGGCGCGGCGTCATCTGGAGGGGTTCCTAAAGCGCGACGGGGACCGGTTGGTCGGGGCTTTCAGGGCCGCCGGAGTATAGCCCGTTGTCCGAAGGGGGCTCACTTGCCGCAGATCCCCCCCTCGCCCTGGGCGAGCTCGACGGTCAGGTGCATCAGGGCGAGGTAGTCGTAGAGGGTGTTCTCGATCCCGCGATGCTCCGCCACCACGTCGTTCCAGGACCATCCGCCCAGGATGCCACCGGCCCCCCAGGGGGCCTCCTTGGTGAGCAGGGCCTCGTGCTTGCCGGCCAGCACGGCCGCCAGCCCCATCTTGGTGGCGTCGTCCGGGCGGGACTCGCGACGCTCGGTCCGGCGATAGACCGACTGTACCCGCGAGTCGGCCACCCAGCCCTGGGCGACCAGGAAGGGGAGGTCGGTGATGTTCACCACCCGGAGCTCACCGGCCTTCTGCTCGACCAGGAAGTCCAAGGCGCCCCAGCGGGCCGGCAGCCCGCGCTGACTCTGTCCGCACAACGCATCGGGCACGAGGTCGCCCTCCGGCGCCTGGCGCAGCAGGCTTCGGAGCCCGTCGCTGTACTGGCTCAGGCCTCCGATCCGTCTGATGACAACCTCCGCCGCCTGGTCCGACAGTCCCATGCGCCGAAGGTTCGTGAGCCGGTCCGACGCCACGTACGCCAGGTCGTGCAGGGGGTCGGGCTTCTCGACGGAGTGAGACGGGTCCCCGCCGGCGGCCTCGATCTCCTCGGTAGCCGCGAGGAAGACGTCGACCCCGAGCGCCGTGACCAGCACTCCCACCACGATGTAGGGGCGCCAATTCACCGGTAGGACTTCACGGCATCCACCGTCGGCACGGCGATGCGGTTGCAGTAGCCGTTGTCCTCGAGGAAGAACTCATAGGCTCGGAACACCGGGTAGTCCTCCGCGTGGTTCAGGGCGTAGTAGCAGACAGCCACGAAGTGGGCACCCAGCACCTTGTAGGCGTAGTGCTGGGCGTAGCCGTTGAGGGTCGTGCCCGCGCACTTGGACGCCCAGGTGCCGGGGGGGCAGCGGACCTGCTCGCCCAGGAACCGGGGATCCCAGCTCTCGTTCTTGCGCTCGATCCAGTTCAGGTAGGCACCCAGCACGTTGGTCTTGTACAGGGTGTCCTGGCCGCGGTGGCGGGCGTCGTCGTACCCCGCGTTGTGGCTCGTGATGGCCAGCTGGACCGCGGCACCGGACTCCAGGATGCGCTCGTCCTCGAGGGGCTCCCGGAAGGAGCGGATCGCCGCCTCGGTCGCCAGGTCGATGTCGTTCCGCTCGTCGACCCGGCAGCCGCCCGCGGCGATCTTGCAGCGAGCCTTGCCGTCGATGTTCTCGACATACGAGGCGCCCTTGAGCAGGTTGCGCGGCGCGACGATGTCCGTCGGCTCCCAGAGCTCCGACGAGCCCCTCAGCTTGCAGCCCTTCACCCGCAGCCCGTAGCGCTTGGCCACCTCGGGCTGGAACTGCCAGGCCCCGGACGCGCAGGCCATCTTGTCGTGGTTGTCCACGATGTAGCCCGCCTCGACGATGGGAATGCCGGCCAGGACCTCGGGCGCGCCCGCATCGCGCATGGCCTGGATGACCGCCGCGTAGTCGTTCTTGGACCGCTCGAGCATGATCCAGAAGGCCTGGTGCTTGAGCTGCTTCTCGGCGTAGGCCTGGGCGAGCTTCAGCAGCTTCTGGTCGAAGTACTCGGGCTTGGTGAGGATGTCGTCGCCGGCGTACTCGGCGTTGGGGCCGGCCACGAAGCGCAGCCACGGCTGCTCGAACCGCTCCAGGAGCAAGGGGTCGAGGTTCTCCGTGTCCGAGGCCTGGACGAAGGCCCGCTTGTCCAGCACCTCGCCCATGTACTCGGGGCCCAGAGGCTCGGCCTCCTCCATGGTCGACACGACCAGCGGCACGGTGATGCCAGCCACGATCACCATGGCGATCATCACGATCCCGCCGATGAACCAGCCCGGCACGCCGGTGCCCGCCTGGATCTCCTTGGCCTCGACCGGTGCCGGGCCCTGGATCTCCTCCTTTGCGGCGATGCTCAGCAGGTTCTCCTGCTGCCAGACCCCCAGCTGCTGACAGTCCACGAAGCGCACGGTCACCCCGCGACCGATGGGCCCCAGGTGGAAGGCGCAGTTGGGGGAGAGGTGGGCCTCGCCCCGCAGGGGGTGGACCTCGTTCCAGTCGACGTGCTCGTGCCCGGCCAGGCGGACCTGGGCGGTGCCCACCGGGGCGATCCGGGCGTCGCCGTCGTAGGCGGTGATGGTGACCTGGCGGTCCTCGATGCCCCGGTAGTTCTCCAGGGCGAAGCCGCCGGGGCCCGGCCGGGCCCCGATGCGGATCACCGGACCACGGATCACCTGCTCGCCCCGCACGGACAGGGGCCCGTTGAGGAAGACGAGCTTGACGTCCCAGCGCTGCTGGCTCAAGGCTCCCGTCCTTCCTACTTGCGCAGCACGAGCGGCGTGGTGGACAGGTCGACCTCGTCGATGAGCTCGTAGGGCCCCAGGGCGCGATCCCCCGCATGCAGGGTCCAGGGACCGCCCTCGAGGCCGAGCCAGCGCACCAGGTGATCCACCAGCGAGGCTGCAGGGGCGACGTTGGTGACGGGGGCCCGGAAGCGGTGGGGGGCGTCGGCGTCCTCGACCTGGATCTCCGCGATGACCTGAGCGGCGGCGATCGGGTGCAGCAGCAGCAGGGTGTCAGAAGCCTGGGTCTCGACCAGGGTGGCGCCCGACAAGGGTCCGCTCTCCGGGCCGAGGCGCCAGCCGGAGGTCAGCCGCCCGGAGAGGTCTGTCTGGATCGGGAGCAGCGAGGCGGTGAGACGGGCCACGCACTCGGCCAGCGTGGCCTTGCCCGGGAAGCGGGTCTTGAAGGTGTCGCCGTCGGGGCCGATGCGCAGCTTCAGCGGGACCGAGGCGCCGCCGGTGGCCTTGAGACGTCGGGGGGCGCTCGGTGCAGGGCCGGCCGGCTTGAGCTTGGGCTTGGACTTGGGCTTGGCCTTGGCCACCGCCGCCTTCGGGGCCGGCTCTTCCTCGGGGACCCGCCGGGCCTTGGCCTTGGGCTTCGGCTCGGGCGAGGGCTCCGGAGCGGGCTTCGGCTCCGGCTCCGGCTCCGCGCGGCGCACCCGGCGGGCCCGGGCCTTGGGCGCCGGAGCGGCTTCGGCGCTCTCCTCCTCGACGGGCTGCCGTTCCTGGGTGGGGGACGACCGACGGGCCTTGGCGGGGGGCTCGGGCGGCACGCTGTCCTCGCCGCCGCGGCGCCGGGTGACCCGTCGCCCCCGCCGCGGCCGGGACCGGGCCTGGGACGCGCGGAGCTCCTCCTCGGGATCCGGCTTGGGCTCCGGGCGGCTGCCCCGGGCGGGACGGCGACTGTCCTCGCTCGAGGAGAGGATGTTCGAGATCAGCTTGGCGGCGTCTCCGCCACCGCCCCGCTCCCGTCGCCGGGCGGGGCTGTCCGACGAGGACTTCAGCTTGGCCAGGATCTCGTCGGCGCCGGAGCGCTTCAGCCGACTGGCACTTCGTCCGGCGCGCTTCGTGGCCTCGCCGCCTGCGGCGTCCGCCGGCGCCGACTCCGCCGGCTCGCTGGCGCCCCGACGACCCCTCCGGCCGCGGGCGGGCTTCTTCCAGCGGTCGTCGCTGTCGCTCGGAGACGGGTCCTCGGCGATCGGCGCCGGGCCGGGTAGCTCTTCGGGGGACGCGGCCTGGGCCTTGGTGCGCCGGCTGCGGCGAGGGCGCCGAGCAGCTGGCTTGAAGGTCTCGCGGGCGGGCTTCTCCTCGGCCGGCGGCGCGTCGCCGGTCTCCAGGTCCGCGGCCATCTTGCGCAGCGCGTCCTTGTCCAGCGCCACCGTCGCGCCGGCCTCGAGACCCTCCCCTGGCGGGCGCTGCATGCCGCCCACCCGATCCATGACCTCCATGAGCGACGCGCCTTCCGCCTCCGGGCTGGCGAGCACCCGCTGCACGGCCTCGAGGAAGTCGTCGCCGTCCCCGTAGCGGTGCTCCGGATCGGGCTTGAGACAGGTCCGCAGCAGGTCCAGCGCGGGCGCCGGCAGGTGCTTCTTGAACCGGAACAGGCGCCGCGAGCCCTCGCCTCGGGCGGCCTGGGTCCGGATGTCGTTGACCAGTCCGTCGTAGACGGGGCGCCCGGTCATGAGCTCGAAGGCGATGAGCGCCAGGGAGAACAGGTCGCTCGTGAGATCCTCGTCCTCGGCCTCCATGCGCTCCGGCGGGCAGTAGCGGAAGGCGTCTTCCTTGGGGATCTCGTCGGGATCCTGGTGGAACTGGAGGATCTCGACCTGGGGCACCGCGTGCCCGATGATCTGGACCTGCCCGTCGGCCTTGATGAGCACCCGCCAAGGGGTGAGACCGCCGTGGCTGTAGACCGCGTGCGCCTCGCCCGACTCCGCGGCCTCGATCAGCACCTGGCCCGCCGCGTACATCAGCTCGAGGCCGGCGCGCACCCCAGCGGTCTGGCCCAGGTCCGCCAGCTTGCGGATCACCTCGTGCACAGACCAGCTCTCGCCGGTCGGGTAGACGAAGGCGCCCTCGTCCGGCAGGTGCTCCACCAGCTCGACCATGCCGGTGACATAGGGGGCCTCGAGGAAGCCCTTCACCACCTCCAGCGCCGGCCCGATCGCGGGGTGCTCCCGGTACTGGGCATGGAACGCGATCGCGGTGTGGGGAAAGCCGTGCTCGTCGAGCAGCTCGACGAGGTCTGAGGCCGGTCCACGCGTGACCCGACCGGTCTTCTGAAACCCGCCCAGGGTCTCCATGTCCACCTCGGATGGCCCGGGAACACTATCAGAATCGGACCGTGCCAGGCTCGGGGTCCGGAGGGCGAGCCCATCTCCACCAGCGGCAAGAAGCAGCGCCCCGGGCAGAAGCCCGGCACACCAGCCCGGCCCGAGAGCCAGCGCAGGCTCGACGGACAGGACCACACGCGCCTCGAAGATGACGCCGAGCTCGACCAGCAACGGGCCAATGAGCTCCAGGCCGGCGTGGGCAACCAGGGCTTGCTCGCGCTGATGAACCAGGGCGCGAGTGAACGGTCCACCGGCACCGAGATCGAGATCGAGATCGACGAGGAGGGCGCGGAGTTCGAGGCCGAGCAGGAGGTCGAGGAGGTCGAGACCCAGGAGGCGACGATCCTGGACACGTCCGGGCCCCCGGACCTGCCCGACGACGACGCCCCGATGTGGGGCAACAAGGAGATGGGCGGCGACGACGATCCGCCCAAGCCGCCCAAGCGCCGCCGCCGACCACGACGCCGGCGCCGGCCACCGGACGCGCTGCCCGAGGATCCGGTCGATCTCGGTGGAGACGACGACGAGACAGACGTCGCGGCCGAGGTCGCCCTGGCCCAGCAGGCCGCCCCGCTCACCCGGCCCGACAAGCTCCTCGGCGACGAGGTCCACGACGCACTCTGGGGCTGGCTCCAGGTTCCCGGCCGCTGCGCCCGGGCCGCCCTGGAGCCCGAGGATCTCGTGGGCCTGGAGCCGGTGCACCCCCTGCGGCGTTGCGGCGCCGCCGGGGCGCTCCTGGCGAGCGCCAGCCCGAGTGTCGCGGGCCGGGCCCTCGGGCGGCTGGCCCGGCCCCATCCCGGGACCCCCTCGCTGGCTGGGCAGGTGGCCCGAGCCGCTGCCCTCGCCACCCTGGGTCAGGCGGTCACGGCGCGGGAGACCGGCGTGCAGGCGGCGAACCGCTCGGTCTCACTGGTCCTCGAGGACGACAGCCTGCCCCTCGCTCGCCGGGCGGCCTGGGAGCTGGCCCGCAAGGGGCGCATGTGGGCGCCGGCGATCTTCGAGGCCTGCATCCGGCCGATGCGCCCGGAGCCGCTGGACCACGGCGGGCGCGGCGCCGGGCCCGCCGGCCAGACCCTGCTCGCCGAGGCCCTGGGCGTGGTCGCGGGCCCCTGGAGTGGTCGCGAGGTCCCCCCCTGCCCCCGACCCCGCCCGCCGGTGGAGGGCGACGAAGACCTGGCGTGGCTGGACGCCCTGCTGGCCGGCGCGGATCCCCAGGCCGGTCCGCCCGTGCTCGAGCTGTCCGAGCTCGCGCCCGTGATCCAGGGCGTGAGGGGCGCGGTCCGCGCGGCGGCCCGCCTGCAGGTGGAGCTGGCCGCCGCCGCGGCTTCGGCCTGGCGCGTGGCCGGCGACCCTGTGCGCCTCCAGCTCCGGGGGGTGCTGCGGGCCCTGTGGCGGGAGCTGGGCATCCTGGCCCGGTCCGCGCTGGCGACGACCCAGGGCCTCGAGCGCCAGGTGGGTCGGCCTCACGCCGAGCTGGAGGAGGCCTTCGACCGTGTCGACGCCGAGCTCGGGGCCCTGGGCCAGCGCCTCCGCGACCTGCGAGAGGACGGCCTCGCCGCGCTGGCGGCCGTGCTCGCGAAGGGCACCCTCGCCGACCGGCCGGAGCCGCTGCCATGACCGACCTGGAGAGGCGCTTGCGCAGGGTCCGCGCCGCCGTCGCCGAGCGTCGGCTGCGGGAGGCCCGGGACCTCGCGGACCGGGCCCTGGCCGAGGCGTCGGCGGTGCCCGCCCTCGGAGTACTCGCGGCGCTTGTCGCCCGCGACCTGGGCCGTCCTGGGGCCGGAGACGCGCTCGCGGCGGCGCTGCAGGCCGGCCAGGGATGGAGCGAGGACCGCGTCGCGGCCTGGGTCGCCGTGGCCGAAGACGCCGACGCCAGGCGACTCTGGGCAGAGGCGGACGCCGCCTGGGCGGAGGCGGTGTCGGCCGGGGGAGGGTCACCCGAGCTCCTGCTGGGCCGGGCCGGAGCGCTCCTGCGAGCGGGTCGGCAGGCCGACGCGCTGCCCCTGTTCGAGGCGCTGACGACCGCCGAGGACAGCGCCTTGTCCCTGGCGGCCTGGCTGGTGCTGAGCGGGATGTGGCTGGCCGACTGGAAGCTCTCCCAGGCGGACCGAGCCGCGGAGAAGGCGCAGGAGCTCGCCAGGAGCAGGCACAACTGGCTGGCATTCTCCGCCGCTGTCATCGATCGCTCCGAGGTCCGCGTGCGCCGTCAGGACCCCGACGGGGCGCTGACGCTCCTGGTGGACGCACTGCGGGTGGTCAGGGAGCGAGGGGACCCGGGGGCGTTGTTGGTGGCCCGGGTGCACGAGGTGCGCGGCTCATAGAGCGCCGACCAACAAGTCTCCCGTCGCCCCGCGGACCATCGAGCCGACAGGCGGCTCACGGGGCTCGGTCCGACTTGTTGGTCGGGCATTACTGGGGCCCTCCCCGGGGTGTCACGCGACCCCACACCCATGTCCTGGACCAGCCGTGCTCCCACTCCTGTTGATGTCCGCGATCGCCCACGCCCAGCCTGTCCAGGCCGGGACGATCCAGGCCGATCTCCACCTGGACACCCCGACCCAGCTCCACCGCAAGGGCCTGCCCCTCGACAGCCCGGCCGGTCTCGAAGCCGGGCTGCCCCAGCTCCAGCTGGGCGGCACGAACCTCGCTGTCCAGGTGCTGTGGCCCCCGCGGAACTCCTCCCATCGCGCCCACACCTTCGCGCTCCTCGAGAAGCTCGAGGCCCAGGACGCCCGCCTCGACCAGCTCGTGCTCGTGCGCAGCCCAAGAGAGGCCCGGGCCGCCGCGGCCCGGGGGCAGGTCGGGTACGTCGTGGCGCTGGAGGGCGCCCACGGCCTGGGCTCGGAAGACTGGCGCGGCACCCTCGACCAGCTCCACGGCCGCGGCCTCCAGGTCCTGGGCCTGACCTGGTCCATGAGCAACGCCTTCGCCGGGAGCTCCGGCGACGGGGGCGGCGGACTCACGGAGCAGGGCCTGGAGCTGGTGGCCCTGGCCCGTGCCCGGGGCATCGTGCTGGATCTCTCCCACGCCAGCCGCGCCACCACGATGGCCGTCTGCACCGACGCGCCCGCTCCGGTCATCGCCAGCCACTCCGATGCGCACGCCGTCACCGCCAACAAGCGCAACCTCACCGACGAGGAGATCCGCTGCATCGCCGCGAGCGGCGGGGTCGTCGGCCTCAACCTCCACGCCCCCTTCGTCGGCGGCGCTCGGAACGTCGCGGCGGTGGCCGACCACGCGGACCACATCGCCCGGATCGGAGGCCACGGCGCCGTCGCCCTGGGCAGCGACTTCGACGGCCTCATCACCACCCCGGACGGCCTCGACGACGCCAGCGACATCCCCGCGCTCTGGGCGGAATTGCGTCGCCGGGGCTGGACCGAGGAGCAGCTCGCCGGAGTGCGCGGAGAGAACTTCATGCGCGCCTGGGCGGCGGCTCAGGCCGCCTCAGCCACCCCGTAGCGCCGCCAGCGCTGCCGCCTCCAGGCTGCCCTCGGCCAGGCGCAGCACCTCCAGCACTGGCAGAGCCACCACCCCGGGCACCTGTCCGAGCTCCACGGTCGTGCCTCGCAGGTCCAGGTGGCGCAGCGCCCGCAGCTCCTGGAGGGCGCGGGCGTCGCGCCCAACCACCCGGTTCCGGGCCAGGTCCAGCCGCTCCAGGTTCGCCAGGCCCGCCAGGGAGCGGATCGACCGGGGACCCAGATCGCAGTCCGCCAGCCGCAGCACCCGGAGCGAGGTCCGGCCGGTCAGGGCCCGCACGCCACGCCAGCCGATCCGGTTGCCGGAGAGATCCAGGCTGGTCAGGGGCAGGGCGGCCAGGGCTTCGGCGCCGTCCGGGCCCAGGCCCGCGCGGTCGAGGCGGAGGTCCTGGAGCCCCACGGCCCGGGCCAGGGCGCGGGCCCCCGCGTCGCCCACGGGGTTCCGGCTCGCGATCAGAGTCTCGAGTGCCGGCAGGCCGGCCAGCGCCGCTGCACCTTCGGCTCCGACGCCGTTGTCGCAGATGTCCAGGTAGCGCAGGCCCTCCAGCCGGCCCAGCTCCGCAGCACCGCCGTCGCCCAGGGCGTTGCCCCGGATCTCGAGTCGCTGGAGTCCCCCCAAGGCACCCAGGGCTCGGGCCCCGTCGGCGCCCAGCCGGTTGCCGTTCAGCACGAGCCGCTTCAGGGCCGGAAGCCGCCGGAGGCCGCCCAGCAGCCCGTCGTCGCCCGAGGTCCAGAACCACAGAACATTGCCTGGGCCCGGATCCAGGCCCCGGCGCAAGGGCCCCAGCGCGTTGCCCTCCAGGCGGAGGTCCGACAAGGCGCGCCAGCCGCCGCCCGCCAACAGCTCCCGCGCGGCGGCGTCGCCCACCCCGCTGGACAACACCAGCCGGACGATCCGGCACCGCCAGGCCGGGGTCAGGGCCACAAGGCCCCTCACCGCCTCGTGGGATCCAACTCGCAGGGACAGGCCGACTCCGCCGGGCACCGGGCGCACCCGAAGCTCGTCCGGGGGCAGGTCCGGCAGGGTCGGCAGGCCGTGCGGGTCGGCGGGCACAGGTCCAGTGTACAGCCCGCTCGGTCTTGCACCGGGCGCGAGCCGTCCGTTAGCCAAGTGGCAGCGGAGGTGAGTGTGTCCCTGGTCCTGAACGACGTGATGTCCCTTCCCGACGACGAACGGGTCGGTCCCCTCCTGGAGCTCGCGGGTGGCGAGGCCAACGGCGGCGATGCCCAGCAGCTGATCGGCGCCCTGCTCGCGGTGGTCCACACCGGCAGCGGCAACAGCGAGCAGCGGGTCGCGGTGGGCGAGCTGCTCGCCCGCTACGGCGATCCGCGACTGCGCACGCCGTCAGACCCGGAGTACTTCGTGAACGTCCCCGTGCACCAGGAGCCCCTGCTGGTCGGGCGCTACCCGGTGACCATGGCCGAGTTCCGGGGCTTCGTGGCGTCCAAGGCCTACCACGACGACGCCAACTGGTCCGAGGAGGGCCTGGCCTGGCGCAACGCGAACGAAGACACCTGGGCCGACCGGGTGGCCGGCCTCGACGCCCGCCTCACCGCCAGCAACCAGCCCGCGATCTACGTGAACTGGTACGAGGCCCAGGCCTACGCCACCGCCAGCAGCGCCCGCCTGCCCTCCCAGATGGAGCGCCTGCACGTCATGCGAGGCGAAGCAAAGCGCCCCTACCCGTGGGGAGCGCCGTTCGGCAGCGGCAACGCCAACACCGCGGAGGAGGTCCTGAAGCGCCCCTGCGCCGTGGGCCTCTACCACCGCGACAGCACCCCCGAAGGCGTGATGGACCTGGCCGGCAACGTGGCCGAGTGGCTGGGAGACGACGTCGCCCCGAACCGCATCATCCACCCCGGAGCCTGGTCCCAGCCATCCATGGCCGCCTGGGCCAAGGCCCGCTTCCTGATCGACCCGGACTTCCGCGGTCCCGACCTCGGCTTCCGCCTGGTCCGCGACTCCTAGGAGCGTGCGGTGAAACCCCTCGCCACGCCTGGCGGCCCGCTCTCGCTCTGATGTGACTCGGCCACACCGGCCGCTCGAGCAGACCACCAGCCGCGGCGATGGCTGCGTGATTGCCTCACGAACTTCTGAGACAGGACACTAGCCCCTTGCCCCGCACCGTCGTCGTCTTCGACCTGGACGGCACCCTCATCGACTCCGCCGACGCCGTCGTCGAGACGGCCGCGGCGGCCCACGCGGCCCACGATCTGTCTCCGCCGGACCCGGACGCCGTTCGCGGTGCCATCGGCACACCGCTGTCCCAGATGCTCGCCACCGGCGGCACGCCCCCCGAGCTCAACCAGGCGGTCACGGCGACCTATCGGGCCCTCTACCGCCCCATCGCGGAGCGCCTGGAGCGCCCCTTCACAGGCATCCACGACCTGCTGCGGGAGCTCGCCGACCAGGGCGTGCGCATGGCGATCGCCACCGGCAAGTCCCAGTTCGGCGCGGATCGCGGCGCTCTGGACCACGGACTGCTGCCCTTCATGGGCGCCGTGGTCGGCATGGACGGCACCCGTCGAGGCAAGCCCCATCCCGACATCCTGCTGACCGCGCTGGCCGGCGTGAGCGCCGCTCCGACCGACGCGGTCATGGTCGGGGACACCACCTACGACCTGGACATGGCGCGGGGCATCGGCGTACCGGCGATCGCCGTGTCCTGGGGCGTGCACAGCATCGAGCGCCTGCAGACCTGCCGCCCCGACGCCGTCGCTCACTCGATGGACGAGCTCGCCGCAGCACTGGCGGCCGCGCTCAGCTGAACCCCGCGCAGCACCGCCCGGGCCACCGCTTCGGCCGCCCCTGCCCCCAGGGCCGAGACACCCAGGGCGTCCGGGGGGTCCCCCTCCCCGGTCGCCACGGCGTACACCGTGTCGCCGTCGAAGGGCGTGAAGGCCGGCACCAGGGTCCGCGCCAACCCCGCGGTCGCCATGCGGGCCACCACGGTGCACTGCACCCGTGTCAGCGGCGCGTCCGACGCGACCACCGCGAGGGTGGTGTGACCCCGCCAGTCCCCGTCGAGGGCGGGCCCACCGAGCGGCGGGCCGCCAGCGACCCAGGCGCCCGTCTCCGGGTCCCGGACGGAGCCCAGGGCATTCACCGCGGCGCCAGCGGCGACGCGCCAGCCCGACACCTCGACCAGCGCCGTGCCGAAGCCCCCCGGAAGCTGCTGGCCGCTGGCCTTGGCCACCCGGGCGCCGGCGCCGGCACCCACCGGGCCTTCCGCCAGAGGCGCTGTCGAGGCCCCCTCCGCCGCCGCCCGACCCGCCGCGGCATCCGGCGGCCCGTCAGGCCCTCGCCCGAGATCGAACAGCACCGCCGCCGGCACCAGGGGCACCACGCCAGCGCCGGTCTCGAACCCGACCTCGCGCTCTGTCAGCACGGCCATCACCCCGTCCGCCACCGCCAGCCCGTGGGCGCTGCCCCCTGTCAGCACCAGCCCGTGGATCGCGCCGGCCAGGTGGGTGGGGTCCAGCACCCCGAGCTCCCTGGATCCGGGCGCGTGCCCGGGCACGGCCACACCGGCACGCGCACCCCCGGGAAACAGCAGGACGGTGCAGCCGGTGGAGCCGGACGGGGAGGTCCAGTGGGCTCCCTGCACACCGGGAATCGCGGTCAACCCGGACACTGCGAGACGCCAGGCTCAGCTGCGGCCGGCGACGGTCCACTGGGCGCAGACCTCGCACTTGCCCTCTTCCTGCCGCCCCGCAGCGGCGGTCCGAGCCTGGTAGCACCCCACGTGGAACATCATGCCGCAGCCGTGGCGGCAGGCCTGTTGGTACGCGGGATCGATGGCCTGCTGGCAGATGTAGCAGGTGGCGTGAGCGGGGGCCTGGGTGAGCTCCGCCGCGGCCTGGACCTCTTCCCGCGGCGGCAGGGGCTCCACCGCGCCCCACCAGGCCAGCCACCCGATCAACACGCCGAGCAGTGCCGTGATCCAGCCCGGCGCGACCTCGCGCACCAGGGTCCCTGGCTCTCCGCCGTAGGCCAGCGGGATCACCACCGTGAGGGCACAGAGCACCAGGGTCACGGCCGCGCCTACACCCGCCACGCGGCCCCGCCGACCCTCACCGCCGAACAGGTGTCGCGCCAACGAGACAGCGAGGCAGCCCAGGGCGAAGCCCGGGATCAGCACCGTCCAGAGGGAGCGGTCCACGGACAGCGCCAGCCCCCAGCCCACCGCCCAGACCACCACCCAGAGCGCATTCAGGCCCAGAGCGAGGTTGCCCCGCGCCGGGTAGCCGCGAGTCTCCGGGTAGTCCGGGACCTGCTCGATGACCTGGGCCCCAGCCGGAGGCTGAGGCAGGAGGTGGAGCAGCTCGCCCCGCACCACCCCCAGCTCGCCCAGGGTCTCCTGGTCGTTCAGCAGGCGGCCCCGGGCCCGCAGCCAGAACAGGCGACGGTTGCCGTCGGGCCAGTGGGCCCCGAGGCCAGCGTCTCGCGCGACCCGCTGGGTGAGGTCCTCGGCCTTGAGGTAGGTGGGCAGCTCCAGCGCGAGGGTCCTCGGCTCCAGGTCCACGACCTGGACCTGGACGATGACGGTGTCCGCGCTCGGGGAGCCGACGTCCATCAGCGCTTGGCTTCGGCTGTCTTCTCGAGCTCTTCGCTGATCTTGCCCAGCGGCTGCAGCAGCCGCTCGAACTTGTCGAACCACTTCAGCCAGACGTCGTCGGGCTGGTCGACGCCGGGGATCTCGGCGTTCACCTTCTGCACGAAGACCTTGAACTTGTCGACGCGGGCGATGGTCTTGGGCAGCTCGGTGTACCAGTCGTGGGCGTAGATGATCAGGGTGCCCGCGGTCCGGTAGAGCACGCGATCGCTGGTGCCTTCCTCGATCAGCAGGAACTCCGAGCTCACCAGGGCCGAGTTGAAGGACAGGGCCGAGAGCTCCAGGTTCTTCACCAGCGCCGTGCGGAACAGGTTCTGCATGACGTTGCGGTTGAGCCGGATGAACTCGCTCACCGGCTGCTTCAGGTAGCTCTCCGCCCGCCGGCTGGGCGCACCGGCGCGGGGCACCGGGGTCTTGACGTGGACCAGGCGGCCCAGCCGCACGTTGATGCGGGCCAGGGCGACCGCGTCGGCGGGCTCCTCGCTGCCCGGCAGCAGCTTCACTGCCACCGTCTCCCGGATCCGTGCCGTGGCGGTCTCGGTGGAGTCGAACTTCGGCCGCTCGTCGCCGTCGGGTCCCTCGACGTGGAACAGCCACAGGATGTACTCGCCGTCGTCCTTGGGGACCTGGACGGGCGTGGCGGCGGCGTCCTTGAGCAACACGCCCTGGCCGATGCGTGTGATGCCGTAGCCGGCCTGGATGACCGCGAAGTACTTCTTCTTGCGGACCTCCAGCTCGACCTTGAGCCCCTGCACGATGCCGTAGCCCTGCAGGTAGTGGGTGTGACGGTGGAGGCTGCGCCGGTGGTAGGTCTGCTCGTCGGCGAGGTCCTGGGCGGTCAGGCACAAGCCCTCGAAGGCGTCGAGGCGAACGAGCTCGATGTTCTCGATCATTTGCCTTCCTTGAACTGGATCGTGAAGGTGATGTGGGCGGGCTTCTCCTGCGTCACGATGCGCACGATCTGCTGGAGCACCATGGGCGCCCGCTCCGAGAAGATGGCGTCGAATTGCTCCCGGGGAGGCAGCTCGAGCACGAAGAACAGCGTGGCGGACCGGTCCTCGTTGAGCAGGAAGCAGGCCGGTGGCTCGTCCTTGAGGTATCGGTCGGAGACGGTGGGGCCGCCCGCGAGGGTCGAGCCACCGACCACGAAGGGCTGGGGGCGGGTCCGCGGGCGGACCTTGACCTCGGTGCCGGTGAGCACCCGGATCATCTCCTCGACGCCCTCGGTGGTGGCGCGGGTCCGGTACAGCCGGATGGCCCGCCGCACGAGCTCTCGTTGCTGGTGCAGCGGGAGGGACTCGTCGAGCCCGAACTGCACCCACGACGCGATCCAGGGCAGGAAGCGGGCGTCGCAGGTCAGCGGGTCGGTGATGCTGGAGATGTCCTGGACCTGGTCCACCACGGTGGTGAACAGGTGCTGGAACATGAGCAGGAAGCGGCGCAGCGCGTCGGCGTTGCGGGCCTCGGCCACCGGGCCATCGCTGGGCGCGATGGCGGCCCACTCCTTGGCGCTGGCCGTGCGAGCCTCGATGGGGATGGCGCGCTGGGTCGTGCCCGCCGCCCCCTGGTACACGCCGGGCAGGAAGCGCAGGTAGCTGCGCACCGGCACGTGGAGGATGACGTCGTCGGTGGGCTCCAGCGCCTTCGGCGGTCCGCCGTGGGCGGTCAGCACCCGAGCCGCCCGGGTGACCAGCCCCTCCGGGGCGTAGGGTCCGGCGACGGTGCCGTCGGGCATGGTCTGCACCGCCTCGATGTAGACGGGCTCGCCGCCTCCGGTCGGGTTGATCTGGACCGCCCGCACCGAGCCGATGGTCTCCCCCCTGGACGCCTCGACCAGCATGAAGTCGACCCGGTTGCTCAGGTTGCGCTTCAGGTAGGTGCGAGCTTCCTGGATCGGGTAGTTGACCACCACCACCGTCTCCAGGTGGAAGTAGTCCCCGGGGACAGCCGCGAGGGGCTGGCTGGCCGGGACCGGCAGGTTCCGGGTCACGACAGGCCGTCCTCGAACTGGATGCGGACCCGCTGACAGTAGAAGAGGTCGGACTTGTCCAGCACGAGCTCCTCGGCGCCCTCGCCCTCCTCCCAGCCGGGCCGCTGGCGACCGGGCCGCTTGGACGCCTCGGTCCGGTCGTACAGCGCGACTGTGCTGACGTGGCGGACCTCGTAGATGGCGCTCACGAGCCGGGCGAAGTCCTGGGCGTACAAGGTGCCGGCGAAGGGCCAGCCCGCGGCGTCCAGCCCGCCCTCGTAGGGGTCGAGGAAGCGCCTGACCCAGACGGTGGCCGCTTCCCGCACGGTGATCGGGTTGGCGTTGCCGCGGAGGCGCACGGTGAGGGAGACGTCGACGGGCATGAAGGTCGCGAGCCGCACCTTGGGCTCGACGTTGATCAGGCTCCGCCGGGCCAGGTACTTCTCGACGTGATCCCGGGTAGAGCTCGCCAGGAAGGGATCGGGGATGATCTCGCCCTCGCGCCTGTGCGGCAGGATCACGACCGGCACGGTGCCATCGAGACCCATCTCGCCCGAGCAGGCCGCCCGCGCGACCTCGCCCGAGGCCTCCCGGGCGATGATCTCGAAGTCCTGGCGGGTCACAGCGCGATCTCGGCTGGTCAGGATCGCCGGGGCCCGCAGCATGATCTCGTCCATCGACTCGGGATCGCGGCCGCCGGTGGCCGGCAGCAGGTTGGTGACCTGCACGTCGGCCAGCCCGTCGGCCACGATCACCTCGTGGGTGCCGACATTGCCCTTGGCGCCAGGCACGCCGTAGTAGGCCGCGACCTGCACGTTGTGGGTGCCGACCGGCAGCATGCGCCCGCGGATCCCGTTGCCGAACTTGAGCAGGCCGTCGACGGTGTCGACCTCGAAGACCTGGGCGTTCTTGTCGGAGCCGACGATCTTGCCGCCCTCCGGCCGGTTCCAGCACGTGGTGCCGCCAGTGGGCTCCTTGACGTTGACCACCAGGTCCTTGAAGCGCTCGGGCCTGGGGAACACCTGCTGATCCCGCTCCTCGGGGTGCAGGTAGATGGGCCGCCTGGCCAGCTGAAGGGTCTGGTTCGGCACCCCCTGGCCGCTGAAGCGCTCCTCGGTGAATTTCACCAGGTTGACGCTGTTCACCGTGTTCAGGAGCAGGTGGGTCACCGGGGGGAGAGCCGGGAAGCGCTCCACACCGACGTCGCCCTTGGCCTCGACCCTTCCGCGGAGCCAGAAAGTGCCGTCGGGCAGGCCCATGCCCTTGTCGGGCAGGGGGAAGGTGAGCACCCCGGTGCCGGTGAGCTGGTAGGGCCCGGGGCCGGCTTCCTCGGGGTCGGCGTCGGCGCCGCTGACCACCCTGCGCCAGGCGGTCTTGCCGTGCTTCTTGGGGTCCAGGACCTCCCAGTCGACGTAGGCGTCGTCCGGCAGGTTGGCCTCGCCGCGACACCGGAAGTGGACCATGTGGTTGCCGCCGGCCGGCAGAGGCTTGTCGAACTGCAGGTAGACGGCGAGGTGCTCGTCGTCGAGATCCATGAACGGGAAGAACGGGTGGAACTCGCCGGTCCTCCCCGCGACGCGTGTGACGCACCGGGTGAGACGCCGGTTGTGCTCCCTGTGCACGACTTCGGCGAGCTTGGGGTTGGGCAGGGGCTCGTCGTAGCTGCCATCCCCGAGGGTCTTGTCCGCTCCGAGGCGAACCGCGTGGATCCGCGGAACCACCGGCTGCAGAGCGCCCTCTTCGTCCTTCTGCGACAGGTTCGCCTTGGCCAGCTCGAAGCGGATCCAGGTGGTCTCCACCCCCTTGACCTCGTGGCGAGCCAGACCCTTGAGCTGCTTCTTGGGGTCGAGCACGAAGCGCACCCGCCGGACGCCGGGCTTCTTGTGGGCCGTCTTGTCCTTGTCGAGGCTGGCGAAGGTGAAGCCGGCGTATTTCTTGTCCCTGCTGTACACGACGCGCCAGGAGTCCTCGGCGCGGTAGGTCAGCTGGAGCAGGTAGTCGTCGGTCGGCTCGGGCACGGGCTCGCCGTTGCACTCGAAGCCGAGCTCGATCTCGATCAGCACTGGCGCTTGGTTGCGGTTCTCGAACAGGTCGGTGCCGAGGTACCACTTGCGGCCAATGGTCGGAGAGATCGTGGGGCTCATCTGGAAGGGCGACCAGGGAGCCTCGTCGATCAGCTGCTCCTCCACCCGCCGGGGGTCATCGCCGGCGAACATCGTGATCTCGATCGGGCGAGACCAGTTGATGTCGACCTCGAGCTCGGTGCACAGCCGCCGCATGGCCACGGTCTCGGTCCGCTCGGCCCGGAGGTTGAAGCCGTCCGGGCTCATCTCCGGGAAGGGCCCGGTGAGGGTGATCAGCGTGCCCTCGACCCGCACCCGCTCGGGCGGCAGGTAGTCCCAGGTCTCGCCGCGACGGAAGGACCACCGGTAGCCGGGCAGGGCGTCGCGCTGGCCGGCGTGGATGCCGCGGTCGACCATCTGGAGGCGCACGGTCCAGCCGGCCTTGATCGGGGGAAGGTCCTGGAGGAAGAACTCCAGGGTCCGGCCAGCGGACCGCACCCGCCAGCTGTTCACCTCGCGCTGCTCACCACCGCGATCGTCCTGCCAGAAGACGTGGAGGTCTTCGTCCATGCGGGCGGCCATCCAGCGCTCGTAGTCCAGACGGCCGCGAATCCACCACTTCTGGTCAGCGACGGTCTCGGGCAGGGGGAAGGCGTTGTGCTGCTCACCGAAGCGCTCGACCGGGACGATGCCGGGCATGGCCGTGAGCAGCACGTGCTCGGGCATGCCCAGGACCTCTTCGGCCTCGCGGTCCAGCTCGACGGGGAGCCAGCCCTCGACGGTCGGGTACTCCCAGTGGAAGAAGTCGATGAGCGACAGGGTGTCGCCCTCGGACTGGCGGCGGAGCTGGAGACGCCCGAGCCGTCGCTTGCCGTCGTTCTCCAGGTCCATCAGGCGCAGGTCGTCGTGGCCCACGTAGAGGAAGTGCTGCGGCGAGTACGCCGACGGCCCATAGGTCGCCGGATCCATGTCGAAGAGCTGGACGCCACGGCCCCCACCGAACACCAGGGCGGAGGGGTGACCGTCGAGGTGGTGGAAGGGGATCTCCCGGACCGCCGGCTCCGGACCGCCACGCACCGTGACCACCCGCATGAGCGAGCTGGAGTGCACGGTCAGGCCCTCGGTGGTGAGGAAGGTCGTCGCGGGGCGGCCTTCGCGCTGCCGCGTGGCCAGGCGCGAGAATTCCGGGACCTCGGTGCTGCCGTCGCTGCGCAGGCTGAAGGTGACCGGGACCACCGCCGGCGCGGCAGGCCGCCGCTCCTCGCCGATGAAGTTGAGGAAGTGGATGTAGGTCTTGTCCGGCACCCGGTTGAGCCGGAAGATCGTCATCTCCGTCATCCAGGCGAAGAGCTGGACGATGGTCATGCCCGGATCGGCGTCGCCGAGGTTGGTCCACTCGGGGCAGTACTGAGGGATCAGGCGGCGGGCTTCGGACACGAAGTCCGCGTAGCGACGGTCGTCCAGGTTGGGCGGGCGGATGGGCATGCGTCAGGCTTCCTGTGTGGACCGTGCGGGCCGCCGGGGCCAGCCACGCCGTGGGGCCACGGTGGAGGGTCAGCGTGTGGCGGAGAGGAGGTGCACGACCACCTGCGAGGCGCGGGTGGTCCGGATCGTGTATTCCACCTGGACGGAGATGGAGCCGTTGGGCTCGGGCTGGCTCTTCACCGAGGTGACCTCGACCCTGGGCTCCCATCGCCCGATCGCGCTGCGCACGTAGTGGGCGATCGTCGAAGCCGTCGACGAGGTGTTCGGGGCGAAGAGCATGTCGTGGATCCTGCAGCCGAACTCGGGGAGCATCTGGCGCTCCCCAGGCCGGGTCGACAGGATGATGGAGATGCACTGGCGAATGTTCTCCTCGTACTCGGAGAGCCCGACCCCGCCGCGTGCTGCGTCGAAGTGGAAGGGGAAGCCGAAGCCTCTCCCCAGATACTCCTTCGGGCTGCCCATCCAGTGCCTCCGCCTCGGCCCCGGCGCGCGCAGCGTCGGGATCGGGGGTGGCGATTATAGGGGGTTCTCCTGCCCCCGTCACAAGGCCTGTCAGCCGGCCTCGCCTTCGCTGGTCGAGCAGAACTGGAGCTCGACGGTGTAGCCGGTCGCCGTGCTGACCATGTGGCGGGTCCCGACCACGAAGCAGGTGCCGTTCACCGCGGCCTTCATGCCGCTGAAGGTGACCATGGTGCCGGCCCGGACCGACTCGTTCCCGGAGATCTTCGCGGTGCCCCTGGCGAATTGCCGGGCGATGCGGTTCATCTCGGCCTTGGCCACGGCGTCGGCGCCGGACTGGCTGCTCACGGGGACGTCGGTCACATAGGCGGTGGAGTCGCCGAAGGCGCCGGCGGTCTCGACCCCCAGGGTGCCGCTGCCGATCTGGTCGACATCGGACGAGGTCGCCTCGCCGACGATCTCCTCCTTGGCCTCCATGTCCCAGCCCCGCACGACCACGTTCTGCACGAGGCTGTTGGTGTTGTAGCTGATCCGGAAGTCCTGGAGGTTGCCGCCGTACTTGATCTCGTACCCGGTGCCTTCGAACTGGGGCTTCTTGAAGGTCAGGTCGCCGTCGGCGATGCGCAGGATGTAGTTGTTCCGGGCCGCCAGGCGCTTGAGGAAGGCGATGTCCGACTCGTTGCGCTGGAGGATGTAGGGCAGGGTCTCCTCGGTGCTGTCGGCATCGACGTTCAGGCCGACCTCGCCGCCCACTTCGCTGACGACGTCGGCGTCGGTCATGTCCTCGAAGACGCGGGTCTTGCGGCCCCGCCCGAGTCGATGGACCTTGTCCAGGGCTCGGATGGTGAGCGAAGCGCCGCCCTTGACGGAGAAGCTCGGCTCCATGCCGATGATCTCTCCCTGGAAGACCTCGGTGTCGCTCTCCCCGAGCTTCAGGACCAGCTCGTCGCCGATGGCACAGGGAAGATCGCCTTCTTCGCCGATCTTGCCCATGCGGACCGTGACGATCGACACCAGGTCGACGTGGTCCTCGAAGATGATCGTGTCGACCCCGGCGCTGTTGGCCTGGGTCATGTCGCTGCTGCCGATGGTCAGCGAGAAGCTGGCAGCTGACTGGCTTTCGGTGTCCGTGCTCATCGGGCGGGCTCTCGTGCCTTAGAAGAGGTCGGTGGCGGGGATGACGATCTCCTGCCCTGCGAGGTCCGCGGTGGGGTCCTCGATGCCGTTGGCGTCGCAGACCGCCTGGTAGGAGGTGCCGTTGTCCGCCGCGAGGGTGGAGGCCGTGTCACCCGGCTGGGCCGTGATCACCGTGAGCTCACGGGCGCTGATCGCACCGCTCGCGCCGGACAGGTCGACGACCACCCCCTCCCAGGCATCGCCCCCGGTCGCCGAGAAGTCGGTCTTGATCATGAACTCCTTCATGGAGACGTTGGCCTTGGCGCGGATCGGGTAGCCGTCGGTGTCGAACATCAGGTACTGGACGCTGATCTTGTCCACGATGCCGGTGAACTCGAAGTTCCCCCAGTTGAACACCACCACCGGCGGGTGTTCCTTCTCGCCACCGCCTGCGCCGGAGGCGATGGGTGAGGTCAGCGCGAGCAGCCCTCCGACCCACTCCTCCTCGACGTTCCGCCGGCCGTCCATCGAGGTGTCGAAGAACAGGTCCATGACCAGGGTGCGGGGCTCGCCCTTCTGGTACTCGAAGGCGGCACCGTCGGAGCCCTGCTCCTTGCTGGCCTCCCACTTGGCGGCCTTGTCGGACTTGATCTCCTTGGGGTTGAACTGGACCGTGAAGGTCCCCTGTTCCGAGTCGAGCGCGCCTCCGGACGTCACCGACCAGGAGGTGAAGGTCGCCTTGTTACCACCAGTTGCCATCGCCATCCTCCTGGCCGCGGTCGCGGCGCAGCTCGAGTTCGCGGCTCACACTGTTGAGGACCTCGCGCTTGAGGGCCTCGAGGTCACCCGCCTTGGCGGCCGCGCGGGCGCCACCGGGCTCACCGGCCTCCATCGGGGAGGCCTCCGCGCCCTCGGCCGCCATGCGCACCTGGCGCTGGGCATCGGAGAGCTTGTTCTCCACCTCGACGAGGTGGATGAGGTTCTGCAGCCGTGAGGCGAGCTGCTTGAGCTTGCCGCCGCTGAGGCCGCTCATCGCGGCCATGCTGCTCGACGCCGAGCGCCCACCACCTCGGACGACCCGGGTGGTGCTCGGCACGCTGCGAGCCCGCCGGCCGCGCAGGACCGAGGAGCTCGGGCTGTGCACCGCGTCGGTCGCCCTGCGGGCCGCGGTGGTCGGCGAGACCATCTCCTGGGCCGCGGTGGCCCGGATCTGACGGATGACCTCGACCACAGGGGTCGGCAGGTTGCGACTGACCGCGAGCCGGTCGCCACGCGCCAGGATGACCGACACGACCTCGAGAGGGTCCCGAGCCTCGGCGAGGCTCTGGACCAGGTCTCCCGTGGTGTTCAGGAAGGTCCGGCCCGTGGCCCTGACGGCCCAGCCGGGGGCGGTGCGGCCCGCGTGCTCGACCGCCACGCCGTCGAGGGTCTCCCGCAGACCCGCCCGCTGGGGGGCCTGGGAGGCCGCGATGACCGTGCCCTCGGCGGTGGGCCAGGCCCGGCGGGTGCCCTGGAAGACCCCAGAGGGGGTGCGCCCGGAGCGAGCGGTGGTGAACTGACCCGCCCGCTGGGCTGCAGTCCGGCTGCCGGTGAAGGCTCCGAAGTCGCCCCCACCCAGCGGTGCACCGGCGAAGTCCCGGGCCAGGCTGGAGCCGAAGGCCGCGCCGGTGAAGCCCGGGTCGAAGCCCACGCCCTGGCGGGCGCCGTCGAAGGAGCCGCGGGGGGTCGAGGTCGCGCCGGCTCCGAGCCAGTCCCAGTCCGGGGTGCGCCAGGCGCCCGCGCCGGAGAAGGTGCTGCTGCCGGTGCGCCGGGCGGCCGCGCCGTCGAAGCGGCCCTGGCTGCCCGCGCCGATGGCCGCTCCGCGCCACGCGCGGGCCCGGGCGGCGCCGGTGCCGGCGCCCCGGAAGTCGCCGTCGGGGGTGGACGCGGTGCTGGCGCCCCGGAAGGGGCTCGCCGTGGTCATCGCCGGCCCGCGGGGCGCCCAGCGGGGGACCGGCGAGCTGGTGCTGCCACCGCCCTGGAGGGCCGAGTTCACGGCCGCCAGGCGCTCGGAGGCGCGCACCGCGGCCTCGCCGACCGGCGGACCGCTGGCCTCGCGGCTGCTGGCTGCGGCCACGACGCGCACCGTGCGGGCCGGCGTGTAGGGCCGACTGACCCAGCCGGAGACGGTCTTGAGCTCGGAGGCTCCGAAGGTCCTGGTCGGCTCGGCGGGATCGCCCGCCCGGCTGGGCAGGGTGCCCTCGCTCGGCACGCCCCAGGCACGACGGGTCCCGCCCCGGGCCGCCCGGGCCTCGACATCGAGGGCCCGCTCGAGCACCTCGGCAACGCTGGCGCCGGACCAGGGCAGGTTGCGGCCGCGGCCGAGGCCGGCGCCGGAGAAGGCGCCTGAGGCGGTCTGGACGCCCCGGGCGCCGGCGAAGTCACCGGACGCGGTCTGGACGCCACGAGCGCCGGCGAAGGAGCCACCGAGGGCTGCGGCGATGCCGGCTCCCAGGAAGGGGCTCGACACGGCCACGCTGCTGCTCGCACCGCTCCAGGGCCTGGCGCCACTGCGGCGCAGGGCTGCGCCCTGGAACGCACCGGAGGGCGTGCTGCCCGCGCTGGCGCCGGCGAAGGTGCCGGACGCGGTCCGCGCACGGCCCGCGCCGCTCCATGGACGGGGATCGGCGTGGCCGAGGGTCGCGCCGGTGAAGCCGCCGGCGGCCTGGCGGGCCGAGGCCGCGCCGGCGAAGGCCCGCGAGAG
>CAYFPX010000117.1:0-3036 GCA_964344945.1 uncultured Enterobacterales bacterium
CCCCATCGAGCAGGAGGGCACCTACCCGCTGCCCGAGGCCCAGGTGGACCGCTTCATGCTGAAGCTCCGGGTCGGCTACCCCGGTCGGGACGAGGAGACCGAGATCCTCCGGCGGAGCAGCGGGCCGCCCCCGGAGATCCAGCCGGTGGCGTCGGTCGAGCAGATCCTGGGGGCCCAGAGGCTCTGCCAGCAGCTGGTCATGGAGGACGTGGTCGCTGGCTACATCGTGGACCTGGTGCGGGCGACCCGGGCGCCGGAGCAGGTCGGCCTGGCCGAGCTCAGCCGGTACATCGAGTTCGGTGCCTCGCCCCGGGCCTCCATCGCGCTGGCGGCAGCGGCGCGGGCCCACGCCATCCTGGACCTGCGGGCCTACGTCACCCCCGACGACGTGAAGGCGGTCGGGCCCGACGTGCTGCGGCACCGGGTGCTGCTGACCTACGAGGCCGAGGCCGAAGAGCTGTCCAGCGAGGACCTGATCGCGCGGCTCTTCGAGAAGGTGCGCACCCCGTAGAGGCTGGACCGCAGTGCTCACCCCCGAGGAACTCCGCCAGATCCGCCGGCTGACCGTGCAGGCCGGCCGACGCGTGGACTCGCTCTTCGCGGGTGGGTATCGCTCGGCCTTCCGCGGGCGGGGCATGGAATTCGAAGAGGTGCGGCCGTATGTGCCCGGCGACGACGTGCGGCACATCGACTGGAACGTCACGGCGCGGGCCAACGCCCCTCACGTGAAGGAATTCCGGGAGGAGCGCCAGCTGACCCTGATGCTGGCCATCGATGTCTCGGGGTCCATGGACTTCGGCAGCGGGGGCCGGGACGGCCGCACGGACAAGCGCCTGCAGATGGCCCGGATCGCCGGAGCCCTGGCCTATGCGGCCATCCGCAACAACGACCGGGTGGGACTGCTCGCCTTCACCGACCACGTGGAGCTGATGGTGCCGCCGCGGCGCAGCCGGGGCCACGCCTGGCGGGTCATCCGCGAGGTCTTCGAGCACCGCCCGGTGCGGTCCCGCACCGATGTGGGCGGCGCGGCGGAGTACCTGGGCAAGGTGCTCAAGCGGCGGGCGGTGGTCTGCGTGATCTCCGACTTCCTCAGCGATGTCGATCCCACTCGCGAGCTCGCGGCCCTGGCCAGTCGGCACCAGGTGAACGCCTTCGTGGTGCACGACCCGCGGGAGCGCACCCTGCCCCCGGTCGGGCTGATCGAGATCGAGGACCCGGAGACCGGGCGCCGCGGGCTGATCGACGCGCGGACCGTGCGGCAGTCCTGGACCGTCGACGTACGGGTCGAGGGCCTGCGGCGCTGCGGCGCTCACGCCACCGCCATCGGGACCGACGACGACCCCTTCCAGGGCCTGCTCGCCCACTTCCACCGCCTCGAGCGCCGGGGTGCGCGGTGAGCGCCCTGTGGCTCCTGGTGGCCTGCAGCGGTCCCGAGCTGGGTGCCCCCCTGGGGCTACCCCAGACCCAGGTCGAGGCCGCCCTGGCGGACAAGCAGGTCGACGCGGGCGAGCCCCTGGTGCTCACCGTCACCGTGCGCTGGGCCGAGGGCTGGACCCCGTTCGTGGGCAGCGAGCTGCCGGACATCGAAGGCCTGAGCGCCACGCTCGTCGACGAGCAGACCCGCGACGGCGAGCGGATGGTCAGCGCGCAGACCTGGGAGCTGCGCGGCGAGCCCGGCAGCTACGTCATCCCGCCCCTCGGGGTGCTCTTCCAGGACGGGACCGGGGGCGAGCGCACCCTGCAGAGCGCGGCGCTCTTCGCGGACATCGGCGAGCGGGGCCCGTCGTCCGAGCTGGCCCCGATGGCCCTGGCGCCGGTCCCGGAGCCCGTGCCGATCTGGCCCTTCGCGGCGTCCGGTGCCCTGGTGCTCCTGGGCGCGGGGGGGCTGATCTGGCGGCGGCGCACCCCGCCGGAGCCGCCGCCGCCACCGGTGCCCCCGCACCTGCTGGCGCTGCGGGCCTGGGAGGCCCTCCAGGCCGACGCCGAGCTCGACGACCACGCCCGGGCCCTGGGGCTCTCCGGGCTCTTCCGCCGCTACCTCGAGGCGGTGCTGCCGGTGCCGGCCACCACGGCGACCTCCCGGGAGATCCTGGTGGCCCTGGACCTGCAGACCTCCCTGCAGGCCCGCTGCAAGCGGCTGCTCACCGCGACCGATCTCATCAAGTTCGCCCGCAAGGGCGGCGGTGCGGCGCTCTTCGACGAGCTCGACGGCGACCTCCGGGCGGTGATCGAGGCCACCCGCCCGCGGCCGCCGCAGCCCGAGGAGCCGGCCTGATGCTCGAGCTGCATCACCCGGTCTGGCTCGCGCTGCTGGCGCTCCTGCCGGTGGTGGCCTGGCGTCGCTACCGGCGGCGGGGGCCGCCGGTGCGCTGGTCGTCCTTGGGGGTGGTGGCCGGTGGGCGCTCCTGGCGCACCCTGGTGGCCCCCCTGCTGCCGCTGCTGGAGCTCCTCGGCCTGGCGCTGCTGATCCTCGCCCTCGCGCGGCCTCAGCTGACGAACCGGGAGACCGTGGTCGAGAGCGACGGCATCGACATCATGCTGGCCCTGGACACCTCGGGCTCCATGGACGCCCTGGACTTCACGATCGGGGTCAAGGAGGCCAGCCGCCTCACCGTGGCGCGGCGGGTGATGGCGGAGTTCATCCGGGGCCGTCCCCACGATCGCCTGGGGCTGGTGGTCTTCGGCGAGGAGGCCTTCACCCAGGTCCCCCTGACCCTGGACCACGACACCCTGCTCAGCTTCCTGGAGCTGGTGCAGATCGGCATGGCCGGCCCCAACAAGACCGCGGTCGGCGAGGCCCTGGCGGTGGCCGGCAAGCGCCTGTCCCAGCTCCAGGCGCCCTCGAAGGTGGTGGTGCTGCTCACCGACGGCCGGAGCAACGCCGGGGTGCTGACCCCCGAGCAGGCGGCCCAGGCCGCCGAGGCCCTGGGCATCAAGGTCTACACCATCGGTGTCGGCGCGATGGAGGGCAGCGGCGGCGGGATCTTCGGCATGTTCCGGCGGGGGGACCACGTCGACGAGGCGACCCTGCGGCAG
>CAYFPX010000117.1:3056-3301 GCA_964344945.1 uncultured Enterobacterales bacterium
TCGCCGAACAGACCGGCGGCCAGTACTTCCGGGCCACGGACACCCGCTCCCTCCGGCAGATCTACGACACCATCGACGAGCTGGAGACCAGCACGGCCGAGGTCACCGAATTCGTGCACCGGGAGGAGCTCTACCGGCTGGCCCTGGTGCCCGGTCTGGGGCTGTTGTGTCTGCACCTGCTGCTCGGCTGGACCGCGCTGCGGAGGCTGCCGTGACACTGGCGACTCCCGACTGGCTGCACCTGC
>CAYFPX010000117.1:3408-24301 GCA_964344945.1 uncultured Enterobacterales bacterium
GCGGCCTGGGTGTCGCGGCCGTGGCGGCGGCCCAGCCGCGCTGGGGCTTCACCTGGCGGGAGCTGCGGGCCGAGGGCGTCGAGATCGTGGTCGCCCTGGACGTCTCCCGCTCCATGGACGCCCAGGACATCGAGCCGAGCCGGCTCGAGCGCGGCCGTCGGGAGATCCTGGACCTGCTCCAGCTCCTGCCCACGGATCGGGTGGGCCTGGTCATCTTCGCCGCTGGTGCATACCCGCGGGTGCCGCTGACCCTGGACCACGACGCCCTGGCCCGCATCGTGCGCAGCACCGACAGCGGCACCATCCGGGCCCAGGGCAGCTCGGTGGCGTCTGCGCTGACCGAGGCGCTGCCGCTCTTCAGCGCCGACGGCAAGGCGGACCGCGCCATCGTGGTCCTGAGCGACGGCGAGGTCTGGGACGACGACCTGGCCATCCTCGTGACCGCCCTTCAAGAGGCCGACGTGCGGGTCTACGCCCTGGGCATCGGCACCGAGGGTGGCGCCCCCATCCCGCTCCCCGGCGGTGGCTTCAAGAAGGACGCGGGCAGCGTGGTGCTCAGCCAGCTCCAGGAGGACGGCCTGAAGCGTGTGGCGTCGGCGACCGGGGGCGCCTACATCCGCTCGGTGGCCGGCGCCCAGGACGTGCGGGCCCTGGCGGAGCGGCTACACGGGGAGCTCGCGGCGAGCGTGACGACGGTCAAGCGCGACAAGGTCTGGGACGAGCGCTTCCAGTGGCCTCTGGCCGGTGGGCTCGGGCTGCTGCTGTTGGGTGCCCTGGTGGGCGACGGCCGGGTCCGGCGCCGGGTCGCGGCGGCCGCCCTGGCGAGCTTGCTGGTCGCGCCGATGGCCCACGCCACCTCTCTCGAGGAGGCCCGGCGCCTGCTCGACGGCGGCGAGACCGCCCAGGCGGTCGAGGTCCTCACCGGGCTGCAGGTGGACCACCCCCAGGACCCTCGCATCGCCTGGTCTCTGGGCGAGGCCCTCTTCCAAGACGGCCGCTACGACGAGGCGGCGCGGGTCTTCTCGGACCTGGCCGATCGGGCGCCGGACAGCGAGCACGCCCAGGGCGCCCGCTACAACTCCGGCCTCAGCCACTACGGCGGGGGGCGGCTGGAGGAGGCCGTGGGTGACTGGGACCGGGTGCTGGAGGCCGACCCCGAGCACCCCGCCGCCAGGCAGAACGCCGACGCCGTGCGCCAGGAGCTGGCCCGGCGCCTCCAGGAGCAGCCGCCGCCTCAGCAACAGGGCCAAGACGGCGAGCAGGGGGAGCCCGGAGACACCGGCCAGCCCCAGCCCCAGCAGCGCGAGCCCGGGGACACGGGCAGCGCCGGCCAGCCCGAGCAGGCCCAGGACCAGGAGCCCGGCGACGACGGCAGCCGGGAGCAGCAGGCCGGAGAGCCCGGCGAAGGCGAGCCCGGCGAGGAGGACGAGATCCGGCCCGTGGCCGAGGCCGGCGACACCGGGACCCCCGAGGGGGAGCCGGTCCCGGTGGAGGGGGTCCAGGAGATCTCCGAGGAGGAGGCCGAGCGCCTGCTCGAGTCCGTCGACGAGGGCAACCCCCGGGTGACCGTGGGCGGTCGCAGCCAGGGCAAGGACTGGTGAGCCGGCTGCTGGCGATGGCCTGGCTCTGGCTGGTGGCCCTGCCCGCCGCCGCGGCCCAGGTGAGCGTGCAGCTGGACAGCCCCCAGGTGCGTGTGGGCCAGACCCTGGGTCTGCGGGTGGTGGTGGTCGACGCCAAGAACGTCCAGCCGCCGACCTTCCCAAGGCTCGACGGGGTCCAGGTGGTCTACCAGGGCACCCAGCAGTCCACGGTGATGGTCAACTTCCGCACCACCCGGACCCTGACCTTCAACTACGCCCTCACCGCCTTGAAGGAGGGGGACTACGAGCTCCAGCCCCAGCCCCTGGCCCTGGACGGCGAGCGCAGGCAGCCGCCGCCGGTCTCCCTGAAGGTCTTCGCGCGGGACAGCGAGGCCGGGGCCAGCGACAGCATCTTCGGGACCCTGGGGGTCGACGCGCTCTGGGTGGGGCAGGTGGTCGTGCACCAGGTGGAGTTCCGCACCCGCAAGCGCCTGCTCGACGTGCGCTGGCAGGCGCCCCAGTTCGAGGGCTTCGTGCCCGATCCGCTCGCCCAGGGGGTCCAGCGGGAGTACCCGGTGGTGGAGGACGGCATCACCTGGACCGTGCTGGAGCTCGCGACGCCGCTGCAGGCCAGCGCCGCGGGGTCACGGGAGGTGCCGGCCGGCGTGCTGCGCACCCAGTTCGCCGTGAACGCAGAGTCCGCACGGCGGCGGGGTCTGGGGCTGGGGCGGTTCGCCGAGGCGCGGACCGAGGTGCACGCCACCGAGCCCATCCCGATCCAGGTCCGCCCGGTGCCCGAGTCCGGCCGCAGCGAGGCCTGGACCGGCCTCATCGGCCACTTCGAGCTGAAGGCGCGGCTGGACAGGGACAGCCTGGCCCTGGGCGAGAGCGCGACCCTGACCGTCGTGCTCAGCGGCTCCGGCAGCCTGGCGGGCTTCGCGCTGCCGTCGGTCCCGGACGGCACCGGGGTCCGGGTCTACGACGACGAGCCCGAGGTGCAGGCCGAGGTCCGTGCCGGCGACTACCTCGCCGTGGGGACCTGGCGCCGGGCGGTGGTGCCGGAGCAGGAGGGGCGCCTCAGCCTGCCGCCCCTCGTGCTCCAGGTCTTCGACCCGAGCGTCGGCGACTTCGTGACCCTGGAGGGGCCGGCGCTGACCCTCGACGTGCGCCCGGGCGAGGCCGCAGAGGTCGCCGTCGAGGACGCCCTGAGCGCCGACCCGGACCGCCGGCGCGAGGTCGCCGCCGTGGGCGAGGACATCCTGCCCATCCACCCCAAGCCACGACTGCGCAGCCAGGTCCTGGACCTCCGGAGCCCGGTGTTGCTCGGCCTGGTCGCGGTGCCCTGGCTGGCCTTCGTCGGGCTGGTGGGGCGGGAGCGCTTCCTGGCCCGCGGGCCGAAGAGCGATCCGGTGGGGGAGCTGCGACGCCGCCTCGCTGGCTCGCGGGCCCAGGCCCTGGGCGTGGCCGAGCTGGAGGACCTGTTCCGGGAGGCCCTGGGGCTCGCCCTGGGGCGTCCCGCGGCCGGACTGGACCGCGCCGCGGCAGAGGCCGGGCTCAGCGGGGCCCTACGGGAGCGGGTGCTGGCTCTGTACAAGGACCTCGACCGGGCCCGGTACGGGGGCGGAGACCGTGCGGGCCTCCAGGTCCGGGTCCTCGAGACCGCCGACGCCCTGCTGGACGGGGCTGCGCCGTGACCGCCCTGCTCTGGCTCTCCCTGGCCGGGCCGGCCCTGGCCGCCCCCGAGGACCTCGCACTGCAGGCCAACCAGGCCTACGTCGACGGCGACTTCGCCGAGGCCGCCCGTACCTGGACCAGCCTGATCGAGGCCGGGCATCCCACCGGGGACCTGTACTACAACCTGGGCAACGCCCTGTACCGCGACGGCCAGCCCGCCCGGGCCATGCTCGCCTGGCGCCGCGCGGCGGCTCTGAGCCCCCGGGACGGCGACGTCACCGCGAACCTGGACCGGGCCAGGCGCCAGGTCCAGGACCGCCTGGAGGACACGAACGGCCCGGGCCTGTTCTTCTGGCAGTCGACCCTGTCGACCTCGGAGCAGGGCTGGCTGGCAGCGCTGCTGTCGGCCGTGCTCGGCCTGCTCGGGGTCCTGGGCCGACTCCGCCGGGAGCTGGCCCTCGGCATCCCGGCGGTCCTGGTCGGGGTGCCCGCGGTGTTGCTCTCGGCCTCGACCTTCAGCGGCTTGCAGGCCCCCCTGGGTGGGGTGGTGCTCGCCGACCAGGTCGAGGTGCGCTCGGCGGGCGGCGAAGCCTCCGGGGTGGTGCTCTTCGCTCTGCACGCCGGGGCCGAGGTCACCCTGGGGGACACCCTGGGCTCCTGGCAGCTCGTGGTGCTGCCCGACGGGCGGAAGGGCTGGGTCCCGGCGGGTGCTGTGGGGGTGGTGGACGCCGCTGCGCCGATCCCCGGTCCGGCCTCGCGGGAAGGCGCGGCCGGGGAGACGGGATAGGAGGCGCCCCCTCTGGAGGGTCCCATGCGCAACAGCATCCTCGCCGTCACCCTGGCGGCTCTGCTCCTGGGCGTCGGCTGCGGTGGCAAGAAGGTCAAGCGCCTCAGCGACAACGAGTTCGACCACTACTACGCGCTCAAGCCGTTCATGGAGGACGACCAGGAGAAGCAGTACCTCAAGCTCAAGACCGAGGAGGAGCGCAACGCCTACCTCCAGGAGATCGGGCTCTGGGACCGCTTCTACTCGCTGACCCCGGACGAGCGGGAGCGGGTGCTGACCGGCAAGGTCGAGCTGGGCTGGACCAAGAACATGGTGCTGATGGCCTGGGGACCCCCCTGGGACCAGGCCAAGCTCATCGGCTCGAACACCTACAACGCCTGGCGCTACGTCTACCGCTTCGAGAAGCAGGCCGACGGCACGGCGCTGGTGTACGTCCCCGGCTCCAAGACCGCCTACAAGGCGGTGGAATTGTTCAGCTACGAGCTGATCATGAACGATGACCGCGTCGTCGAGATCAACCGCTACAAGGGCTGGAAGGACTAGCCCCTCGAGTTGCCTCTCGTGTCAGCCGTCTGACGGGTGGACGACGGGGAGGTCGCCGGTGTTGCGGCCCCCCCACTGATTTGGATAGTTTGCGCAGCTGCCTGCGTCAGGGGTTTTCGCATGAAGGTCGCCCTCGTCTCGCCCTACCCGGACATCGCCAACTACGGCCTCCGAGTGCTCACCGCCGTGCTCAAGAAGGCCGGCCACGAGTGCGTGATGATCTGTCTGCCCGACTTCGCCGGGGACGGGGAGTTCGAGCACGTCAACATGTCCGAGGAGCGCTACGAGCCCAAGGTCATGGAGCAGTACAACGAGATCATCAAGGACTGCGACCTGGTCGGCATCACCCTGATGACCCACTACTTCGACAGCGCCAAGCAGCTGACGCGTGCCGCCAAGGACCTGGGCATCCCGACCATCTGGGGCGGCTTCCACCCCTCGGTCCGGCCCGAGGAGTGCGCCTACTGGTCCGACTACGTCGCGATTGGCGACGCCGAGGACCTGATCCTGAAGCTCGTCGAGCGCCTGGAGAAGGGCGAGCTCGACGACCTCTACGACATCAAGGGCCTGGTCTGGCGCAAGGGCGACAAGGTCGTCAAGAACGCCCCCGGCTCCCTCGAGCAGGACCTGGACAGCTACCCCTGGCCGGACTGGGACATCGAGGACCAGTACGTGCTCTTCGAGGGCGAGGTCCTGCCGGTCACCAAGGACCTGATCAGTCGCTACCTGCACAACGGCACCGTCAGCCGCATGTTCGACCGGGTCGGCTACCAGACCATGACCGGCCGCGGCTGCCCCCACGCCTGCAGCTACTGCGGCAACTCCTTCTCCCGGGACCTCTACAAGCGTCAGCGCTTCGTGCGCTACCGCTCGGTCGAGGACGTCATCCAGGAGCTGGAGTGGGTCAAGCAGGAGTACCCCGAGGTCAACTTCTTCTGGTTCAGCGACGACAGCTTCTTCGGCCGTCCCCTGCCGGACATGCTCAAGTTCTCCCGGGAGTACAAGGCCCGCATCAACGAGCCGTTCTACCTGCTGGGCTCCCCGGGCACGATCACCGAGGAGAAGTACGCCGCCCTGGTCGACGCCGGCCTGTTGTGCATCCAGATGGGCGTGGAGCACGGCTCCAAGCGCATCCAGAAGATGTTCCGCCGATCGACCATGGGCAACGAGAAGATCATCAAGTCCGCGGAGATCATCACCAAGTTCGCCGACCGGACGGCCCCCCCCCAGTACGACGTCATCTACGACCTGCCGTACGAGACCCTGGACGACAAGCTGGACACGCTCCGCCTCATCAGCGAGCTGCCCAAGCCGTACAAGCTCCAGGCCTTCTCCGTCATCTTCTACCCGGGCACCTCGCTGCACACGCTGGCGATGCGCGACGGCCTGGTGAACGACGAGAAGAAGGAGATCTACGACAAGATGTACTTCGAGCGGAACGACAGCTACACCAACACCCTGCTGTACCTGACCCGCTCCGGCTACTTCCCCCACGGCCTGCTCAAGGTGCTCATCGACAAGCGCGTCGTGAACGTCATGACCAGCGACTACATGCGGCCGGCGAGCAAGGTGACCAAGGCGGCGCTGCACACCCTGCGGTCCATCCTGAACAACCCGGTGCTCACCCGGGCCAAGGCCATGGGCACCCTGGACGCCCGCATGGAGGGCATGACCGGGGCCAACGCGGGCGCGGCGGCGCCTTGGATGGGCGCCTGATCTGACACCTGCAGAGAGTCGCCGCGTCTGCGTGCAGCACGGCTGCGACGCCGACGCCACCACGATCCTGGAGATCCACCGGGACGTGCTCGCCGAGGGCGAGTACTTCATCACCGAGGCCGACGAGTTCCGCCAGACGAGGGCGTGGAAGGCCGCGGCCATCCGGGAGCTCGCGGGCTCGAGGAACAGCTGCTTCCTGGTCGGGCGGCTCGACGACCACCTGGTCGGGGCCCTGATGGCCCAGGGCGGGCACCTGCGTCGCAGCCGCCACGTGGCTCGGGTCGAGATCTTCGTCGCCCAGCCGGCCCGGGGCCTCGGGGTCGGCCGCGCTCTCATGGATGCGGTCGTGGACTGGGCTCGGAGCAACCCCGAGGTCCAGAAGCTCGCCCTGAACGTGTTCGCCGACAACACCCGGGCCATCGGGCTCTACGAGCGGGTGGGCTTCGAGGTGGAGGGCCGACGGGTCCGGGAGTATCGTCTCGGCGATGGCACCTGGCGAGACGACCTGATGATGTCCATGTGGCTGGGGGAGCCATGATCCTGTGGGTGCTCGCCCTGGCCATGGCCCAGGAACCCGTGACGGTCGACGAGCGCCCCCGCGAGGAGCCGCCGAGCGACCAGCGGGTCCTGCTCGCGTGGGAGGGCGGCGCCTGCACGCAGGCCCTGGGCAAGACCGGTCACCACCTGGTGGTGAAGGGGGAGCTCGGTCTCGCGGAGCCGGTCGAGGAGAACCGGGAGATCCGGGAGATGCTGGACCGCGTCACGGCGCAGACCTGCGGCGAGGAAGGCCTGGGCTACACCTGCGATGAGCCGGAGAAGCCCGGGGCGCGCAGCCGCACGATGGAGCGGGGCCAGCGGGTCAATGGGCTGCTCCGACTCCCGGTCAGCCGCTGGCTCACGGGCGTGACCATCACCCTGCACCCGAAGGTCGTCGAGGTTCGGTACGTGCTCTATGCGGAGGGGCCGGGTCCCGGCGACGAGAGCTGGCTCTGGCTGTGCAACGAGGGACGCCGGCTGATCGCGGCGGCCAAGGGCGAGGTCGACGCGGAGTAGATAGCAGCGGGCAGCCCCGATGCTCTTCCCCACCCTCGACTTCGCGCTGTTCCTGCCGCTGAGCGCGCTGGCCTACTGGGCCACACCGCGGGCCCTGCGGATCTGGACCCTGCTGCTCGCGTCGGTCCTGTTCTACGCGTCGTGGAATCCCGTCTACCTGCTGCTGCTGGGCGCGGTGGTGCTGGTGGCCTGGGGCGGGGCGCTGGCGGTCGCCCGGGCGAAGGGCGCGGAGCGCGACCACCGCGGCGTGCAGGCCGGGGTGGTCCTGCTGCTGCTGTCGCCGCTGATCGTCTTCAAGTACTGGAATTGGCTGAGCGGGGACCTGGTCGCCGCGCTCGGCAGCGCCGGCGTGGCCCTGGAGCTGCCGGCCGTCGCGCTGGCGCTGCCGATCGGCATCTCGTTCTTCACCTTCCAGACCATCGCCTACGTCATCGACGTCGCCCGCAGCGGCGAGGCCGAGCCGCGGCTGGTGACGATGGCCAGCTTCGTCACCTTCTTCCCCCAGCTCATCGCCGGGCCCATCGTGCGCGGCCACGAGCTGTTGCCCCAGATGAACCAGCTGCCGCTGCTGCAGCGGGGCCACGTGAGCGAAGGGCTCTTCCGGATCGGCAAGGGCCTGGTGAAGAAGGTGCTCATCGCCGACGTGCTGCGGGTCGGCATGGTGGACCCGCTCTTCAGCGACCCCGGCCGGTTCACCGGGCCCGAGCTGCTCGTGGGGCTCTACGCCTACACCATGCAGATCTACTACGACTTCTCGGCCTACACGGACATCGCCATCGGCGCCGGCCTGCTGTTCGGACTGCGGCTCCCCGAGAACTTCGACCGGCCCTATGTCGCGATCACCATCACGGACTTCTGGCGACGGTGGCACAAGACCCTGAGCCTGTGGGTCCGGCACTACATCTACTTCCCGCTCGGGGGAGCGCGGGTCTCGTCGGCCCGGGTCTACGCCAACCTGATGGTCACCTTCCTGGTCATCGGTGTCTGGCACGGGGCCAGCTGGAATTTCGTCATCTACGGGTTCATCCACGGCTCGGCGATGTGCATCCAGCGGTCCTTCCGCAAGGGGCACGGCCGCGACCCGGGGGTCTCGCCGCCAGGCTGGTGGGCCCACGCCTGGCGTCTGGCGCTGACCTTCCACTTCGTGGTCATCGCGCGGATCCTGTTCCGCTCCCCGGACCTGCCGACCTCCGTCGCCTACTTCGCCGGGCTCTTCGACCCCACCTTCGTCATGCCGCGCTTCTCCCACCTCTCGTGGCTGGTGCTGGGCCTGGCCTTCGCCATCCACTTCAGCCCTGCGGGTTGGCTGAAGCGGCTGGCGGCGGCCTTCGCCGGCCTGCACCCCTGGCTCCAGGCCGGCGTGCTGGCCGCCGTGGGCGTGGCCTGCCTGACCTGGGGCACCGGCCAGCAGCTCGCCTTCGTCTACTACCAGTTCTGAGCAGGCCGCCTCAGCGGAACCAGCTGGGCGAGGTCCAGACCCGCTCCTCGTCGTCGGTCCCGCCGTCGGAGCAGCTGCCGCCGTACCAGCTGGGGCCGTCGATGTCGACGCGCACGTACGCCCACCAGGGGGTCACGCCGCTCGGGAACTTCTTGATCCAGATGCCCGTGCCCGGCGATGACAGGGGCAGCTCCACGCCGGCGCTGGTCACCAGCACCACCTGCTTCACGGCCGCGTCGTACGCGGTGGGGATGCGCACCACGACCCGCAGGGGCTGGCCGGGGATCGGGCTGAGCTCTTCGCCCATGCCGCCCAGGTGGGTGGTTCCCGAGCCCCAGCGGACCTCGACGGGCAGCATCGGGCCGCTGGTGCTGAGGGTCTGGCGGTCCACGAGGGCGTCGTGCAGGTTGGCCCGGGTGTAGGCCTCGCCCTCGTCGAGCATCGCGATGGTCAGGCCCCCGCCGTAGGGGATGGAGCCGCCCTGGGGGCCGTTCCGGCTGCAGGTCTCGCCCGGGTCGGTGTCGTGGCGGTCGCTGCCGCCGACGAACCCGAGCTTCAGGGCGTTGGTGGCGGGATTGAGGGCCGAGTGCACGGACCCGGACGCGGTCGGCGAGGACCAGATCGGATCGTAGGTCGCCGCCGAGTCGATGGAGTTGCCGTGGATCGAGTAGGTCTCGACCACCGGCTCCCAGGTCGGGTCGTGGCAGGACCAGTCCATGGGCATCGGGATGGTCGCGATGGGGTGGTGGGGGATGGTCAGCACGTCGCCCCAGGCGGTGTTCAGATCGCTGACCCAGTCCCAGAACCCCTCGCAGGTGACCTCGGTGTCGTCGCTGCGGCTCGAGGGCACCAGGTCGGTCCGGTGCAGGGTCGAGAGCAGGCTGTCGTCGTTGTCGAAGAACAGCACGTTGCGGTGGCCGAGCTCGTTGCCGTCGGTGTCGTGCAGGGCGAGCTCGGAGCCCGGCAGCGTGATGAAGCCCCCGGTGGGGTCGTTGCCGGCGATCACCTCGGCCAGCACCGTGGCGTAGTCCGCGTTCGAGGCCGCGAAGTCGCCGTTGCTGTGGTCGGTGATGGCGACGAAGTCCAGGCCGTTGTCCTGGGCCAGCTGGATCACGTCGGCCACCGCGCCACAGGACCCGGCACAGGTGCCCAGGTCCGAGCTGCCACCGTCGCCGGAGGCCCCGGTGTGGGCGTGCAGGTCGCCCAGGTAGTAGGTGTGGCCGTTGAAGGTCTCGGCGGCCCCGGCCGGGCCTCCGCTGCCGAGTGCGCAGGCGAGCGCGACGGTGCCCACGGCACCACGAAGGGTCGATCGACCCATGTTCCCCCCCCAGGGTGGTGCCTGTCGGGAGCTTACCGGACAAGGCGTGCGCAGTCGAAGAAAAATCTTCGACAGATGGACAACCCGCCCGCGGCGGGTCACGTCGGGTGCGTGAGCGACAGCGACCACCGCGGAGAGCTGCGTCACCTGGGCTCGGTGCTCGGGGGCCTCGCCGTGCTGGTCGCAGCGACCTACGCGATCCCCCAGGCCCGGGCCGTGCGGCCCTGGGTCTCGGGCGAGCCGGTGCCGCTGCTGCACCTGTTCAGCCCGGACAAGGTCGTGCTGGAGTCCAAGACCGGCGAGGTGATCACCCGCGACGCCGACCTGATGGACGCGCCGGTCGGGGTGATGGAGCCGGTCGTGGTGGCCGACGACGGCTGGACCCCGGCTCCGCTGCCGGACCGCTCGCCCGCGGTGCCCACGCCGCTGCTGGTGCCCCCGGGCAGCCTGGACCACTGGTTCGCGCGGCTGGCCGAGGCCGAGGACGGCCAGCCGGGCCGGGTGGTGCGGGCGCTGAACTGGGGCGACTCGACCATTGCGGGCGACGGCATCGTGGGCACGGTGCGCACCCGCCTCCAGGACCGCTTCGGCGACGGCGGGCCGGGCTTCCTGGCGGTCCAGGTGGATCCCCGCTGGGCCATCCGGCCGGGGGTGGCCCGCTGGCCCAAGGGCGACTGGGAGAGCCTGACCATCACCTTCGGCGGTGCCGAGACCCCGCGCTACGGCCTGGCGGGTACGGTCTCGACCGCCACCGGCGAGGCCCGCTCGACCCTGGGTGGTCTGGAGATCGACGGCCAGCGACAGCCTCTGCATCGCTTCGACGTGCACTACCAGGTGCAGCCCGGCGGCGGGTCCTTCTCCGCGGTGCCGAAGGGCGGCGGCGGCGTGCGGCTGTCCACGGACAGCGGCGCCCACGGCGACCGCTTCCGGGAGGTGCTGGCCCAGGACGGCGCCGAGTACCTCTGGATCAAGACCGGCGGCGACGGCCCGGTGACCCTGTACGGCGTGGCCCTGGAGACCCGCGGTCCGGGCATGACCTGGGAGAACCTGGGGGTCGCCGGCTCGGGCCTGGGCTCGATGGGTCGACAGTCCAAGAGCCACCTCAAGCGGCAGATCGAGCGCCGCAGCCCGGACCTGGTGGTCTACATGACCGGCGGCAACGAGCTCGGCTACGAGACGCTCCAGCAGGGCGAGGGCGAGAAGTACAAGGCCTCCTACATCAAGACCTTCGAGCGCTTCCGGGAGGCCACCCCCGACGCCAGCTGCCTGGTCATCACGCCCCTCGATCAGGCGACCCGCAGCCGGGGCCAGGTCATCACCAAGCCCCTGATGGGCAAGCTCGAGCGCGTCCAGAGGCAGGCCGCCGAGGAGATGGGCTGCGCCTGGTGGTCCGCCTGGCACGCGATGGGTGGCGACGGCAGCTTCGGCCGCTGGCTCCAGCTCGACCCGCCCCTGGCCTGGACCGACCTGATGCACCTGACCGAGGACGGCCTGGACCTCATCGGCCAGACCTTCGCCGACGCCATCGAGCAGGCCTACGAGGTCTGGCGGCACGAGCACCCGGAGGCGGGGTACGCCGGGCCGGGGCCGGTGCACGGACCGTCGCTGCCTCCGTCGATGGAGGCGGAGCGCGAGCGGTCGAGCGGACCGACGCCCTAGTGTTCTGGTCCAGAACACTAGCGCCGGGCGCTGACGCGCCACGGCGGTGATCGGTGATCAGTGATCGGTAGTCAGCGGGGACCACGGCACGCCGCGGTGCGCCGCGCCGGCCGCCGACGACCGATCACCGATCACCGACCACCGGCGAGGCGCGGCCAGCGCCGAGACTCGTTGCGCCGAGCCGGCCGCCGCGAGTCCTAAGGCTGGGTCTGCGCCGCGCCGGGCACTGTCTCCCAGAGCGCGTCCAGGAACCGCTCCGCCGACCACTCGTAGCCGGCCCGGGTCAGGTGGATGCCGTCCTTGCTGGCGAACGCCGGGTCGCTGTGCATCCAGGCGACCATCGAGCTGGGGCCGCCGGTGACGGTCTGCCAGTCCCAGGTGGCGCAGCCGAACTCGGGGCCGACCTCGCGCTGGACCTGGGCCACTGGGGCGGTGCGTCCCCAGACCGCCCAGCTGTCCTCGGCGAGCTTCTTGGCGCGGTCGGTGGGCCCGACCAGGATGCAGGCGGCGTCGGGGTTTCCGCTGCGCATCAGGCCCAGGACCCGGCGCAGATCGGCCCGGTAGCGGTCCATGTCGTAGGTGGGGTCGTTGGCCTCGTTCGTGCCATAGGCGAGCACGATCAGGTCCGAAGCGAGCGCCGCGATGCCCTGGGCCGCCAGCTCCGGGTCCCACTGGAGCCACGAGCGGGCTTCGCGGCCACGGATGCCGATGGTGTCGACGATCACGCCCGAGCCATCCCGCTCGGCGGAGACGCCGAAGATGCGCACCTCGCCGTCGCCCTTGGGGCGAAGGATCAGGCGGTGAGGGCCGTCGTCGACGGTCAGGCGGGTGACCTGGAGAGCCTCGGGGCCCAGGGTGGGGATGGCCACGACCTCGGACTCGTCGACCTGGGCCAGCAGGGTGCCGCCGCTCGGCTGCCGCAGGGTGAAGACGTCGTAGCGGGAGACCCGTCGGCCCTGGGGATTGGACACCGTGGTCTGGAGCCAGCCGAAGTCGTCCGGGTTGTCGCTGGTGACCGCCATGCCCCCGAAGCCCAGCTTGTCGGAGCCCGGGTCCGACCAGCGCCCGGCCCACCAGGACTTCCACCCGTCGGTCCGGCACAGGTTGATGTCGGCGCCGCGGTAGTGCTTGTAGAGCGCGGCCGGCAGGATGAAGCCGTGGCCCTCGTCGCCGTGCTCGGCCTGGAGCCGGCGGCGCAGGTGGCCGGTCCACCAGTCCGCGCTGGTGTGGCTGGCACCCCAGAAGCTCAGGCGCACGCGCTCGTCGGCCTGGATGGCCGCCATGACCCGGCCGACCCGCGCCAGGTCCTCTGCACTGCCTTCGAGGGGGGTGTGGGGGAGCTCGGAGGGATCGGCGCCAGGCAGGGTCGACGGATCGGTGGCCTGGCCACCGACGGTGATCTGGTTCATCGCGCCGAGGTCGGCGTCGGGGGGGATGTTGGGCTTGTTCGGCTTGTCCGAGGGCTTGGACGGGTTGGTCAGGCCGAGGGCCTCCCGGCAGCTCAGCGACGGCGGTCCGTAGGCCGTGATCGGGACCACCCGGGGGGTGGGCGCAGTGGCGGGAGCCGGGGCCTCGGTGGCCTGGACGGCGCAGCCGAGACCGATGGCGGCGAGGGAGAGCAGCGGGACCATGCAGGGTGGCTAACCCCGGCGGATCAGGGTGCCATCCTGCCCTACTGGGCGGCGTCGACGGCCTTGCTGCCGGAGTCGGGCTCCGCGGCCTGGGTGTCGCCGACGACCAGCCAGCCCAGGGTGCGGGCGGCGGGTGCGCTGGTGAGCACCACCGGCGTGCGGTCTCGCAAGGCACGCCGTCCGGTCCGAGCGGCCTGCTGCGTGTCCTCGGTCGGTGCTTCGAGCCGAAGGGTGGCGACCGCGTAGCCCTCGGGCGTGCGGGCGAGGTCGGCCTCGTGCTGGGCGTAGCTCGTGGCGATGCGGCCGAGGGTCGGGTTGGAGGAGGGGTCCGGGGCGTGGCCCACCTCGACCAGCCGCCGCCAGGCCAGCTCGGCGAGCGGGGAGTCGGGGTAGGCGAGCAGGAAGCCGCGCCAGGCGCTCGGGTCGGTCTCCTGCTGCAGAGCTCGCCAGGCGACGAGGTCCTCGCCCGACGCGACCGCGTCGGGGGCGCCGGCGTGGGCGCTTCCGAGGAGCAGGGGCAGCAACAGGGTCATGCAGTCTCAGCGGCGGAATTCGGGCGCCGGCCTTGTATCGATTCGGTGCAGGCGGCGCCACTCGGGCGGGGTGAGTCTAACAGAGGGCGATCCTCGCCGGTTCTCCCGCCCTATCGGCCCGGTTCCTCCAGCACTTCAGACCCGCGGTCCCGCCACTCGGCCTCGCGCCGGTAGATCGTGCGGGCCGTGATGCCCAGCAGCGACGCCGCGAGGCCCTTGTCACCCTGGGTGTAGCGCAGGGTCTCCGTGATCATCTGGCGCTCGACCTCCTTGAGGGGCGCACCGACCTCGAAGGTGAGCAGCTTGCGGGCGCCCCGGCCCTGCCGGACCGGCGGCGGCAGCTGGGCGAGGTCCACCCGGTCCTCCCGACACAGCACCACGGCACGCTCCACGGCGTTCTCCAGCTCACGCACATTGCCCGGCCACTCGTAGCCGATCAGGGCGTCCTGGGCGTCGGGGGTGAAGCCGGTGACGGCCTTGTGGTTCTTCTGGCCGAAGCGGTCGAGGAAGTGGGCGGCCAGCAGGGGGACGTCGTCCCGGCGGTCCCGGAGGGGGGGGACTCGCAGCTGGATGACGTTGAGCCGGTAGAACAGGTCCTCCCGGAAGCGCCCCGCCGCGACCTCGGCTTCGATGTCCCGATTGGTGGCGGCCACCACGCGCACGTCGGCCTGCAGGGTGCGGGTGCCGCCGACCCGCTCGTACTCGCCCTCCTGCAGCACCCGCAGGAGCTTGACCTGCACCGGCAGCGGGATCTCGGTGACCTCGTCCAGGAACAAGGTGCCGCCGGCGGCCAGGTCGAAGCGGCCCTCCTTGCGTCCCCGGGCGCCGGTGAAGGCCCCGGCCTCGTGCCCGAAGAGCTCGGACTCGAGCAGGCTCTCGGGCAAGGCCGCGCAGTTCACCGTCACCAGGCGCTTGCTGGCGCGGCGACTGCGCTCGTGCAGCACCCGGGCGAGCAGGCCCTTGCCGGTGCCCGACTCGCCGACGAGCAGGACGCTCGCGTCGCTCGGGGCTACCTGGTCGACTTCGGCCAACAGGTGGCGCAGGGGGGCGCTGGTGCCGATCACCGGCACGTTCTTCGCCGCCCGGATCTGCTCGCGGAGCTGGCGGTTCTCCAGGATGAGCTGGCGCTTCTCGAAGGCCTTGGCGATGGTCGCCACGATCTCGCTGCGCCGCAGCGGCTTGGTCACGTAGTCGTAGGCGCCCTCCTTCATGGCCTCCACAGCGGTCTCCACCGTGCCGTAGGCGGTCATCACCACCACCTCGACGTCCGGGGCCAGGGCCCTGGCGGCCTTGAGCAGCTCCAGCCCGGTCATGCCGGGCATCTTCAGATCCGTCACGATCACGCCGATGCCGCCCTCCCGGAGCCGGTCCAGGCCCTTCCGGCCGTCTTCGGCGTGGGCGACCTCCCAGCCCTCCCGGCTCAGGATGCGCTCGAGGGTCACCCGGTTGGGCTGCTGATCATCGACGACGAGGACGGTGGGCATGGTGACAACATGACACCGCTCTGTCAGCTTGTCATCCCTTGTGACGGTTCGTCAGAGAGGGGCAGCACCAACCGGACCTCGGTGCCCTGCTCCGAGGGGGAGACGAGCAGCCGTCCGCCGTGGTCTTCGACCACCTGCCGCGTGATGGCCAGGCCGAGCCCGGTGCCGGTGGCCTTGGTGGTGAAGAAGGGCTCGGACGCCCGGGCCGCGGTGTCCGGGGACATGCCCGGGCCGTCGTCGGTGATGGCGACGTGGAGGTGGGCGCCCTGGACCGCCAGGGCGATGCGCACAGCGGTGGCCCCGGCCTCGGCGGCGTTGCGCACGACGTTGATCAGCGCCTGGCGGATCTGGGCGGCGTCGATCTCCAGGCTCGCGGGGAGCTCGGCGAGGTCCAGCTCCACGGTGACGCCCTCCCGGCGCAGCTCCTCCTCCAGCAGGCCGGTGACCTCGGCCACCACGGCCACCGGGTCCGCCGGCTCCGGCTCGGGGTGGGGGCGGCGGGCCAGGTCCAGGTACCTCCCGGTGACGTGCTCCAGGGTGGAGATGCCGGTGGTCATGGTCTGCAGGATGGCCCGGGCTTCGGCCTGGCGGTCCGGGGCCAGGCCGTCGAGCTCCTCGTCGAGCAGCTCGGCGTTCAGGGACAGGGCGTTCAGTGGGTTGCGGACCTCGTGGGTCACCTGGGCGAGCATCTGGCCCACCAGGGCCAGGCGCTCGCTGCGGGCCAGACGCTCCCGGCTCGCCAGGACCTCGGTGACGTCCTCGCCGACCAGGATCGCGCCCCCGCGGAAGGGCACCCTCTGGACATCGAAGACCCGGTCCCCGATGACCAGGCCGTCGGCCCGCTCGCCGTCGAAGGCCAGGGCGTCCGGCAGCGGGCTGCCCTCCTGGGCACCCCAGAGGTCGAGGGCGGCCGGGTTGGCCATGGCGATGCCATCGTCCTCGACCACCAGCAGCCCCAGTCGGATGGCGTCGAGCACGCTGCGCAGGTGCTCTCGGGCGAGGTCGAGCTCCCGGGCTCGGGTCCGGAGGTCGTCGTCCCGCTGCTCGATGCTGGCCGCCATGGCGTCGATGGCGTCGGCCAGGGTGCCCAGCTCGTCGGAGCGGTCCAGCTGCATGCGCGTGCCGTAGTTGCCGTCGGCGATGTGCTGGACCTCGCTGGTCAGCTGGGCGATGGGGCGCAGGCGCCCGGCCGCGACCAGCAGCATGACCCCGCCCAGGGCCAGGGCCAGGGCGGTGAGGCCACCGCTCACCACCAGCGCCTGCTGCTGGGTGGAGCCGGTGCGCTCCGAGACGCGCCGGATCGACGCCTCCACCCGGCTGGAGAACTGGGTGATCTCGGTCTCCAAGGACGCCTGCAGCGCCAGGGGGTCGGCGCCGGTCTGATCGACCTCCTCCAGGTCGACCACCAGCACCTGGATCAGCTCCAGCTGGTCTCCCAGGGCGTGCAGGGTCGCGATCTCCTCGGGCTCGCTGGTGACGGGCAGGGCCTCGTCGACCGTGCGCAGTCCGCGATCGGTGGCTTCGCTCAGCTGGCGCAGGTGGAGCAGGGCGAAGGGGGTGCGGGGGGCCTCCTGGGGACCTTCGGCGAGGCGGGCCTGGGAGAACTCCAGCCAGGCGGCCGTGCGGGCCAGCGGCAGGTACCCGGTGTCGATGACCGCCAGGCCTTCGCCGATCCGCTGCAGCTGGAGCAGCCCGTAGGCGAGGGAGCCCACGAAGGCGATCGACGACAGCAGGAAGGCCGCCAGGATGGTGGCCCGGAGGGAGCGACGGAGCACGGGTCAGCTCCCGGGCACCCAGGCAGACGCGCGACCGAAGACCTCGAGGGGGCGCCCTTCGGGCACCACCAGCACGAGGTCGTCGCCGTCGACGAGCTCGAGCTCGCCCCGGGCCCAGATCACCGAGCCGTCCACGGAGCGGATCTCCAGCGCTGTGGAGCCGGCCTCGAGCCCGGTGATGGTGAGGGGCTCCCCGGGCACCAGGGTCAGGCGCTCGCCGCCGAGCAGCACGATCGCGCCAGGACCCGCCGGGGCCCGGAGCTGGAGGCTGGGGGGCGCCGCCTCGATCGCGGTGGCCTCGGTGGCCTCGGCGGGCGCGTCGAGCAGGGACAGGGTCGAGGGTCCGACCAGGAGGCGCACGGTGCCGGCTTCGTCGGCCCGGGCGACGAGGCGCTCGGGGACGCCGCCGCGGTAGACCGCCAGGGTGTGCTCGCCGGCCGGCAGAGGCACGATCGCCGTGCCGGGACCGTACAGCCGAGCCACTGGGAGCTGGTCCACGTGCACCTCCACCGGCACCCGGGTCTCGATCGCCAGCTCGCCGGCCTGGGCCGGCGCCAGGGCGCACAACAACGGGGTCAGCCAGGACACCGCTGAACCGTAGCCGATCCGCGTGGTCAGGGATATGGTCTGCGGCCGCTCGCCCGCGAAGGACGCGGGCCCAGGAGAGATCGACATGCTGCGCCTCACCCCGCTCGTCCTGCTCGCCTCCATGACCGTCGCCTGTGGCGGCGGCGCGACCGCCGACGGCGCCCAGGCGCTCAGCGGCGGCGACGCTCCCGCCGTCGGCGGCGGCGACGACGCCAGCGTGCTCGCCCGGGTCGGTGGCGTCACCGTGACCCAGGACGAATTCGAGCAGGCGGCCGCCCGCAAGAGCCCCGCCGAGGGCGAGACCCTCTCGGAGACCGAGAAGCGCGAGGTCCTGGACCGGCTGGTCAGCGAGAAGGTGCTCTACCTCAAGGCGCTGGAGAAGGGCCTCGACAAGGACCCCAAGGTCCAGAAGGTGATGATCAACACCCTGCTGCGGGACGAGGTCTACGGCACCGTGCGCAACTCCGACTTCACCGAGGAGGAGCTCCAGGCCTACTTCGAGGCCCACAAGGACGAGTTCGTCGTGCCCGAGAAGGTCCAGGTCAAGCGCATCCTCATCCGGGTCAAGGAAGACCGCAGCGACGAAGACGCCAAGGCCGAGGCCACCCGCCTCCACCAGGAGCTCGCCGCCAACCCGGCCCAGTTCAAGGACCTGGCGGCCAAGCACTCCGAGGACCCCTACAAGCGCCGGGGTGGCGATCTGGGCTTCATCTCCCGCGAGGGCAAGCCCGGCCTGGACAGCGCCCTGGTGGACAAGGCCTTCGACCTGGAAGTGAACGAGCTCAGTGACGTGTTCAAGACGGACGAGGGCTACAACATCCTGCTCGTCGCCAACAAGCGTGAGGCCGTCGAGCGCACCTTCCAGCAGATGAAGGGCTCCGTGCTCCGCAAGGTCAAGAACGAGAAGCTCAAGTCGCTCTACGACGAGTACGTCGCCAAGCTCAGCGCCAACGTCGAAGTCACCGTCGACGACGCCGCCCTCGCCGGCATCGAGGTCAAGGCCGTGCGGCGGCCCAGCCTGGGCGTGCCGCTCGACGCGGGCCTGAGGGCCCCGCCGAGCGCTGGCATGGGCCTGCCGGGCGCCGGCGGCAAGTAGTCCATGGGCCTGTTCTTCGCCCTCCTCACCGGCCTGTTCAGCGGCCCCGCCGACGCCCGCGAGCTCGTGGACCGGGTCGCGGCGATCGTCGAAGGCGAGGTGATCACGCTGTCGTCGGTCTACGACCTGGGCGCCGAGTACATCGAAGGCCGCGCGGCCGCCGGGCCGGACCAGCGCCGGGCCGCGGAGCTCGAGGTGCTCGAGGAGCTCATCGATCGGGCCCTGGTGAACCGCGAGGTCGAGCGGCTGGGGCTCATGGTCACCAACGACGAGCTCGAGCGGGCCATCGACGACGTCGCTCGCCAGAACGGCATCAACCGCGCCCGGCTCCAGCACGAAGTCGAGCGCTCCGGCATGGACTGGGCGCTCTACCGCAGCGAGATCGAAGGCCAGCTGGAGTTCATGAAGTTCAACCAGACGGTCATCGCGCCCCGCATCACCATCCCGGACGACGAGCTGATGGCCGCCTACAAGCGGCGCTTCCTCGACAACGCCACCGCGGGCCCGCGGCAGCTGCAGGCCATCTTCCTGCGCTGGGAGGCCGATGCGCCCCCCGACGAGCGCGCGGCCGTGGCCCTGAAGGCCAGCGAGCTCAAGGCCCGCCTCGACGCCGGCGAGGACTGGCTCACCGTCGCCGCCGACGCTCCGGAGTCGCCGTACCTGGCCCTGGACACCGACTTCGGTGCCTTCAAGCCGGGTGAGCTGCTGCCGGAGCTCGATGCGGCGGCCTTTGCCATCGAAGTCGGCGAGGTCTCGGACCCGATCGCCGCCGCGAGCGGCGTCTTCCTGCTGCGCGTCGCCGCCCAGCTCGACGCCGAAGTGCCCGAATTTGCCGAGGTGGTCGAGGAGCTCCGCTTCGAGATCCAGGCCGCCATGGGCGAAGCCGAGCTGGAGATGTGGACCACCCAGGCCCGCCGGCGCTCGTCGGTGGAGATCCGGCTGGCGCCGCCCCGCTGATGAGCCCCCCGCTGGTCCTCACCCCGGGGGACCCGGCCGGCATCGGCCCCGAGATCACCCGCAAGGCGCTCGCTGCGGAGCCACAGGACGTGGTCGTGATCGGCGACCCTTCGGACCTGCCCGACACCTGGTCCCGGGTGCCGGCGGTCCGAGCCGACCACCGCGGCGTCGGTCTGCTCGTGCCGCCCCCCGGCGAGGAGCCTGTCGAGGTGCGGGCTCTGCGTGTCGCTGTCGACGCCTGTCTCGACGGCCGAGCCCGCGCCCTGGTCACCGGCCCCATCCACAAGGCCCGCCTGCGGGCCCGAGGCTTCCCCTTCACCGGCCACACGGACTTCCTGGCCCACCTCACCGGAGGCCGCGCCGTGATGGCCTTCGCCGGCGGGGACCTGCGAGTCGCCCTGGTCACCACCCACGTGCCACTCCGCGGGGTGTCTGGGCTGCTGACGGTGGAGCGCGTCCGCTACACCGTCGAGACCACCGCGGCCGCCCTGCGAGACCAGCTGGGCCTGGCGAGGCCCCGCGTGGTGGTCTGCGGCGTGAATCCACACGCGGGCGAGCAGGGGGAGCTGGGCGACGAGGAGCAGCGGGTGATCGGGCCGGCCTGCGACGCCGCCCGTGCCGCCGGCTGGGACGTGGTCGGGCCCCTGGGCAGCGAGACCGCGTTCCGCCTGGCGGGGACCGGCGCGGTCGATCTGGTGGTGGCGATGTACCACGACCAGGGGCTGGCGCCGCTCAAGCTGGTGGACTTCGGCCGCAGCGTGAATTGGACCCTGGGGCTGCCCATCGTGCGCACCAGCGTGGACCACGGCACTGCGGACGACATCGCGGGGCAGGAGCGGGCCGATCCGTCGTCGATGCTGGCGGCGATCCGGCTGGCGCTGAGGGTGAGCTGACCCCCGCTACCAGATGTAGCAGTCCGTGTCCTCGAAGTGGAACGGGTCGTCGCCCCAGATGGCGCAGTCCGTTCGCGTGGTGCCGTCGGGCCCGTAGATGATCAGCTGCCAGCTGTTCTCCAGCGGTTCCAGGTCCTCCCCCTCGCAGGAGGCGTTGGTGGTGGCGCC
>CAYFPX010000118.1:0-6932 GCA_964344945.1 uncultured Enterobacterales bacterium
GCCGTCGAGCCCGAGCCCGAGGACACCGGCGAGCTCGTCGAGGACCCCGAAGAGGATCCCTGCACCGAGCTGCCCTGGTACACCGACGCCGACGGCGACGGCCAGGGCGACGCCGCCAGCCTCGTCGAGAGCTGCGAGCAGCCCAGCGGCACGGTCGACAACGCGGACGACTGCGACGACACCGAGGCCCTGGCCTACACCGGCGCCGAAGAGGTCTGCGACGGCGTCGACAACGACTGCGACGGGCGCACGGACCTGGTGCCCGCCGACCTGGACCCGGTCGAGGGCCTGGACCTGGCGGACCTGCTCATCACGGGCGAGCGCTACGGCCAGGACGCTGGCTACGGGATCTCGACGGTCGGCGACCTGGACGGAGACGGCCTCGACGACCTGGCCATCGGCGCGCCGGGCGACGACGGCGAGGCCGGCGCGGTCTACGTCTTCTACGGCCCCGTGCTGGGCGAGATCGACCTCGCGGACGCCGACGCCGTGCTGCGCGGCGACGAGGCAGGCGGCTGGGCCGGCTACACGATCGCGGGCCTGGGCGACATCGACGGCGACGGCTTCGACGATCTGGCCATCGGCGCCCCCAACCGGCGCACCTTCGCCAGCGACGGCTGGCACGAAGGCGCCGTCTTCGTCGTCAGCGGCCCTGTCGCCGGCGAAGTGGACCTGGGCGCCGCGACCGCCACCCTGGTCGGCGAGCGCCGCGGCGACTTCGCCGGCGTGAGCGTCGCCGCAGCGGGCGACGTCAACGGCGACGGCCTGGGCGACCTGCTCGTCGGCGCCAGCGAGGCCGACCCGAACGGTCCCGCCAGCGGCGCCGCCTATGTCGTCCACGGACCGATCAGCGGCGAGGTCATCCTCGACAGCGCCGACGCGGCCATCTACGGCGACGCGCCCCTGCTCCTGCTCGGCCACAGCCTGGCGGGCATCGGTGACACCGACGGCGACGGCTACGACGATGTGCTCATCGGCGCCTGGGGCGACGACACCGCCCACGCCGACGCCGGCGCCGCCCTGCTCTTCCGCGGCCCGCTCTCCGGTCCCCTGGCCCCGTCCGACGCCGACGTCGCCTTCACCGGCGCCAGCGAAGGCGCCCTGGCGGGCTACGCCGTCGGCACCGCCGGCGACGTCAACGGCGACGGCCTCGACGACCTGCTCATCGGCGCCCCCGGCACCGAGGACGCGACCAACGAGATCACCGGCGCCGCCCACCTGGTGCTGTCGCCCTTCGAGACCGACACCGTCGACCTGGCCGCCGCCGACGCCACCATCACCGGCACCGACGACGGCCCGGTCGGGTACGTGCTCGCCGGGGGCGCGGACTTCGACGGCGACGGCAGCCTCGACCTGGCCCTGGGCACCCCCGGCCGGGAGAACTCCGGCAACCACGGCCGCGCCGGCGCCGTGCACCTCTTCTACGGCACGCCGCTGGGCGTGCGCTCCACCGACGAGGCCGACCTGGCCGTCGAGGGCGAGATGAGCGGCGACAACCTGGGCTGGTCCCTGGCCTGGCACGCCGACCTCGACGGGGACGGCGGCCCGGACCTGGTGATGGGCGGCCTCGGGCTCGGAGACGGCGGTGGCGTGGCCGCGCTGACCGGTGCCATCCACGACGACCGGTCCCTCACCACCACCTGGTACGTCGACGCCGACGGCGACGGCTACGGCGACGACGGGACCAGCGTGGAGGCCTGCGACGCCCCCAGCGGCACCGTGAGCGCCGGAGGCGACTGCGACGACGGCGATGCCAGCCTGGGCCCGGACGCCCCGGAGTCCTGCGACGGCCTCGACCAGGACTGCGACGGCGACATCGACGAGGGCGAGGCGGTCGACGCCCCCCGCTGGTGGCTGGACCGCGACGGCGACGGCTTCGCCGGCAACCTGGCCAGCCGCTACGCCTGCGACCAGCCCGAGGCCGGCCACGAAGTGGCCCTGGACTGCGACGACCGCGACGACGCCATCAACCCCGACGCCCAGGAGGTCTGCGACCTCACCGACAACGACTGCGACGAGTTCGTGGACGAGGACCACGGCGACAGCTTCGAGCTCTACCACCCCGACGCCGACGGCGACGGCTACGGCGATCCGGACCTGAGCGTCGAGGCCTGCATGGCCCCCGCAGGCACGGTGAAGAACGACGACGACTGCGACGACGACGATGGGTTCGTCAGCCCCGACGCCACCGAGCTCTGCGACGGCCTCGACAACGACTGCGATGGCGACATCGACGAAGAGGACGCCGCCGATGCCCTGCGCTTCTACACCGACACCGACGGCGACGGCTGGGGCGACCCGGACACCCGGGTCATCGCCTGTACCCCGCCCACCGGCGCGGTCTCCCAGGGCGAGGACTGCGACGACACCGACGCCTCGGTCTCCCCGGGCACCGACGAGCTCTGCCACGACGGGATCGACAACGACTGCGACGAGCTGATCGACGAGGACTCCGCGGTGGACGTGGGCATCTGGTACCAGGACCAGGACGACGACGGCTATGGCGACCCCAACCGCTGGACCGCCACCTGCGAGATGCCCAGCGGCTACACCACGGACGACCAGGACTGCGACGACCGCGAGGCCGCCACCAACCCCGACGGGTCCGAGGTCTGCGACGGGGACGACAACGACTGCGACGGCACGGTCGACGAGGACGCGCCGGACACGTCCGACTGGTACGTCGACGGCGACAACGACGGCTACGGCGACGGCGCCGCGGTCCAGGCCTGCGACAAGCCCGTCGGCCACGCGGCGGCCGACGGCGACTGCGACGACACCCAGAGCCACGTCTACCCGGGCGCCGAGGAGCTCTGTGACGGCTCGGACGGCGACTGCGACGGGACCGTCGATGAAGACGCCGGCTCGACCTGGTACCGAGACGCCGACTCGGACGAGTACGGCGACCAGACCGTCACCGTCACCGCCTGCGAGGCCCCCGAGGGCTACGTCGTGAACCACACCGACTGCGACGACGCCGACGGCACCGTGCACCCCAAGGCCGACGAGACCTGCTTCGACGGCATCGACAGCGACTGCGACGGCACCGACGACGACAGCGACGCCCTGGACGCCTCCGCCTGGTACGTCGACGAGGACGGCGACGGCTACGGCGCCAGCCGCGACCCGGTCTACGCCTGCGAGCAGCCCAGCGGGACGGTGGCGAACTCCGAGGACTGCAAGGACAAGGACGCCACGGTCAACCCGCTGGGCACCGAGGTCTGCGACGCCGTGGACAACGACTGCGACGGCGAGACCGACGAGGCCTCCAGCACCGACGCGCAGGCCTACTACTCGGACCTGGATGGCGACGGCTGGGGCGACCCGGACAACGTGGTCTGGGCCTGCGAGCTCGCCGACGGCATCGTCGAGACCTCCGGCGACTGCGACGACGGCGATCGCAGCGTGAACCCCGACGAGCGCGACTACCACGGCGACGGCATCGACAGCGACTGCAGCGGCGAGGAGGCCACCGGCGGACTGGACAGCACCACCTGGCTCTCCGCCGCCGACGCCGTGCTGGCCGGCGAAGGCGAGGACTACGCGGCCGGCACCGCGGTGGCCGGGGTCGGCGACCTGGACGGCGACGGCTACGGCGACTTCGCCGTCGGCTCCCCGGGCTTCAAGCGCACCGCCGACGAAGCCACCTACAAGTCCGGCACCAGCTACGTCGTCTATGGCCCCGTCTCCGGTCAGCAGGCTCTGGGCGACGCCGGCCTCCGGCGCTACGGTGTCGACCGCTACGACAAGATCGGCCACGCCGTGGCCGGAGTCGGCGACGTGGACGGCGACGGCCTCGCCGAAGTGGTCGTGGGCGGCCCCTACGGCGGCACCGCCGACAAGAAGGCCGGCGCCGTGTACCTGATCACCACCGCCCCCACCGACCACGGCCTGGTGACCACCGGCGGGGTGACGTGGACCGGCGAGACCGGCAACGACCGCGCGGGCAACGCTGTTGCCGGTGGTGGCGACGTCGACGGTGACGGCACCCCGGACGTGCTGGTCGGCGTGGAGCGGCTGGCCACCGGCGGCTCCAAGGCCGGCGGCGTCTACCTGCTGACCAGCCCCACCACCGGCGGCTCCCTGGCGAGCGCCCACGCCCTGATCGTGGGCGAGGACCGCTACCACTACGCCGGCCACAGCGTCGACGACGCAGGCGACGTGGACGGTGACGGCTACAGCGACGTGATCATCGGTGCCCCGGGCACCGATGACGGCGGCGCCGCCTACCTGCTCTTCGGCCCCATCAGCGGCACCGTGCCCCTGAGCAGCGCCGACGCCAGGTGGACCGCCGAGGACATGGGTGACGACGCGGGCACCTGCGTGGCCGGGCTGGGCGATCTCGACGGCGACGGCCTGGACGACCTCGGCGTGGGCGCCCCGGGCGCCGCCGGCACGGCCCTGGACTCCGGCGTGGTCTACGTGCTGGACGGCCTGACCAGCGGTCCCCTGGCGGACGCCGCCTGGCAGTACCACGGGGCCGACCGCTACGACGGTGCTGGGGCCTCGATCCTCGGCACCGGCGACGTCGACGGCGACGGCGACGGCGACCTGGCCATCGGCGCCCCGGACGCGGCCGACGGCGCCGGCCGGGTGTTCGTGGTGCTCTCCCCGGAGACCGGCACCACCGACCTCGCCACCGTCGACGGCTGGCACGAGGGCACCGGCAACGACGCGGCGGGCACCAGCCTGGGCGCGTCGGACGTCGACGGCGACGGCCTGCCGGACCTGATCATCGGCGGTCCCGGGGACGACACGGGCGCCACCAGCGGCGGCGCCGTCTGGATCCTGAGCGACGGCGGGCTGTAGGGCTCGCGCGACGGCCGGCTCGGCGCACCGGTCCTCGGGCGCTGACGCGCCACGACGGGGGTCGGTCATCGGGGATCGGGGGATCGGCGGCCGGCTCGGGCCCCAGCAGCAGCCGGTGCCCCGAGGCGCCCGCCGATCACCGATCACCGATCACCGATCACCGCAGCGGCGCGTCAGCGCCCTGCGTCGTTGGCCGCGACGCGCCCGAGGAGCGAGCCGTCCGCGGTTGCATCACCCCCCACCCGAGGGTCATCCTCGGGGGTGCATGCCCCTCTTGTTGCCCCTCTGCGCGCTGCTGGCGTGCGGCGACGACCCGGACCCGCCCCTCGGCGACTCCGCCTCTCCAGGGCTCACCGACACGGCCTGCGCCGCTCAGCCCGAGGTCACCTGGTCGAACTGGGGCAAGGCGTTCTTCCTCACCTACTGCGACGGCTGCCACGCCGAGACCGCCCTCGACCGGCACGGCGCCCCGGAGTCCGCGGTCTTCGACACCCTGGCACAGGTCAGGGACCAGGCCGACCGCGTCGACGTGCGCACCCTCCAGGACCAGGACATGCCCCCCGGTGGGGGCGTGCTGCCCGAGGACCACGAGCTGCTGGCCGTGTTCCTGGCGTGTGGCCTGTGAGCCCCTGGCTCCTGGCCCTGGCCGGCTGCCCGGCCCCCGAGTGCATGGACGGCTTCGTCCGGGACGACTCGGGCAACTGCGTGGCCGAGCCCACGGACAGCGTCGAGGACACTGGCGAGCCCTGGCCCGAGCCCGTGGTGCCGGAGGCGCCCTGGGACGCCGAGGAGCTCGCCGCCAAGATCGACCAGCTCTTCGCCTACGGCCTGCCGGACCAGCACGAGCTCAAGGACCTGTACCTGAAGCTGCTCGAAGAGGGCCGCGACGCCGAGTGCCCCAACAGCGACGGCGGCGTGATCTTCGCGATGCTCACCAGCTCCTGCGTGAGCAACCAGGGCTACACCTACTACGGCATCGCGGGCTTCGGAGAGGGCGAGAAGACCCCCGACGACCCCCAGCCCGACGCCGCCGACTACCACTTCCAGATGGCTCCCGCGAGCTTCCGGATCACCGAACCCGACGGCGACGAGCACCTGGCCGGCGGCGCCTACTACTACGAGGTCCGCATCGACGACGACGGCGTCGCCACCTGGCAGGGCGAGGTCAACGGCACCTACGAGTACGCCCCGGCCGGGGAGCTGCTGGGCGACGGCTACTCCGCCGGCCTGGACACCGACGGCTGGTACGCCCCGGACGGCAGCCGGGCGATGGCGCTCAAGGGCTCCCTGACGCTGAACGGCGTCGCCACCTACATCGACGGCCTGAGCTGGGACCCGGCGATCTGCGACGGCGTGGTCCAGGGCGCGTGGCGACTGCGCACCGACGACGGCTACTGGTACGAGCTGGAGACCGGCGCCGACTGCAGCCCCTGCGGGCCGGTGACCTACAACGGGGAGCCCCACTCCGAGCTCTGCGTGGACCTGGCCCCGGTGCTCGCCGACTTCGCCGACCGCATGGAGGTCAAGTGATCGCCTGGGTCTGGCTCGTGGCCTGCACCGGGGAGGAGCTGCCGCCGCCCCCAGGGGGCACCGACACCACGACCAGAGCGCCCGCAGAGCCTCGCTTCGAGCCCCTGCCCGCCCCCCGGCTGCTCCGCCGCATGAGCCTCGACCTGCTGGGCGTGCTGCCGAGCGCGGCCGACCTGGACGCCGTCGAGGCCGACCCCGGCCAGCTCGAGGACCTGCGGGACGCGATGTTCGACGATCCGCGCTTCGAGGAGCGGGTGGCGCAGCTGCTGGCCACCTGGACCCTCACCCGCCTCGACGACTTCCCCGTGTCCCACCGGGACTACAGCCTCGATGATCGCGACGAGCACGCCTTCGAGCGCAGCGTGGGGGAGGAGCCCCTGCGCCTGTTGGCGTACGTGGCGGCCAACGACCTGCCCTCGACCGAGACCGTGACCGCCGACTACCTGCTGGCCGACGAGCTGCTCGGCGAGATCTGGCCCATCGACTACCCGGAGGGCGGCGAGGGCTGGCAGATCAGCCGCTGGACCGACCTGCGACCCGCGGTGGGCGTGCTGGCCAGCAACACGATGTGGTGGCGCTACCCCAGCACGATC
>CAYFPX010000118.1:6942-24131 GCA_964344945.1 uncultured Enterobacterales bacterium
TCTTCAACTACAACCGCACCCGCGCCGCGGCGGTCAGCCGGCTGTTTCTCTGCGACGACTACCTCGAGCGGCCGGTCACCTTCACCAGCTCCCCGTCGCTCACCGACGTCGACGGCACCGAGCTGGCGGTCAAGGAGGACCCCCACTGCCTGGCCTGCCACGTGACCATGGACCCGATGGGCGCGGCTTTCTTCGGCTTCTGGTGGTTCGACATCCACGACCCGCTGGAGCTCAGCGTCTACCACCCGGACCGGGAACCGTACGGCGAGCTCTACCTGGACACCACCCCAGCCTGGTTCGGACGGCCGATCAGCGGCTTGGCAGAGCTGGGGATCAACCTGGCGGCGGACCCGCGCTTCGGTCGCTGCGCGGCGGAGACCGCCGCCAACCTGCTGTGGCGCCGGGGGCTCGGCGCCGACGACTTCGAGAGCATCGAGGGCCTGTACGCGGCCTTCGAGGGGGAGGGCCTGCGCTACCCCGCCCTGCTGGCCGCCGTGACCGACCACGAGGAGTACCGGGCCCGGGGGGCCCTGGACGGGAGCGACGACCACGGCGCCGTCACCGCCCGGCTGCTCGGGCCGGATCAGCTCATGGTCGCCGTCGAGGACCTGACCGGCTTCCACTGGACCGACGAGGGCTTCGAGCAGCTGGCCAACGACGACCACGGCTACCGCACCATGGCCGGTGGGGTCGACGGCAACAACGTCACCACGCCCCAGCTGGAGCCGTCCGTCTCCCAGGCCCTGGTGGTGCGCCGGGTCGCCGAGGGAGCCGCCGGCTACGCGGTCACCGCCGAGCTGGTCGACGACACCACCGACGATCTGCTGCCCGGCGTGACCCTGGACCACGTGCCCGGCGAGGCCGCCTTCGACGACGCGCTGGCCGCCCTGTCGTGGCGGCTCTTCGCCGAGCGCGTCGACGACGCCGAGCTCAGCGAGCTGGGGGAGCTCTGGACCACCGTGGCCGAGCTCGAGGACCCCGAGACCGCCTGGAAGGCCCTGATCACCGTGCTGCTGCGCGACTCCCGGATGGTGAGCACGTGATCACCCTCTCCCGCCGCCGCCTCCTCCAGGCCGGAGCCGCCGGCCTCCTGCTGCCGCGCCCGCTGCTCGCCGCCAGCGGCAACGAGCGCCGCTTCTTGTTCATCTTCGCCCGGGGCGGTTGGGACCAGTCCTACTGCTTCGCCCCCGAGATGCTCTCGATGGACGGGGTCTCCGCCGACCCCACCGGCCGCAGCGAGACGATCAACGGCATCCCCTTCGTCCAGGGCGACGACCGCCCGAGCGTCACCAGCTTCTTCGAGGACTACGGCGACCGCACCTGCGTGATCAACGGCCTCGAGGTCCGCTCCATCGCCCACGAGATGTGCACCCGGCTCATGCTCACCGGAAGCCCCGACCCCATCGGCGACGACTGGGCGGCCCTGATGAGCGCCAAGAACCCGCTGCCCCTGGACATGCCCCACGTGTTGGTCAACGGGCCCAGCTACTCGGACAAGCACACCAGCTCGGTCGTGCGCATCGGCCTGGCGGGCCAGTTCGACACTCTGCTCGATGGCACGGCGCTGACGGCGAGCGACCTGGCCGCCTCTCCCCTGCCCGACTCCGTCGAGGACGAAGTCGAGGCCTACCTGCGGCAGCGTTCCGAGGCCAACGCCCTCGCCGCGTGGCCGGGCGACGAGGCCCGGTTCCACGAGGGCTACGGCCAGACCCTGGGGCACATGGGCAACGTCCGCGCGGTCCGCGACGAGCTGGACCTGTCCGCCGCCGAGGACTTCGGTGACCGCCTGGAGCTGATCGTCTCTTGCTTCGAGCTGGGCCTGTCCCGCTGTGGTCTCGCCACCCACGACGGCTTCCAGGACTACGGCTGGGACTCCCACGGCGCCAACGAGAAGCAGACCCTGCACTTCGAGGAGATCTTCGGGTACGTCAACCAGCTCATGCAGACCCTGGACGAGCGCACCGGGCTCGACGGCAAGCCCCTGAGCGAAGACACCACGGTCGTGCTCTTCTCCGAGATGGGCCGCACCCCGTACCTCAACGGCGACCAGGGCAAGGACCACTGGACCTTCACGAGCTCTGTGCTCATCGGGGCCGGCGTGGCCGGTGGCCAGGCCATCGGTGGCTACGACGACGACGTGTTCGGGGAGCACGTCGACCTGGCCAGCGGCGCCACCGTCTCCGAGACCGAGGGCACGCGACTCGGCGTCGGCCACTTCGGTGCGACACTGTTGGCCCTGGCCGACATCGATCACACCCCGTACACCGAGGACAAGGGTCCGATCGTCGCCGCCCTGTCCTGACCAAGAGGTACCGCCTTGTTCCTGCTGCTGACCGGCACCGCCCTGGCGCTCGACTCCGAGCACATCCTGAGCGTGGGCGAGGAGATCACCCCGGACTTCGCGGGCTCCTGGGTGCGCCTGTTCCCGGACCTCGACGACCCGGGGGCCTGGCACTTCCTCTTCGGGGCCGGCGGCGACTACAACCTGCTGCCCATGACCGCCGACCTGTACGTGCACGACGCGAACCGGGTCCGCCTGACGGGCTTCAACCACCTCGACGACCACAGCATCTCGAAGTGCCCGGACGGCACCTACTTCCACGTGGGCAGCGGCGGCGTCGGTCAGGACAACGACTCCGGCTACGCCTGGCGCTACGACGCCGACTTCAGCGAGCTCGCCTCCTCGACCATCGAGGAGGCCCACCCGACCCTGAAGTTCAACGACATGGCCGCCGTGTGCTCCGAGCACGGGACGGTGGCCGTGTTCTGGGACGACGGGGACTTCGAGGCCTGGTTCTTCACCTTCGACGACGATGCCGCCGAGCTCGACCGCTTCCAGCGCGACGGCGTGCCGATCTCCACCCAGGGCACGACCCTGCTGGAGAACCCCCACGACGGCCAGCTGCTGATGGTCGGCATGGACAAGGAGCAGTCCTCGCTGATGGTCACCACCCTGAGCTGGGACCTCGAGGTCGGCGAGACCGTGTACCCCTGGGGCATCGACGACAGCCCCGACAGCCGCATCTACTGGCCCCAGGCGGCCAAGGCCGTCGGCGACCGCTTCCTGGTCGCCTACATGCACCAGACCTGGGCCGACGGCTGGAAGTCCGACTGGGGCGACCTCTGGCTCGCCATCTTCGACAAGGACTGGAACCTGCTCGAGAACAACCAGATCACCGACGACCCGGTGCCCGACGGCTCCATGCGCCCGGGCATGCAGGTCGAGGGCGACACGCTGCTGCTCACCTACGACCGCATCACCGGGACGCCGGGGTACGTGGAGCCCCGGATGCGGGCCCTGACCCTGGACCTGGGGGCCTTCGAGGACCCGGAGGACACCGGCACGACCGGGGACACCGGCACGTCGGACTCCGGGAATCCGACGGACAGCGGGGGCACGACCGACCCGATGGACTCCGGGGACACCCACGTCACGCCGCCGCCGCCGGACCCGGACGACGGGTGCCTGGGGTGCGCGAGCGGGGGAGCGCCGCTTGCGGCACTGATCTGGCTGTTGCCGGGGCTGGGGCTGGTGCGCCGGAGGGCTGCTACCCTGGACTCGTGAGCTCCGAGGACCGCCAGCGCAGAGCCCGGTTGCGCCGAGAGCGCTTCACCGGCGGTCTGGCCCGGTCCCACGAAGAGGTCGCGACCTTCAACCGCACCTTCTGGCAGGACCAGGGCCACGCCGCGATCTTCGCTGCCGCCTGGGAGATGGTCCTGGAGTCGAGCCGCTGGACGGGAGCCCATGGATCTGAACGCCGACTTCAGAGATCTGTTTGCCGAGTTGAACGACGCGGGAGCTGACTTCCTGGTCGTGGGTGCCTACGCCGTGATGGCCCACACGGAGCCCCGCTACACGAAGGACCTGGACGTCTGGGTGCGCCCGGAGGCCTCGAACGCTGAGCGGGTCCACGCGGCGCTGACCGCCTTCGGCGCCGGAGTGGCCAACCTGTCCGTGGGCGATCTGGCCGAGCCAGGCGTCTTCTTCATGATGGGCCTGCCACCGAATCGCATCGACGTGCTCACAGCCATCGACGGCGTGGAGTTCGGGGAGGCCTGGAGTCGCAGGGTCGAGAGCCGCTACGGCGACCAGCCCGTGAACCTGCTCAGCGTCGAAGACCTCATCCGGAACAAGCTGACCGTCGGTCGGCCCCAGGACCTCATCGACGTCGAGAAGCTCGAGGCCGCTCAATAGATCAGACAGCTCTCCCGCAGCTCCCGCCAGTCGTCGAGCTCCCCCTTCCAGCCGTCCATCAGGTCCCGGGGCCGCACGCGGGCCTCGAGGCCGAGCCGGCCCTCCGCGTTGCCGCACAGCAGGTCGATGGCGATGGGGTCGTCGACGAACTCATAGGTCTCGGTCCGCCAGGCGAAGTGTTCCGGATCCGCCCGCAGCGCGGCCTCGATGACCACCCAGCCCAACAGCACGCTCTCCAGGGCGTGGCGGTCCTCGAGGTGGATCTCGGTGCCGCCGCAGACCACGCCGGCGTGCTTCTGGAACTGGGGCAGGAAGGTGGCCTCCCGGAAGTGCACGCCGCGCAGGCCGTTGTCCTTGGCGCCGCGGCGGCACAGGCGGGTGAAGCGCCCGGGGTGCAGCCAGGGGGCGCCGACCAGGTGGAAGGGCCGGGTGGTGCCGCGGCCCTCGCTGAGGTTGGTGCCCTCGATCAGGCACATGCCCGGGTAGATCGTGGCGCACTCCAGGGTCGGCATGTTGGGGCTGGGGAAGACCCAGGGGGCGTCCACCTGGTCGAGCCACTGGTCTCGCCGCCAGCCGCGACAGGGCACGATGTCGACGTCGCCGCCGACCCCGCAGTGCAGCTGGAAGAAGCGGGCCAGCTCACCCATTGTCAGGCCGTGCCGCACCGCGAGCGGGTAGGCGCTGACGAAGGACTCGAAGCCCTGACGCACCACGTTGCCTTCGACGTCGACCCCGTTGATGGGGTTGGGACGGTCCAGCACGATCACCTTGGTGTCCGTGTGCTGGGCGACCTCCATGATGAAGCCGAGGGTGGCCTGGTAGGTGTAGTAGCGGGCGCCGATGTCCTGGATGTCGAAGAGCACGACGTCCAGGTCTTCGAGCAGCGCCGGGTCCGGGCGCAGGCTGGCCTCGGAGTCACCGTAGAGCGAGATCACCGCGACCTCGCCGTCCTCGCCGTCCACCGGGATCATGTCCTGGGCGGTGGCGGCGATGCCGTGCTCGGGGGCGAAGAGCCGGGTCAGGCGCACCCCCGCCTTGTTCAGCAGCTCCACGGCGTGCCGGTAGCGCCGGTCCACGGCCGTGTGGTTGCAGGCGAGCCCGACCCGGGCGTCCTTCAAGGTGTGGGCCTGCTCAGCCAGGAACACTTCCAGCCCGCTCTGCATCGCGACGCCTCCCGCACAGAGGATATGTCGGTCCCCTGTTCAGGCCCACCGGAGCCCCGATGAGCAAGAAGTCGATCGTCGCCGCCGTCCGCACCACCCCCGAGACGGTCCTCGAGGACTACGCGCGGCTGCTGGAGCTGGTGAAGGTCCAGGACGTCCTGGATCCCGACGCCACCACGATCCTCAAGAACAACATCTCCTGGCACATGCTCTACCCCTCGGCGAACACGACGCCGTGGCAGATCGAGGGCGTCGCCAAGAAGCTCCGTGCCGACGGCTTCGACGACCTGGTCGTGGTCGAGAACCGCACGGTGGTCACCAACGCGGTCAAGGGCGAATTCCTCAACAACTTCACGCCCGTTCACGAGAAGTACGGCCTGCCCGTGAAGTACAACTTCGATCCCCGGGACATGCGCTGGGTGACGTATGAGCCGAAGGGCCGCATGCTCACCCTGGACAAGGTCTTCCCCAAGGGCATCCGGATCCCGGACTACTTCTTCGGCAAGAACGTGGTGCACCTGCCCACGCTCAAGACCCACATCTACACCGACTACACCTGTGCGATGAAGAACGCCTTCGGGGCGTTGCTCGACAAGACCCGGCACTACTGCCACCCGACCATCCACGAGACCCTGGTCGACCTGCTGCGGATCCAGCAGGAGATCCAGGCCAGCACCCTGGCGGTGGCCGACGGCACGACCTGCGGCTCGGGCCCCGGCCCCCGCACCATGTTCCCGGTGGTGAAGGACCTGCTGCTCGCGTCGTCGGACCAGGTGGCGATCGACGCTGTCTGCGCCAAGCTGCTCGGGTTCGACACCATGGACGTGAAGTGCATCCGCCTGGCCACCGAAGAAGGCCTGGGCCACGGTCACCTCGACGACATCGAGGTGGTGGGCGATCTGGACACCGCCGAGGTCAAGCGCACCAGCTGGGACTTCGTGGTCGGTGACAATGCCGCCAGTGCCGTGGGCGACCTGCTGTGGACCGGACCCCTGAAGCCCTTCGGCAAGCTCGCCTTCCAGACCCCGCTGGTCAACGCCTTCATCTTCGGCAGCTTCGTCTACCACGACTACTGGTGGTACCCGATGGAGGGCTGGGGGCGGGTCCAGGCCTGGCTCGACGACACCCACTGGGGTCAGAAGTTCCTGGAGTACGGCAACCCCTTCGCGACCCAGCGCCGCCGCGGACTGCGCGGCCTGTTCGCCAAGTCCACCTGAGGAGAACCCACCATGCTGCGCCTGCTGCTGCCCACCGCTGCTGCCCTGACCCTGATCGCCTGCGCCGGCTCCAAGGGAGAGCCTGCGGACAACAACGACGCGTCGAACGAGAACCCCGCGGCCGAGAACGAGCCGGTCGTGGACGAGCCGGCGGCCGAGCCGACGGAGAACCCGGACGGCAAGGACGAGGCCAAGGCCATCGACGGCCCGGTCCCGACCGGCGACTGGGTCTCCGCCAGCTGCGGCGAGCGCACCTACGAGCGCCGCCTCTCCTTCTTCGACGAGCGCCGGACCTTCGAGGGCCAGGACCTGGTCTCCCCGTGCCCCGAGGGCACCCAGTGCGCCTGGTCCGGCATCGTGACCTACAACGGGCGCTGGTGGCCGACCGACACCGGGATCGGCCTCGACGAGCTCAACCGCTCCGGCGACCAGGGACTCGCGCGGCCGAACGCGCTGACCTGGCAGGACGGCAAGCTGGTCGAGGGCGAGGACTGCGTCTACACGGTGGCCGCGGCCCCCTGAGCGACCAGCCGCCGGAAGGCGGCGTGCAGTGCCGTGCCCACGGGACCGCGGCCCGGACCCGACACCCCGTCGACCGCGATCACCGGCGAGAGCTCCTTCAGGGTGCTCGCCAGATAGAGCTCGTCGACCGGGAGCGCGGCGGGCAGCGGGGCCTCCCGCACCGGGAGCCCCACCGCCGCCGCCGCCTCGCGCATCGCGCCGCGGGTGACCGACGCCAGCTGGCGCCCGTCGAGCGGGGGCAGCCAGAGTCCGCCCTCGGCCACCGCCAACACCGCGGAGCGATTGGCCTCCAGCACGTGGCCGCTGCGGTCGACGAGCAGGACCTCGTCGACCCCGGCGTTCCTCGCCGCGAGCATCCAGGCCAGGCGGCTGCCGTGCTTGGTGGAGCCGGGCAGGGCCTGGGGGGGCTCGAAGGCCAGGCGGGCGACGGTCACGTCACGGCCGACGGTGCCTTCCGGGATGGGGGCGCCGTCGACGATGCGGCGGCCGCCGGCGGTCAGGGTGATGCGCACCCGGTGGTCCGGCCCGGACACCCGAGCGACCTCGTCGCGCAGGGTCTGGCGGTCGGGCATCTCCAGGGCCAGCACCGGACAGGTCGCTGCGAGCCGGTCCAGGTGCTGCTCCAGCCGAAACGGCACGCCACCGTAGCAGCGCAAGGTCTCGAAGGCGGTCCACCCGTAGAGCAGCCCGGGGTCGTCCGCAGGGATGACCCCGCTCTCGATGCCGTCGACCAGGATCACGGGTTAGTCCGCCGCCCCACTCCGGAGGTGCCCAGATGCAGAAGTTCCAGGGCTTCGACTTCTATCAGATCGAGAAGCTCCTCACCGAAGAGGAGGTCATGGTCCGCGACCTGGTGCGCAGCTGGGTCCAGGAGAAGATCATCCCGATCATCGAGGGCCACTGCCGGGCCGGCACCTTCCCCATGGAGCTGGTGCCCGAGATCGGCGAGATGGGCCTGCTCGGCGCGAACCTGCACGGCTACGACTGCGCCGGCATGAGCAACGTGGCCTACGGCCTCATCTGCCAGGAGCTGGAGCGCGGCGACTCGGGGCTCCGGAGCTTCGTGAGCGTCCAGGGCAGCCTGGCCATGTTCCCCATCTGGAAGTTCGGGACCGAGGCCCAGAAGCGGAAGTACCTGCCCAAGATGGCCAGCGGGGAGCTCATCGGCTGCTTCGGCCTGACCGAGCCGGACTTCGGCTCCAACCCCGGCGGCCTGATCACCAAGGCGGTGGACGACGGCGACGGCTTCGTGCTCAACGGCGCCAAGATGTGGATCACCAACGGCACCATCGCCCAGGTGGCCATCGTCTGGGCCAAGCTCGACGGCCGCATCCGCGGCTTCATCGTCGAGCAGGGCGACCCCGGCTTCTCCGCGCCGGAGATGCACGGCAAGCACAGCCTCAAGGCCAGCATCACCAGCGAGCTGGTCTTCCAGGACTGCCGCATCCCCAAGGACCGCCTGCTGCCCGAGGTCGCCGGTCTCCGGGGTCCCTTCAGCTGCCTCAACAACGCCCGCTACGGCATCTCCTGGGGTGCCCTGGGCGCGGCGATGGCCTGCATGCACTCGGCGCTGGAGTACAGCAAGAGCCGCATCCAGTTCGACAAGCCCATCGCCAGCTACCAGCTCATCCAGAACAAGCTCGCGTGGATGCTCCGAGAGATCACCAAGGGCCAGCTGCTGGCCCTCCAGTGCGGCCGCATGAAGGACGACGGCACGGTCATCCCCGAGCAGATCAGCCTGGCGAAGATGAACAACGTCGACATCGCCCTGGAGATCGCCCGCGTGAGCCGCGACATCCACGGCGCCAACGGCATCCTGGACGAGTACCCGGTCATGCGGCACATGGTGAACCTGGAGTCGGTGAAGACCTACGAGGGGACCCACGACATCCACAACCTGATCCTGGGTCGATACCTCACGGGGATTCAGGCGTTCTTCTGAGAGGAGCTGTCAGCTGACAGCTGACAGCTGACGGCTCGGAAGCGCTTAGACTGCCCGCGCCTTGGCCGAACTCGAGACAAGAAGACCAGGACGCCTCCTCCGCCTGGCCGCCCGCCTGCTCGCCCCCTCCAAGGGCGGCGAGGTCCAGGCCCTGCAGCAGCTGCTGGAGCTGCGGGGGCAGCTGCGCTTCTTCTGGGTCTTCCTGCTCACGGTCATCCTGCCCGGGCTCGCCCTGGCCTACTTCTCCCTGAGCTCCCTGCGCTCCGAGGAGGTGCAGGTCCGGGTCGAGGTGGAGCGGCGGGCGCAGACCCTGGCCGCCGCCGTGGTCTCCCGGACCGACGCGCTCTTCGGCGGCTTCGAGTCGGCGGTCCGCCGGCGCCTGGAGTCCGGGCGCAGCGTCGTCGACCAGGTCGGTGAGATCAGCCCCTACCTGCTGCTGGCCGTGCGCCTGGACGGACAGGGCAACATCGCCGCGCCCTTCGAGCCACCGCCGGACACCCCGCCCGTGGACCAGGCGGTCTACTTCAGCGACACGTGGCGGGCGGCCCGGGGACACGAGCAGCCCGGGGGCGATCCCCACGTCGCGGCCACGCTCTACGACCGGGCCTTCCGCAACGCCCGGGGCCGCCAGGCCAAGGGCCAGGCGCTGTTCAGCAAGGGCCGGGCACTCATGAAGGCCGGCGACGACGACGAGGCCGCCCTGGTGCTGACCGAGGTGGTGATCGACTACGCCAACGTCCGGGACATCCACGGCTTCCGGCTGGGCGGCCTGGCCCAGCTCAAGCTCGGTGAGCTGGACCTCGGCCGCAACAGCATCGCAGGCACCACCGAGCTGATGGCCCTCGTCGATGGCAAGCTGAGCGAGCGCTGGACCATCGGGCGGGGCGGCGAGGGGGCCATCGCGGCCCGGGCCCTGGAGCTGCTCGAGGAGCTGGCGCCCCGGGATTGGCTGGCCACGGCCCGCGGTCGGCTGGAGGAGAAGACCCGCCTGCTGTTCTGGGCGGAGCAGCTGCATCCCGACCTCTCGGTCCTCACCGGCGGTGGGCTGGCCCTGCCCATCGAGACCGCGGAGATGGCCTACAAGCGCGTCGACGACGTGCTGTGGGCGACGATCTGGTGGTCTGGGGACCTCTACGCCTTCGCCCTGGACCTGTCCGAGCTCCGCCGGGGCCTCGCCGCCCTGAGCGTCCAAGCGGGTCGGGCCGACGGCTCGGTGGTGGCGTCCCTGGTGCCGCCCGACATGGACCTGCCGGTCGCGGCGATGACCCGCCGGAGCCTGGCGCCCTGGATGCCCGGCTGGAGCCTGGTCGTGACCCCCAAGGGCCCCGATCAGATGAAGGCGGTCCAGGCCAGCAAGCGCAACCAGCGCCTGACCATCATCCTGCTCTCGGTGCTGATGATCACCACGGGCACCGTGCTCACGTGGCGCATGATCGGCCAGGAGCTCGACGTCGCCCGCATGAAGGCCGACTTCGCCGCGAACGTGAGCCACGAGCTCCGCAGCCCGATCACCAACATCCGCCTCAAGGGCGAATTCCTCCAGCTCGGGCTGGTCGAGGAGGAGGAGGACCTCCAGTCCCACTACGACACGATCGTGACCGAGTCCGAGCGACTCAGTCGGCTGGTGGACAACATCCTGGACTTCGCCGCGATCGAGCAGGGCACCAAGAACTACACCCTGCGGCCCGGCGACCTGCTGGAGACCATCCGCATGGCCGTGGAGAGCAGCCGCTACGCGATGGAGACCCGCGGCATCATCATGGACATGCGCCTCCCGGACGACCTGCCCATGGTCGACCACGACCCGGAGGCCGTGCGCCAGGTCCTGCAGAACCTGATCTCCAACGCCGCCAAGTACGGCGAGTCCGGCGGCTGGATCGGCATCGAGTGCCGCTACGACGAGGAGTGGGTGCGCATCATCGTCTCGGACCGGGGGCTGGGCATCTCCGCCGAAGAGCTGCCCCAGATCTTCGACCGCTTCTTCCGCAGCCGAGACAAGGACGCCCGCCGCAAGAAGGGCACCGGCATCGGGCTCACCATCGTCCGATACATCATGGAGGCCCACCACGGCACGGTGAGCGTGACCTCCGAGATCGGTGTCGGAACGGCCTTCACGTTACACTTCCCCCTCCCCGGCACCGGGGCTTCTGAGCGGACTTAGGGGTCAGCATGGCAAGGATTCTGTTCGTCGAAGATGAGCTGGAGGTGCTCAAGTCCCTCCAGGCCTACTTCCGCCGGGAAGGCTTCGACGTCTACGGCGCCCGCAGCGGCCCCGAGGCCCTGGAGCTCGCCGAGCGCTTCCCCCCCGACGTGGCGGTCCTCGACGTCATGCTCCAGGAAGGCCCCAACGGCGGTGACATGGACGGCTTCGAGATCTGCCGTGCGCTCCGGGACACCCGCAAGTTCAAGGGCCCCGTGCTCTTCCTGACCGCCCGCACCAGCGAGCAGGACAAGCTGCTGGGCTTCGAGCTCGGCGCCGACGACTTCATCACCAAGCCCTTCTCCCTGCGCGAGCTCAACGCCCGCATCCGCGCTTCTTTGCGGCGCAGCGGCGGCGCCCGCAGCTTCTACCGCTTCGGCGAGATCGACGTCGACCTCGACAACTACGTCATCCGCCGGCCCGGCGGGATCGAGGAGCGCCTGAGCAACCGGGAGCAGGAGCTCCTGCGCTACCTGATCGAGCACCGGGGCAAGGTGCTGGCCCGGGATCTGCTGCTCAAGGAGATCTGGGAGTACAGCCCCAACGTCACCACGCGCACCGTCGACACCCACATCCTCAACGTGCGCAAGAAGCTCGGTGACAACGCCCAGAGCCCGCGGTTCATCGAGACCATGCACGGGGTCGGCTACCGCTTCATCGCCGAAGAGGGCTGATGACCCTCCTGCTGCTCGCAGGGCTGAGCGCCGAGGCCCAGGACCTGCGGGCCTGGCAGGGCATGCACGAAGGCCTGCTCAAGGAGGCCGCCGAAGGCGACGCCGCCGGCGCCCAGGACTGGTACGCCGGCCTGCTCGCGGGCCTGCCGCCCAGCGACACCTCCACCGGCGAGCTCCACTACTGGCTCGGCCGGGCCGCCTACCTCGAAGGCGACGTGGAGACCGCCCGGCGCGAGCTGCGCCGGGCCCAGGACGACCCCACCGCCGCCCCCCTCGCCGCCGCCCTCCTGGGCCAGATCGACGCCCAGGAGCTGCGCATCCGGCGCCTGCCTGTCTCCCACGACTTCCGGCTCGGCACCGCCCACTGGCTCCACAGCTGGCAGCACGGCGACAAGGGCAGCATCGAGGCCCGCCCCCTGCCCCCGGAGGGCGAGCCGGCCATGGCCTGGTCCACCACCGTCGAGGATCGAGAAGACGACCAGATCGTCGTCTACTTCGACCGCCCACAGCCCGCGCCGGCAGTGGTGCGCATGTCGCTCCGGAGCGAGGCCTTCCCCGCCTACGTGCTGCCGTCGCTCTACGACGACCGCGGCCGCCGCTATGCGCCCGAGGCGCCGGTCGCCGTGCCCACGGACCGGTGGGTCCCCGTCGAATTCCGGGTGACCGACTTCCCATCGACCGAAGGCCAGCAGGGACTGGATCCGGAGGATCTCGAGGCGCTGGTCCTGCGCGACGTCACCGCCTTCTACAGCTCGGATCGCGGGCCCAACGTGGTCTACGTAGACGAAGTCCACATCTGGTGATCGTCGTCCAGAAGTACGGCGGCAGCTCCGTCGCCACCGTCGAGCGCATCCACCAGGTCGCGGAGCGGGTGGTGCAGACCGTGGCCGACGGCCACCAGGTGGTGGTGGTGTGCTCCGCCATGGGCAACACCACCAACGAGCTGCTGGCCCTGGCCCGCCGGGTCTCGCCAGCGCCGGGCCGGCGGGAGCTCGACATGCTGGTGAGCGTCGGCGAGCGCATCGGCATGGCGCTCCTGGCGATGGCCATCAACGACCGGGGCGTGGCTGCCAGGAGCTTCACCGGGAGCCAGAGCGGCATCATCACCGACGAGTCCCACAGCAACGCCCGCGTGGTCGCCGTGCGCCCGGACCGGCTCCGGGCCGCCCTGGCGGAAGGCCACGTGGCGATCGTCGCAGGCTTCCAGGGCGTGAGCCGGGACCGGGAGGTCACCACCCTGGGCCGAGGGGGCTCCGACACCACGGCGGTGGTGCTCGCGGCGGCCCTGGGCGCCGCCTGGTGTGAGATCTGCTCCGACGTCGACGGCGTCTACAGCGCCGATCCCCGCAAGGTGCCCGACACCCTGCGCCTGGACGAGCTGAGCCTCGACGAAGCCCTGGCCCTGGCCCGAGGCGGGGGCAAGGTCCTCCACGACGAGGCGGTCGCCTACGCCCACCGTCACGGGGTCACCCTGCACCTCTCGGCGACGACCGGGCAGGAGCCTGGCACGCGCATCTCGGTGCCGCCTCAGCCCCCTCGGGTGGCGGCCCTGGCCGTCGACCACGAGCTCGAGGCCTTCCGCTCCGAGGACCTGCCCGCGCTGCTCGCGGCGCTGGCCTCGGCCGGCGCCGCCGTGCGGAGCGCATCCGGCGACGAGGTGGTCGTGGACCTGCGGAACTGGCCGGATCGGGCCGCCTTCGAGGTGCCTGCCCGGGCGGAGAGCCTGGGCCGGGTCGCGGTCGTGACCGCCGTCGGCACGGGCATCGGCCTGCGGGGCGACCTGGCGGCCCGGGGCCTCGCCGCCCTGGCGGCCGCCGAGCTGCCCCTCCTGGCCTGGTCCGCCGCGCCGGAGGCCCTCTGCTGGCGGGTGCCGGCTGACCGCGGCGACGAGGCCTGCGCACTGCTCCACGGCACCCTTCGGTCCGAGGCCACGACACGCTGATGCATCCGCCATTGCCGATCGGGCGATCACGCCCTATCTTGGGCCGCGATCGAGGATGGGACCGATGCTGAAGCACTTCCTCAACCCGCCCAACTGGTTCACTTCGGCCGGCTTCTTCTGCGGCTTCTACGCCATCCTGCTCGCCGCAGGGAACCCCGGCGACCCGCGGGTCTTCTACCAGGCCGGGCTGCTCATCTTCTTCGCCATGGTCTTCGACCTGCTCGACGGCGGCGTGGCCCGGGTCACCGGCCGGGGCTCCGAGTTCGGCATCCAGCTCGACTCCCTGAGCGACGCGGTGGCCTTCTGCATCGCGCCCGCCATGCTGGTCTACGCCTGGGGCTTGGACGCGATTGGCTGGGTCGGCCTGGCCGTCAGCTTCGCCTTTGCGCTGTGCGGCATCTTCCGGCTGGCCCGCTTCAACATCGAGACCGACGGCACCAAGGAGACCCACTCCGACGGCCTGACCACCACCATCGCCGGCGGCATGCTCGCCGCGATGGTCATGAGCCACGCCGCCCTCGGCCGCACCTTCGTCGCCAACGTCGAAGGTCCCCTCGCCTTCACCGCGCTGCTCGCCCTGCTGATGGTCTCGCCGGTGCCCTTCCGCACCTTCAAGTCCTTCCGCCGCAACGCCCGCACCAAGGCGCTCTTCGCGCTGACCGCCGGCTCGGGCATCGCCCTCGGCGTCTACTACGACATCAGCCTGTGGCTCTTCGGCCTGGGCATGCTCTACCTGGTCAGCGGGCCCTTCGAGGCCATGCTCGGTCGCCGCAACGCCCGCCGAGCCGCCGGCCACGGCATCGAGATCGAGCTGGACGACGACGACAAGTAGTCCCTCACTCCTCCTCGTCGATCCCGTCCAGCGCCACCTTCAGCGCCATCGCCCACTCGAGTCGCAGCGCCTGGGCCTCCTCGTGGTCCGGGGCCACCGCCAGCACCTCCCGCACGACGATCAGCGCCCGGACCCACTCCTTGCGCTCTGCGTAGGCACGGCCCATGGCCAGGCCGTCCTCCACCGTGCCGAGCCAGGGCGACTGGAGGTGGTCGTAGAGCAGGGCCAGGTTCTCCGGGACCGTCTCGCGGTGCAGGTTGCGAGGCGCCGAGAACTCGATGCGCATGTTGTCGTCGGTGTTGCGCTGGGCCCCCTCGGCCATCTCCTGCAGCGCCGGGCCGTCCATCTGGAAGTAGGCGAGCAGATCGTGCGGGGTCTCGATGCCGATGGCCTGGAGCTCCGCCGAGCGCCCCGCGTGCCCCGAGACCAGCGCGGCCGCCGCCGCAGGGTCCAGGGTCAGAGGCACCCGCGAGCCGACCATCACCAGGTCGGCGTCTTCGGCGGCGGCGAACAGGGCCACGTGGGGGAAGACGTCGGAGAAGGTGCCCAGCAAGGAGCGCAGGTCCTCGTCGTCCATGCCGTACATCTGGACCCACCCCCTCGGGCTTCAGCCGCGCCAGGCCCATCTCGAAGAACTCCTGGGTGAACAGGTTCGAGACCCCGGAGATCCAGGGGTTCGACGGCTCCGAGACGATGACGTCCACCGACCCCGGCTCGGCCAGGAACAGGTGGTTGCGGCCGTCGTTGGCGTAGACCGTGACCCGGGGGTCGTCGAGCAGGTGGTGGTTGTAGTCCTCGAAGTACCGGGCGGCCTCGAGGATCGCGGGCTCCAGCTCCACCACGTCCAGGCGCTCGACCTCGTCGTACAGGGTCAGGGCGCCGGCGCTGATGCCCGAGGCGAGCCCCACCACCACCACGTGACTGCGCTCGGTGGCGAACAGCATCGGCAGGTGGCTCACCAGCACCTGGGTCGGCATGTCCACCGTCGTCGAGGCGTCGACCTTGCCGTTGTTGGCGAGCCAGACGTTGCCGGTCTGGCGGGACTGGGCCACGGTCACGACCGTGCTGAGGCCCTCGTCGTAGTACAGCAGCCGGTAGCCGTGCACCGCGTAGTCGAGGATCGACTCGCGGCTGTGGTCGTCGAGATCGGACACGTACTTGTACATGCCGGCGGTCATGAGCAGCGGGTTCCAGGGCGGCGGCACCGCGATGAGCACGCCGGCGGCCACAGCGATGCCCACCGCGTGGCTCCTGGCGCGGCCCCGGGTCTCGCCCCGGAACAGGGGCCAGGCCGCCAGCAGCGCGGCCAGCAGGTTCGCGGCGGCGGCGACCCGCACAGCGCCCGTGAGGTCCAGGAGCGGCAGGAGCACGAAGCCCCCGAGGGCCGCCCCCGCGATGCCGCCCAGGGTGTTGGCGCCGTAGAGCCGCCCCACGGCCCGCCCCAGGGGGTCCTGGCGGCCCCCGATGGCGGCCCGGACCAGCAGGGTGAAGGTGGCGCCCATCAGGAGCGCCGGGGGCGCCATGACCCCGGCCGCCAGGAGCAGGGTCATCACCCACAAGAGGGTGTCCACGCCCTCGATGGCGTCGTAGAGCCCCACGAAGGCGAAGGGCAGCTCCTGCCAGAGCCACATCATCGCCCAGGTCAGGCCGGCGATGCCCAGCTGGACCAGGACCAGGCCCTGGAGGGTGCCTGTCCGACCGCCCTGGCGCTGCAGTCGGTCAGCGAACCCGCCGGCCGCCCAGCCCCCGCCCGCGATGCCCACCAGGAAGGCGATGAGCATCACCGAGAAGGCATAGGTCGAGCCACCCAGGATCAGGGCCATCAGCCGGAACCAGGTGAGCTCGTAGATCAGGGCCGCGAACCCCGACAGGGCCGCGACGCCGAGCAGGCCCACGGCGAGGCGCCGAGGGGCGGCGCCGGCCTCCAGGTCCGCGTCCAGCGCCTGGGAGTCCCCCGCCTGCTGGGAGAGCGCCAGCGCCGCCACGCCCAGCACGACGTTCGCCGCCGCCGCGAGCCAGGTCGTGGCCGCCAGCCCGAGGCCGGGCAGCAGGCCGAAGCCAGCCAGCGCCACCCCCGCGACCGCGCCGAAGGTGTTCACCCCGTAGAGCCAGCCGACCACCGCGCCCGCCTCGCCCACCCTGCGGGTCGCGAAGCGCGCGAGCAGCGGCAAGGTGGCGCCCATGCAGGTGGTGGGCACCAGCAGCAGCAGGAAGACCGCCGCGAACTGCACCGTGGCGAAGAGCGCTGGCGGTGGCTCCAGGCTCCGGTGCAGTCCAAGCAGGAGCGGGGTGACGGCGTCCAGCAGCCAGGGGAACACCACCGCCCAGCCGCCGATGATCAGCTCCAGGATCCCGTACCGCCCCAGGGGTCGCGGCACGGTGTCCGCGTGCTGGGAGGCCCAGAACCCGCCCAGCGCCAGCCCCCCCATGAAGGCCGCCAGGACCGTGGCGATCGCGTACTGGGAGGTGCCGAAGACCAGGTGCAGCAGCCGCACCCAGAGG
>CAYFPX010000119.1:0-1370 GCA_964344945.1 uncultured Enterobacterales bacterium
GTGAATCGCCCCCCGGATTCCGCTCCGCCGGCCCGAGCTCGTGTTCCCGGACGGCCACGCCGCGCACGAGGTCGGTCCGGTGGAGTTCAGCTCGGGCTTGAATCTGGGGGTGACCCTCTAGTGTCCTGTCTCAGAAGAGTCTGGCGGATCCTGTGCCCACGTGTGATCTCGTCTCACGGAGGAGGTCTCGCATGAGCAAACCCAGGCGCCCCGGACGCCCAAAGGTCGAGGTCGTACTCGTTGGCGACGAGCAGGAGGAACTGGAGCGGCTCGCCCGGCGCTCTCGGACCAACCGCCACGTCGCCCTGCGAGCCAAGCTGGTGCTGGCCAGCGCTGCGGGGGAACCGGACACAGCGGTCGCCAAGAAGCACCACGTGAACCCGAAGACAGTCGCCATCTGGAGAAGGCGGTTCGCCGAACGGCGTCTGGAGGGGCTCTACGATGAACCGCGGCCGGGAGCGCCTCGTTCGATCACCGACGAGGATGTCGAGAAGATCGTCGTCGAGACCCTGGAGACGACTCCCAAGGGGAGCACCCACTGGAGCACCCGCAAGATGGCCAGGAAGGCCGGCGTCAGCCACTCCTCGGTCGGCAGGATCTGGCGTGCGCACGGGCTCAAGCCCCACATCGTCCGGGGCTTCAAGCTGTCCAACGACCCACAGTTCATCGACAAGGTGCGGGACATCGTCGGGCTCTACATGAACCCGCCGGACCACGCGGTGGTCTACGCCTTCGACGAGAAGCCGCAGGTCCAGGCCTTGGAGCGCCAGCAGCCCATCCTGCCTATGGACCTCGGTATGCCGGAGCGGCAGACCCACAACTACTTCCGCCACGGAACCCTCGACCTCTTCGCCGCCCTGAACACCAAGACGGGGGAGGTCGTCGCCCAGACCAAGAGCCAGCACCGCGCCAAGGACTTCGTCGACTTCCTCCGAGAGCTCGACAAGGTCGTCGAGCCGGACCTCGAGGTGCACGTCATCCTCGACAACCTGTCTGCCCACAAGGCCCCGGTGGTGAAGAGGTGGCTTCTGCGTCATCCCCGCTTCCACCTCCACTTCACACCGACCTACTCCTCGTGGCTCAACCTCGTCGAGCGCTTCTTCGCGCTGCTCACCGAGGAGGCGCTCAAGCGCGGGTCACACACCAGCGTTCCGCAGCTCCGAGCGGCCATCATCGAGTACATCGACGCTCACAACGAGGACTGCAAGCCCTTCCGCTGGACCAAGACGGCCGATGACATCCTGCACAAGATCCGGGAGTTCGGCGAGCGGACGCTGAAGGTCCATGGGCCCGATGAGGTTTCACCAGTCATCATCGATCCGGGACACTAGCGGCCAAGGAGCGCCTCGGCCCCGATGGTGCGGCCGTGC
>CAYFPX010000119.1:1395-10412 GCA_964344945.1 uncultured Enterobacterales bacterium
AGGATGAGGTGTGGGATGAGGTGTCAGACCCCAGCACTCAACACTTTCGGGGAGACCCGGTGGGATGAGGGATGAGGTGTCAGACCCCAGCACTCAACACTTTCGGGGAGACCCGGTGATCCACGCTATGAGCACGAGCACGGTTGACGCTTGCACGAACGTGCACACATCTCGCGCGATGACGCGCACCCCCTTCCACGCTGACCCGAAGCTCTCCCTCCACCAGGCCCGCCAGGCCTTCTTCCGCGACGCCGGCTTCGAACCGGATGGCGGCTACGACGCCCCTTGGCAGGACGCGGACTTCGGCCCCTGGCCCTACCGGGTCCCCAACCCACCGGCCCGGGCCCAGGCCATGCGGGTCCACGACCTGCACCACCTGGCCACCGGCTACGGCACGGACTGGCGCGGCGAGGCCGAGATCTCCGCCTGGGAGCTGGGCAGCGGCGGCGCTGGCCGGCTCGGCTACGCCTGGATCATCGCCCTGTGGGGGCTGTTCACCGGCCTGGTGGCCGCCCCGCGCCGGGTCTTCCGGGCCTTCGTGCGCGGGCGAGGCAGCCGGAACCTCTACGCCACAGGCGTCACCCCGGCCCTGCTCCAGGCCCGCGTGGGCCAGCTCCGACGCGAGCTGGCCGTGCAGCCGGACCGGGCGGGCCAGGCCGACCCCTGGGCGCCGGGCACCCCGGAACGCTTCCGGTGGACGGACCGGCTCGCCTTCGCCGGCTGGGGGCTGGCCGCAGCCGGCTGGGGCCTCACCGGGGGCCTGGCCGTGGTCGCCCTGGTGGCCGCCCGGGGCGGCCAGCAGCTCCGACAGCTGTGGCGGTGCCCCCTGGGGTGCTCACCAACCGCGGGGGCCTGATCGGGGTCCAGGTGTGCCCTCCCCGGTCGCGGGATAGCGGACACACCTTCCCAGGAGTTCCACGTGCTCAGTGCCCTGCTGATCCTCGCCTGCGCCACCCCACCCGAGAGCACCACCGCCACCGGCCCCGACGGCCAGGCCGCCACCGCCCCCGGCGAGCCCGGACAGCCCGGACAGCCCGGCGCCGAGGGCGGCGCACCGCCCCCGGGCGAGCCCGGCGCCCCCTCCGCCGACGGCTCCGCCGAGCCCCGCCCCAGCGGCCGCGCCTGGACCAGCTACGGCGGCGAGCTCGACATCAACGCCGCCATCCCGGCCAGCCAGCTCCTCGACGACCCGTCGAAGTTCGTCGGCCAGAGCCTCGTGGTCGAAGGCCGGGTGGCCGACGTCTGCCAGAAGAAGGGCTGCTGGATGGTCATCGCCGACGGCGACCGCACCATGCGCATCACCATGAAGGACCACGGCTTCGCCGTGGACATGAACGGCGCCGGCGGGGACTGCCAGGTCCAGGGCACGGTCCTGGAGAGAGAGGTCGACGCCGAGACGGTCGCCCACTACGCCTCCGAGTCGGCGAACACCGACGCCATGCCCGAGGCCGCCGAGGGGGGCAAGCACTACGAGATCGAGGCCACCGCCGTGCGCATGCGCCCCGCGGGCGGCTAGTGTCCTGTCTCAGAAGTTCGTGGACACTCACTTGCCCTCGCCACGCCTGGCGGCCCGCTCTCGCGTTGATGTGACTCGGCCACACCGGCCGCTCGAGCAGACCACCAGCCGCGGCGATGGCTGCGTGATTGCCTCACGAACTTCTGAGACAGGACACTAGCAGGCTGATGAAGAAGGCTCCCATCGCCCCACGGACTGGTCAAGTGTGCGTCGGCACCTGCCACTTCTTCTGCTGATTCCAGCGGGTTGCAGCGGCACACCTGAGACCGCACACGAGACGGAGGAACCGGCCCCGGTCCCTCCGCCGACGCTGGTCCTGCTGACCCTGGACACGACCCGGGCGGACGCTCTCGGGTCCTACGGCGGCCCCGACGGCGACACCCCCACCCTCGACGCGCTGGCGGCCTCCGGCGTGCGCTTCGGCCGCGCCTTCAGCCACGCCCCGAGCACCCAGAGCGCCCACGCCTCGCTGTTCACGGGGCTGGATCCCCACAGCCACGGGGTGCCCTTCAACGGCGTCCCCCTGGGACCCGACCACCCCACCCTGGCCGAGGTGCTGTCGGACCAGGGGTGGGCCACCCAGGCCGTGGTCGCCGCGGCGGTGCTGGGCCGCAGCCTGGGCCTGGACCGTGGCTTCGACGGCTACGACGACCGCTTCACCAGCGAGGGCCCCGAGGACCGCGCCCCCGAGGTGACGGCCCGGGCCCTCGCAGCGGTCGACCGGGCTCCGGCAGACCGGCCGCTGTTCCTCTGGGCCCACTACTTCGACCCCCACCACCCCTATGCGCCGCTCAGCGGCGGCACCGGGGAGACCGCTGACGTGATGCGCGGGGACCTCGACCTCCAAGGCCTGGACAGCGCCGACCTCGCGCGACTCCGGGGCCTCTACCAGGCCGAGGTCCGGCAGATGGACACCGGCATCGGCGCCCTGCTGGCCGGGCTGGAGGCCCGGGGGCGACTCCAGCACGCCCTGATCGTGGCCGTGGCCGATCACGGCGAGGGCTTCGGCGAGCTCCCCGGACGGCCGTTCCTGCACGGGGAAGACGTGGACCCCTTCGCCACCTGGGTGCCGCTGATCGTCACCGGTCGGGGGCGCCTGGCCCTGGCCCCCCGGCTCGTCCAGCAGCCGGTGGCCCTGAGCGAGGTGGCCCAGCTCGCCCTGGATCAGCTCGGGGTGGCGGGTCGGCTGGGGCCCGGCCGGCGGGTGGCGCCCCTGGTGTCCGGCGGCCGCACCACGGCAGCGCCCATCTTCCTGGAGGCCACCAAGCCCCGGAGAGAGGAGAGCGGGGGACGCTGGAACAACCTCGGCAACGAGCACGGCGTGGTCTGGCAGCGCCTGCTGCTGATGGAGCGGGTGGAGCACGAGCAGCCGCCCTCCCTCTGGCAGCTCCAGGTGCCGCCGGTCCGCCTGCCCGATGATCACCCGCGCCTCCCGGTGTTGCTGGAGATGCTGCGGGCGTGGGACGCCGCGGCTCCCCCCCAGGCCGGGGCCACGGACCAGGGGGTGCGGGCGGCGCTGGAGGCGCTGGGCTACCTGGAGACCGAGGACCCGTGGCCCCCTCCCGCTGGCTCGCCGGGGCGCTCGCGGCGCTCACGGCACTCGTCGTCGCCGCCTCGCTGGCGACGCCGGTGGCGACCCAGGGCGACGGAGAGTGGGCCCTGGGCATGGTCCACCACCTGCCGGGCCCGTGGAACGCCGGCCTGGCGCTGGCCGCCCTCGCCCTGTGCGTGCCGCCGATCGGCACCCGGGTGGTCGGGGCCCTGGGGACCCTCGGGGCCCGCCTGCACGGGGCCGGCCCGGCCGGCGGTGCGGTCTTCGTCGTCGTCGTGGTCGGCCTGCTGGCCCTGGGACTCTCGGAGAAGGCCTACTACACCCTGCGCCTCGGGGTGCAGGACTTCGACCGGGCCTACCCGACCAACCTCGGCAGCAACGTCGTGCTCCAGCTGCTGCGGCCCATCGCCCAGGCCCTCGCGCTGACCGAACCGCTCCGGAGTCCCAGGGACGCAGACCTGGCGGAGGTGAGCTGGCTGCTGTCGCTGCCGTGGGCAGCGGCGGCCTGGGGCCTGGCCGGGCGCCTGGGCGAGCCACGTCGTCGGCTACCCCTGGCCCTGCTGGTGCTGGCCACCCCCGCGACGGCGCTCTTCGCCGGTCACCGGGAGATCTACAGCGTGCCCGGACTGTGCGTGCTGCTGACGGCGTGGGCTGCGGTGGCCGACCTGCAGGAGGATCGGGCGCCCTGGCGCACGGGGCTGGCGATGGGCGCGGCCGTCAGCGCCCACCTCCTCGCGGTCGCGGTCCTGCCGCTCTGGGCCTGGGTGCTCGCCCGCAGGGGCCGGTCCGGATGGACCGCGGGTGTGCTGCCCGCGATCGGGCTCTGGGCAGCCCTGGCCCTGTGGCTGTGGTTCGGCCCCTGGCAGGGCCTGGGCCCCCCGGACAACCCCTTCCTGGTGTGGGGCAGCCTGGCGCACCTGGGCGAAGGCCACGGGGGCCTGTTCTGGACGGGCTTCGACCCCCAGTCTCCCAGCGGCTTCCTGAGCGAGCCCCACCGCATCGAGTGGCTGAACCTGGTGCTCTTCCAGGTGCCCCAGGTGCTGGGCCTGTGCGCCATCGGGCTCGGGCTTCACCGGGGCGGTGCTCGCCTGGACGCCCCTCGGCGCGGCCTGCTCTGGCTGGCCACCGGGGCCATCGCCGTGTCCTTGTTGGACCGACCCTTCGGGGGCCACCTCGTCCAGTGGGCCCACAACACGGGCCTGGCCACCGCCGGCGGCCTGCTGGCCGCAGGTCTGTGGTCGATCTACGACAACGACGACACCTGGCGGTGGGGCTGCGCTGCCCTCCTCGGGCTGGGCCTCTACCGGACGGTGGGCTTCGTGGTGCTGAACCACCTGGCGCCGCCGTTCTGACGGCGAGGTGGCCTACTCCGGCCTCACGCGGATGAAGGAGACCGCCAGCTCGACGGCCCGAGCGAGGTTGTCCTCGAAGGTGTGACCGCTCCGCTTGCGTGGCTTGAGGCTGTGGTCCCCGCCCGGGAGGAAGCTGACCCCGACGCTCGGGCCGATGGGGTAGCCCACGACCTCCTCCCGGGTCCCGAAGGGGTCGCGCTCGCCCTGGATGATCAACACGTCCACCGGCGGTGCCTGGAGGGGCTCGAGCCGCAGCTTCTCCGGCTTGCCCGGCGGGTGGAAGGGATAGCCGAGGACCAGCACCCCCCTGGCCTGGGGCTCGCCGGCCAGGTGGCAGGCCACCCGACCGCCCATGGACTTGCCACCGAGCACGACCCGGCCGCCGAGCTGGGCGAGGACCTCGCGGAACCGGGCCTGGAGCTTGGGCATGCGGTCCGGGCCCCTGCGCTTGCCCGCCGCGCGGGCCGCGGCCATGTAGCTGAATTCGAAGCGCACCACGTGGACGCCCGCGGCACCGACCCCCTCGGCGAAGGCCGCCATGAAGGCGTGGTCCATGCCCGCGCCGGCGCCGTGAGCGAGCACGAGGGTGTGGGGACTGTCCGAGGGGCCGTCGTGGAGGAGGTCCATGGGCTTGCCCTATCGGCCGGCCCGCCGTGCGGCCGCCGCGGTGATCGCCGCGCCCCAGCCGGGCGCCTGGGCTTCGAGGGCCGCAGCCCGCGCCGGGACCTGGTCCAGGCCGGACCCGTCCTCGGAGACCCAGGCCTTGACGAAGGCGTCGGCCACGAGGTCCCGGGGCACGTCCTCCGGCAGCTCAGCGAGCCACGCGGACTGGGGAGGCACGGTCTCGGGGGTCCGGGCTGCGGCCAGCCCGAGGCGCCGCCCCAGCTCCTGCCAGTGGTCCCAGCGACACTCGGGCAGGACGTCGCTGTGGTCGCCGAGGAAGGCCCTGGCCGCCTGTAGATCCGCGGGGCGGAACCACATGCGCGGCAGGGGCTGGGGGGGCCGGCCCGCGGGCACGGTGCGGTCCGGCCAGCCGGAGTGGGCATAGACCCCGGCCGTGAGCGACGGGCCGTGGCCATGCTCCCACTGGCCCACCCGGGCCGCCGTCCCGCCCAGGACCAGGAGCGCCAGCAGGCCCGTGGCGACCCGCCCCCCTCGCGGTCGGGCCGTGAGCGCGCCTGGTGCCAGGGCCGCGACCAGCCAGAGCATCGGGATGAGCGGGCTCAGGTAGCGCAGGTTGAGGCTGGGATCGGTGGCCGAGTCCGGGAGCTGGTGCCAGAGGTCGAAGCGCAGCGCATAGGCCACGACCAGGCCCCCGATGGCCAGCGGACCGAAGAGCGTAGCGCCCCGGTCGGTGCCAGGTCGGCGGCGCACCGCTCCCACCAGGCCCACCGCCGCCAGCCCCCACAGCACCCCCCACCACAGCTCGGGCCAGGGCCCCAGGTCGCCGTAGTCGAAGGGCGACCACAGCCCGTCCCGCAGCATCGGCCCGGTGAACCAGTCCACGAGCCGGTCCAGCGGGGCGGGGTGGACCGCCTGGAGCCAGTCCACCCCGTGGCGAGCGTCGCTGGTGGCGGCACGGTGGGCCCACCAGGGCCAGGCGCCCAGGGGCACCCCCGCCACGAAGGCCGGCCACTGCCAGCGGCTCGCCAGGAGTGCGGCCACCGCCAGGGCCGGGAGGGCGTGGGCCGAGGTGTGGCAGAACCAGAGTCCCAGCCCCGTCCACAGTCCAGCCCCGACCAGCAGCGGAGCCCGGGCCCAGGGACCAGCCCGCGCGGCCCAGGCGATGAGCAGCACGGCCCCCAGGGGAAAGACCGAGGACTCCACGTGGTTGCCCCAGCCGGTCAGGGCGAGGTCCCGGTAGAAGCCCGGGGCAGCGATCATCAGCAGGAGCCAGACCAGGGCCGCCCGTTGGCCGCCAGCGAGCCGGGCCACGGCCGTGCCGAGGAAGACCACCCCCAGGTGGAAGGCCACCGGCACCAGCTTCCAGGCCTGGACCGTGGCCCCGAAGGCCCGGAACAAGGGCACCGCCAGCACCGCCTCGGCCGTGCAGCCGCCGCAGAAGGGGCGGTACTGGAGCGCCTGGATCCGGTCCCAGTGCCCACAGGTGAGCTGCACGCCGGCCCGGGCGTTGAACAGCTCCTCCCAGTGCATGCGGCTCCAGGGACCGAGCCCGAGATCGAGCCCGGTGGCCAGGACCTCGAGGGCCAGCAGCGCGGCGATCCAGGACCTAGTCGACATAGCCGAGGGCCCTCAGACCCTGGCGCTCCAGGGAGTCCAGGGGTCGCAGGGTCTCCAGGCGCTCGGTGCGGCAGTCCGTGCCCTCGATCCCGCTCAGGCGCCAGGAGCCGCTGCGGACCGGCTCGACGATCAGCTGCGCCCCCGCACGCCGGGCGGGCCCCCAGGCGGTCGGCGGCTCGTCCTCCCGCCACGACACCGCCGCCGGCAGGCTCAGGACCGTGCCGGCGGTGACGGCGACCGCACACCACCGCTGCTCCTGCCGCTCCCCCCGCCACCGCAGGGCATCGGCCCGGGCCAGCCGCGCCAGCAGCGCGGCCTCGTCGCCCTCCACGTGCCGAGCGCTGCCTCGCAGCAGCACCCCCTCCGGTGCGACCAGGCCGTCGGTGTGCACCGCGGGCCGGCGGGTGCTCGGGTAGCCCAGGCGCACCACCTCGGTGGGTGGGCTCCACGCCGGGTCGCGAGGCAGGCCGGCCGCCAGGGCCAGGTGCTGGCCGATGTCCTGGAGGCGCAGGGGCTCCGAGGGCCGCAGCGGGGCGACCCCGGGCACCCGCACCGCCGCGTGGACCTGCACCACCTCGGGCCAGAGGGCGTGGCCGTGCTCGAAGCCGCCGTGGTCCCAGAGCTCCTCGCCGTGATCCGAGACGACGGCCGTGATCGCCTCCGGGCCCACCAGGTCCAGCAGCTCCCCGACCCGCTGGTCCACCTCGGCGACGTCAGCGGCGTAGAGGTCCGCGATGCGCTGCCGGTCCCGTGCCCCAACCGTCGCCGCGCCGTCCAGGTCGTCGAAGGCATCCCCCACGCGCTCTCCCTCCCCCGGCGGAGGCTCCTCGGGCGCATAGGGCAGGTGGGGCCCGATCAGGTGCACCACGAGCAGGCGCGGTCCCCCCTGGGCCTCGGCCCACCAGGCCCGGGCGGTGGCGACCGCCTCCCGGTCGTCGGCCGCCATGGAGAACCGGTCGAAGCCCTGGTGGAAGCCCCGCTTGTCGGTCACGAAGGGGTTGGTGCCCACGAGCCAGCGGCGGTGGGTGTCCAGCTGCTCGATCCAGGTCACCACCGCGTCCGGCAGGGCTCGCGCCGCCTCCGGGAAGAGCGCCCAGGGCGGCCGCCCGCTGAACAGGGCCGCGACCGCCGGCTGGGTCCAGGGCGCCGGGGACCAGGCGCTCTCGGGCCACCAGGCCTGGCCGGCGTGGGCCACCAGCCGGGGGGTGCGCTCGGGGGTCACGTGGTCCACCCGCAGGGTGTCGACGATGACGAGCAGGACATCGGGCGGCCCGTCCGGGACGGTCCACACGGGCGCGACCCACAGGGGCTCGGCGCAGTCCGGGCGGTGCTCCGCCGGACCGGACCGCCAGCCCTCGGGCCCGCAGCCCCCGGCCACGGCCCCCACCGCGCCCCCTGACCACGACACCCCGGGTGCGAGGGCGTAGGCACGACGGCCCTCCGCCCCGGTCCGGTGCCAGCCCCGGGCCAGGTCCAGGTCGACCGTGGGTGCGCCAGCGCACCCCAGCCACAGCGCCAGCAGGGACCCGGGGATGGCGCGAGTCTACCCGCGCCGCGGCGTATCCTCGGGCCGTGTGGATCCGGGTCGCAGCGGTCGTGGCCTACGCGGTGGCCGTCGCCCTGCGGCTCCGCGAGGTCGAGGCGGTGATGGTCCTGGCGGACGGCATGGGCCCCTGGCTCACGGCCACCGCCTCGCCGGTGAACCCGCACCCCCACGCACCGCCCTACGGCTGGGCCCTGTACGTGCCGTACGCGGCGCTGCTGGCGGGCGCGAGCAGCCTGATCCAGGCGGTCGGGGGGCTGGCGTGGCTGCACGCCCTGGCTGCCCCCCTGGCCGCCTGGTGCGCCGGTCGGCTCGGCGGGCTCGGACCCGCGGTGATCGCCGGCGCCGTGGTGGCCCTCGACCCGGGTCTGCTCGACACCTTCACCTCCGGGGCGGAGACCTACCTGGGGCCGGTCTGGGTCGGGCTGCTCACCGCCCTGGCGCTCGCCGCCCAGGACCGGCCGCGCCTGGCTCTGGCCGTCGGTCTCGCGTGGGCCTGCGCGGTGATGAACCACCCCCTGGCCGTGGTGTGCCTGCCTCTCGTCGCCCTGGCGGGGCGCACCCGCTGGACCCTGTCCGGGCTGGTCGTCGCCGGGGTCATGCTCGTCCCGACGGTGCTGGGCTGGTGGGAGGCCGGCGGCACGGGACTCGACCCGACCGAGCCCCTGAAGGCCGTGCCCACCTGGACCCTTCACGGCGGGCCCGGGGCCGGGCTGCTGCTGGTCTCGGCGGTGCTGGCCCTCCGGGTCCAGCGCACCTGGCGGCTGGCTCTGGCGACCATCGGCGCCACCCTCCTGCTGATCGGAGTGGGCC